>CAZMZI010000011.1:0-19962 GCA_964570775.1 uncultured Pseudomonadales bacterium | reverse complement strand
TGTAACTACTGGTGGTCACCAAAATCCTGACGGTTCAACATCGGGCGGGTTTGACTTTGCTGGTGCTGGTAACTATATAGAGTTGCCAAGTGAGACGTTGTTTGATTTTACAAACCAGATGACAGTTAGTTTTTGGATGAAGGTAAACATATTTGATTTTGCTTTTGAACCTATCATTGCAAAAGGATCAAACTCTTGGTTAATTGAAAGACAGAATACTTCAAGAAGAATTTCTTTTTCAACTACTTCTCAAGGCAAAAAAAATCTTGTATATCCCGCAACAACAATGGATAACAATATTTGGAAACATGTTGCTGTTACGTACGATGGCATAGCCAAAAAAGTATATGTTGATGGAGTGTTGGTTAAAACAACCGCATACACCAAAATAATTACTAATAACTCAGAGCCAGTTACACTGGGTATAAATCTTCAAAGTTCCCCTGAAACTGTAAGTTATTCTGGTCTGTTAGATGATGTGCGCATATATAACCGAGCACTTTCGGATGCAGAGGTACTAGCAGACAAAAATACACCGGTAGCTGTTATACCTACCCCTTCTCCAAGTCCAACACCAACGCCAAGTCCAAGCCCCACTCCCTCACCAAGTCCTTCACCTTCTCCAACACCTACACCTCCAGCAGGGGCGCCAGTGTATCCACTCAAGAAGTCTGCAGATGCTGCAGCCAGGTATCTAGTTGATCAAAATAACACACCTGTGCTTATTCACGGCGACACACCTTGGTCACTAATTGGACAAGTTTCAAAAGAGGATGCAGAGTTATACATTCAAGATACAGCTTCAAGAGGTTTTAACTCAATAATTGTTACGTTAGTTGAGAGTTACTATGCAAATAATGCACCGGCTAATTTTTATGGTGACAATCCTTATTTGGTGTATCAAAATGGTGTTCCCAAATTTGATACTCCTAATGAGGCCTACTTTGCTCATGCAGATTGGGTGATTGCTAAAGCAGCAGAATATGGTTTGCAAGTCATTTTGGCACCAAACTATTTAGGTTGCTGTAATGACGGATATCGTAATGAACTTGAATCGAGTGTAAACACAGTAGAAGTTGCTGCAGCATATGGTACGTTTATCGGTAATCGATATAAAAATGTTCCTAACCTTATGTACGTGTGGGGTAATGACACAAACCCTTGCGGGAATCACACCACCAATACTGGATGTGAGGTTGGTCAAAAAATAGGTGCAATGGCAGCAGCAGTAAAAGCCGCAGATCCTAATCACCTCCATACTTTTCATGGTTCCCCAGAGTATTCGGCAGCTGAGATAAAACAGCAGCATGGGTACGATTGGATTGACTTTAATATCACGTACACGTACCTACCAGTTCAAGATAAAGTCTTGCAAGATTACAACAGAACACCATTTATGCCCTTTTTCTTATTCGAATCCCATTACGAAAGGGACTGGAATAATGCTGCACCTTTAGAAACAAGAAAAGAAGCATACGTAGGTATACTTTCTGGTGCTAGTGGTAACCATTATGGCAATAACCCAATATGGCACATGAACTCGACGACTATAAATGGAATCTCAGATTCCTGGAAGAATCATTTGGCAGATGAAGGTCGTGCCGACATGGTACACGTAAAGAACTTATTCCTTTCCAGAAACTGGGTTGGATTAGTTCCAGACCAAACACACCAAGTTTTAACTGCTGGATTTGGTAGTGGTAGTAGCTATGCTGCCGCAGCAAAGACGAGTGACAATGGCACAGTTGTGGTATATACGCCATCTCAAAGAAACTTGACTATAAATATGGCAAGTATTTCTGGCACTCAGGCGCAAGCATGGTGGTATAACCCAACAGATGGTACTGCACAAAATGCTGGAGTATTTGCTACCAGTGGCACTCAGGTTTTTAATCCACCATCTAGCGGTGATTGGGTGCTTGTTTTAGATAATGCTGCACTGGGATTACCTGCACCAGGAACCTTAGTGCCAGACACAACAGCTCCAGTGGTAACTATTTCAAATCCAACACAAGGACAGGTAGTAGGAGGTCTGCTTACACTTACTGCATCTGCAACTGATAATGTGAGTGTGGCAGGAGTGCAGTTTTATGTTGATGGAACTTCCTATCTTGCTGAGGACACAACCAGCCCATACACTGCTCAGCTTGATACTACGGCTGTAGCTAATGGTCAGCACGTTGTACATGCTGTTGCACGTGATGCTTCAAATAATGCAACACAAAGTGCTCAAGTAGCGTTTGAAGTAGCAAACGTTGTAGATACTACCCCACCTCAGGTTGAGTTGTCTCAACCCACACAAGGCGCAACAGTGTCAGGAAACGTGACAGTCTTAGCAGTAGCTACAGACAATACTGGTATTTCAAACGTTCAGTTTAGATTGAATGGGCAACTGTTAGGTGTTGCAGACACAACAGCACCATATGAGGTAACTTGGAATACAGGTGCAGTGGTGAATGGTACGCATACACTTGATGCTCTAGCCTCTGATATTAGCGGCAATGTGGCAACAAGTGCAGCCGTAGTGGTTACAGTGAACAATACAGTGCCAACAGGGTTGGTAGCAGCATTTGGTTTTAATGCTGATGCTAATAGACTTTTTGACAACTCGGGAAATGGAAATACCGGGACGTGTACTGGTACTTGTCCATTGTATGAAAGTACTGGTGGTCACTTAGGTTCTGGGGGTTATAACTTTACAGGAACTGGTAACTATATTAATTTACCAAATGAATCGCAGTTTGATTTCACCACAGCAATGACAGTTAGCTTTTGGATGAAAAATGCTGCATTCCAAAATAACTGGGATGCATTTGTTACCAAAGGTGATTCTGCATGGGGTGTCTCTATAAATGGAAGCACACCAAAAGCAAACTTTACAACTTGGTATGGAATAAGTAGCGTGAATGATGTTTTTGGTGGACCAGATCTCAATGATAACCAATGGCACCATGTTGCAGTCACCTATGATGGCAACATGAAGAGAGTCTATGTAGATGGTACTGAGGTGAACTCAGTTGCATTCTCACAATCTATACAGCAAAACAACAAAGCCGTAAGACTTGGCTATAACGAAGAGTATCCAGCTGGTGAGTATGGTGGATTACTGGATGATGTACGAATCTATTCCAGAGCGCTGACGGCTGAAGAGATTAATAGCGATATGTTGATGGCTGTTAACTAGGTTGGAGATTAGCTATGGCAGCACTGCTTTCAAGCGAAGAAAAACAACAAGCGCATAATGCTGCAGCACAAGCAATGAATGTGCAGTTTCAGCTAGAAAAGTTAGAGGCAGAAAAAGATATTTTTTACACGCACCTAGTTGAGACCAGGAACTTCTTGCGTGACGAGTTGATACACGCAATAGGAAAAGCGAAACTTGATGGCTGGATTGTTTGTGGGTCAGGGTTGGCTTCTCTGCCAAATGCAGATGGAGTAACAGTGTTACATCGTATAGCAGTTAGCGATATTCCTCACTGGTTTTCTCCACAAGCACCTGGGCATGGTAAAGAAGTGCTCTTTGCAGATATTGGCGGTCAATTAGTGGGTATAGCTACTGGGAGGGCTCACCTCTATGACACTAACTATTCTCCTTCTCATCTTAAGATGATAACAGCCCCATTACGGGTGGCAAAAGGTTTGGGTGCTGTGTGGCTGGTAACAACAAATGCAGCGGGAGCAAATGATAATGGTAAGGTACAGGTTGGTGATATGGTGATTGATATTGATTATGTTAACCAACACGGGGTGAACGCACTATTTGGTCCTAATGATGACAGATTGGGACAGCGATTCCCTGCTAAAGCCCAAACGGCTGACAGTCAACTTACAGCGAAGTTAGCTGCAATTGTCCCGCAAGAGAGATTACACATTGGTATGTACACCCTAGCAAGCAATGCACCTATGTATGAGGGTATAGGTGACTTAGTTAGAGGAAGTTACCGTGAGCTGATTGAGCAAAATGCCAATTTGGTTGAGTTACATGGAATGTCATTTGCACTTGAAGCAATGGTTATGCAGCACTTCAACCAAGCTGCAAAGAACGATGATGGATTTGACAGGCAAGTACATTGGATTGGACTTACAGCGGTAACAAATGTCATACCGAGCGTTCAATGCCCTACTATTGAAGAACTAATAGCCAAGTCTGTTGAGAACCCTAATCCCACTTCTGAGCAAGAAGTACTAGAAGGTGCAAAAATAGCAGAGAAAGAATTTATACCTGCCATTATTAAGCTAGCAGAAGCGGTAACCTTACACCCTTTGGCAGAATTTTAAGTTTCGTCAAGTTGCTGAGCTGTAGTAACAAACATTCCTGCACCACGTGCGTACGGATGTTCTGATCGGTACAGCATCCTTTTGAATGGATGCATTAGTTTATTCTGTAGTTGATATGTTTCAAATACCCCACCATATTTTGTAACCAGTGTCGAGACACTGGTAAATACTGCTTGGGCTTCTATGTGATGACCAGATTTGTTCAGCGCTTGGCAATACAGAAGTGCTGGTTCAATCCAAAAAACATTTGTGCCTTGCCAGTAACTTCCAACGCCAAAAAGTAAGTTTACTAACTCAACTTTGGTATATGGGTACGCAGGAAAACTGGTTGTTACTAATGGGTTGGTATAGGCATTTTTTGAGGTAAAGGAAAGTATTTCTGCAGCTTGTGACTTGTCTGCTATTTCCCATAAAATTGCGAGCATATTCGCGATCGAATCAAAGTATGTGTACTTTTTGCTGCCATCAATCCAGTCAATATAGTAGGTCCCGTTCCAAAAATGGTTGGTAATAGCAGATTTAATTTCTTGTGCAAGTGTCTCGTATTTAGTGGAGTCTTGGCCAGCAGCTTTGTGAAGTTTGGCTATATACACTGCAGCTTGATAGACTTGCATATTGGTAACGCCTCCATACCCTTTTTTATATATCCCATCATTCCACTGTGCTATGTAACCTTCTTGTAGCAAATGATCTGTTGTTAGTTGGTTTTGATACCACTGGAATGCTTGAAGAACGTGAGGAAGGTGTTTTTTTAAAAATGAGGCATCTTTTGTTGTTTTGTAGTATTCATATACTCCGGCAATATAGTAAAAGTTACTATCAATTACCGTGCTGGTAAATAAGGCTTTAGGTGACCTGAAACAAGCTATGGGAGGTACCTGCTTTTTGATTCCAATGAATGGAAGTCCTGGCACTTTTTGGCGAATAAGGTATGGGATAAGACCATTTTTTTGCTGGAATGAAAGTAAGGTATCAAGGTGTGTGGTGACAATGTGATGTTCCCCTAATCCTAGGGCGCCTAACCAGCCGTAGTAGGCATCTCTAGTCCAGTAGTCGTCGTAGTTATGTCTCCCCGCTACAATGCCCAGTTTGTCATAACATGCACGAAGTTCTTGTGTTGCAATAGCCAGTGGGGTTAACCTTTTTTGCACAGTGTAAGCATACTACATCAATTTGCCCAAGTTGATTTGTGTCAAAAACTACTTTCTCACTACAAAGAGTTTGCTAATACACAAAACATAGAAGAGAGACTACTCTGTTACCAACTACATATTGGGTTGGGCTCAATTGCGTACAACGCATTTAAGAAAGATTGGACAGCAGCCAGTGAGGTTGCAGAATATACACAGAAAGTGGCAAACAAACTATGACAGCAACAAGAAATATTGCAGTTACCCTAGAGTGTTTTGTAAAAAAGGATGGCAAGTATTTGATGCTACACCGTAGTCCAAGCAAAAGAATTATGCCAGACGTGTGGATGGCGCCAGGTGGTCACCGTGAGTTTAATGAGGGGTTATTTGAGTGCGCTCGCCGAGAGGTCAAAGAAGAGACGGGGCTTGATATTACAAACCTAAAAGTAATTGCCACAGGCAATGCATACCTAAAAGATTTAGATCAAGAATTTTTCTTTCACTTTGTTGAGGCTGATTATGTTGGCGGTGAGGTAATCAAAGACCCAGAGGATGGTGAGTTAGTTTGGCTCACACCTGCTCAAATGCTTGAAAAAGAAAACATGTTAGCAGAAATTAAGGAGATACTCCCCTACTTATTTACTAAAGACTGTACCGTTATTTCTTACAAAGCAGTGTATGAAAAAGGGAATGAGTTAGTGAGTTTGGTGATTGAGGAGTAGGTATGGTTTCAGTTCCTGAAATGTTGGTAGGTACAGGCGTAGGTGACGCTTATGGTCTTGGCTTGGAAATGCAGGACAGGAAAAAGATTGCGCTGCTTACCTTCGACCAATGGCATAATTTACGAACAGGTAAGCATGGTATGAACTATGCACCCGGAATGTATTCTGATGATACAGAACACACGATTGGCGTAGTTAAAGCCCTACTAAGCGAGGAAGTTTTTAGTGAAGAGTTATTGTTAGCATTTTGGAAAAATGAATATGAATCTGATATAAAAAATCGAGGGTTTCCTCGTCAGGGACATGGTTCGATTGAAGGCTATTATAAAGGCACAGTAACTATTTCAGAGATCAGAGCCTCCCAAGCTGGTAGAGTCCATCCAGGTAATGCACCTGTAATGCGCGCAAACGTATTAGGGTTGTTACCAGAAAATACGCTTTTTGAGTATTCAAAAATAAATGCAGATTCTACGCACCCACATCCAGAGGCCCGCTTGGGAAGTGACTTAGTTGCATATGCTGCGTATTACCTGCTCAATGGTGGAAATCCTTCAGAGATTTTCCATCACTTTGCGACAAAGGCTGAGTTTGACTCAATTAAAGGCTTGTTATCGAAACTAGATACACTTCCCATTCTAGAAGATATATCCAGTTCAGAGTTTGAGTTATTGTGTGGACCACAACCTATTAAAGGTGCCGGAGGACTTATTGAAGGTGTGCCTATCTCGGCAATTCATACCGCACTAGCTTCCGTATACATTCTTAAATACTCAAGTGATGCTTTTACTGGTTTGCAAAGGGCGTTGCAAATGGGTGGAGATGTCGATTCTTTAGCTGCTGTAACAGTTGGAATTTTAGCTGGTCGATATGGTTTAGAATCCATTCCTGATTTTATTTTAGATAACCTGGAGGGTAGAGAGATGCTTGACGAGTTAGGTACAAGGTTTGCTCACTACTTGAGTGGCGCTCTTCCACGTTTTGAATGATGTATTGTAAAAAAATCTAGTTTATATAGAATACAAAATATCATATGAATCACACCTCACAAAAACGAATTTTGGTAGTTAACACAGGTAACCTTTTAAAAAAGTTTATCTTTAAAAGACTAAAAGAATTAGACGTAGAGGTGGTAGTACTTAATTCAGAAAAAAACTGGGCGGATAGTTACGTCTCAGATTGGATCATTGCAGATACAAACGATCATAGTGCTTCACTTCAAGCTGTTGAAAAGTACTCTACAGTCAAGAAGATTGATGGCGTACTCACTTTTTGGGAAGATGACGTATTACTTACCTCTAAAATAGCTACTGCTTTGGGTGTTGTTGGTATACCGTATGAAGTAGCAAAAATTGCAAGAAATAAGCTGCATTTTAGACGTTTTTGTGAAAAAGAAGGTCTGCAAGTTCCCAAATTTTTTAAGTTTACTGACATTGAAAGTCTCCAAGAAGCCAAAGCTACCCTAAAGTTTCCGGTGGTTATAAAACCAACATTTGGCACCAGTAGTGCCTTTGTTACTAAGGTTGAAAAGCCAGAGCAGCTAGATGAAACAATTAAATACATTCAGTCTGCAATGTCAACTTCTGTTGAATCTGCTTTGCATGAAGGTTTAACAATCATGGTTGAGGAGTATATTGACGGAGATGAAGTGGATATAGACATGCTGCTTCAAAACGGAAAACTTAAATTCTGGTCGATAACAGATAACCATGCCTCAAGTGAACCTTTTTTTATTGAAACAGGCGACACATTCCCGTCATTACTTCCTGATGATGTTGAACGGGAACTAGTCTCCATGGCCGAGGTCATGCTTGAAAAAATTGGTATCCAAGATGGTTGTATCCACTTTGAAGCAAAGTATTCAAGCAATGGACCAATGCCAATTGAGATTAATTTACGACTTGGAGGTGGTTATTACTACTCATTCATTAAAAGAGCCTGGGGAGTTGATTTAATTGAATCTGCAGTCAAAATTGCACTTGGTGAGTATATCCCAATGGTTGTTAAACCAGAGAATCCAAAAAAATATTTTGCTGCTGACTGCTTTATACAAAAGGAATCTGGTATTATCTCAAGCCTTCAGTTTCCAAAAGTTTTTGCACCAGAGGATAAGGTGCACGACTTTGTATTTTTTAAGGAAGTAGGTGATACGGTACTTACTCCTCCGTTTAGTTTTGATTACCTTGGTTGGATCTGCGCGTATGGCGATAATCCCCATGATGCGGAAGAAAATCTTGAGAAGGCAAAAGCTAAAGTTAATTTTGAAATTGTTCCTTTCTCCGAGTTGTCGCAAGTTGGAAAAACGGTTAGAAAATCTCCTGTTTCTCCAGCATGGTTGCAGTCAACAAAAGATGTTGACAAGAAAAGGTTGTATCGCGTTCGCTTGATGCCAGAAAGTTCTTACAAGAACTTAGTAATTGGTATTGCTTGTAACCAATATGGACAAGATGATGGTTCGGTTGAGGCTGAGCTAACAAATGTGGGTAAAAATATTCAGAAGGCACTTGAATCGAAGGGCTACAAAACAGTATTTATCGACTTTAATGACATCCCGAATAGCATAAAGTTGTTAATGCATGGGAAAATTGATTTTGTATTTAATGTGTCTGAGAGACTAAATAACTCCAGTTTACTAGAGCCACATGTTGCGAGTTTGTTAGATATTTTTCAAATCCCCTATACTGGCTCGAGTCCATTTACTCTAGGTTTGTGTTTAGACAAAATTAGAGTTAAGAAAATGCTTACCTACCATGAAATTCCGACCGCTAAGTGGGATTATGTGTACTCGGTACATGAGCAAATTAACAGTGAGTTGCAGTATCCACTTATTGTGAAACCAGCAAACACAGACAACTCCATTGGGATTACACAGAAATCGGTAGTAAAAAATGAGCAGGAACTCTATGAACAAATTAAGTATGTCACAGAGACTTTACTTCGTCCGGCTCTAGTTGAAGAGTACTTAGATGGTGACGAGTACGATGTCTCCATTTTTGGTTCAGAACCAGATGATATTAGAGTTCTTCCACTTTCTAGAAGTATCTTTAAGCATACTGACCCAAATAAATGGAACATCTATTCCTTTGAGTCGAAATGGAAGGCTGAAGATACAAGTTACGTTGAAGTGCAGCGACCACCAAAAAATGAAAGTAAAAAATTATTATCATTAATTTCTGAGATAGCGCTCGATACATATAACATATTGGGTTGTCATGATTATGGCAGAGTTGAAGTGAAGTTGGACAAAAACGGTAACCCTCATGTATTGGAGTTAAATCCTAATCCTTCAATTAATATAAAGGATTGCGTACCTTCAGTTGCTAAACTAACTGGTTTAACCTATGAAGACTTTATCGAGCAAATTTTACTGTTAGCTATAAAGAGGTATAAGGGGAAAGTCCCGTATCATCATTTGCAGCCTGTTGCGTAGTTGTTGGTATCTACCCTCTCAAAAAACCAGCATAGGCGTTGTACATAGCTTCTTCAAATGCTGCCTTTAATTTCAGTAATTGAATTGGCTTTGGAGTAAAGATATAGGGATCATGAGTGAAACCCGTGCTGTACTCAATTTGGAATGAATGCAGGTCATGGTTAATATCCATTTGGTTGGGACTTCTTCTTGTGTTGTAGTAATTACCAACATGTCCGCCTTTGTACACTAGATTTAGGTGAACTTCGTCAGGCAAGTTATGTCTTTTTAATGCACGGCTTAGTTGGTACGCCATTTCCCTTAGAAAATCTGGATCACGGCTGGTAATTTCACCACTTTGATTGTCTGCTAACTCCTCACTGCCTTTGTTAGAGAGAATAATAGGAGGCATTACAACATTTGAGCCAGTTGATAACATTTCTGGGTCAAGTTCAGCTACAAGATGGTCAAAATTGGTTGCAGTGCCGTTTGCTACTCTCTTTTTGGCATCTTCTACATACTGTTTATTAACACTAGCAGCTTCAGTTTTGCCAAGATGCCCTGGTGAAGAACTGTCCCAGGATACAACAACTCCAGTTGTGGTTACTTTTCTTACACCCTCCAGCAATCGCTCATGGTATTTGTCATAGATTTCTTTTTTTATGGTTTCGCGTTCTGCTGGGGTTAACTCCTGGCTGGGTTTCCAAATTGTATTCTCAGGACGGCCAAAGTCGACCGTAGGGAATAATGTTGGACTGTCTTCTGCACGGTTAAGATCTACTACTCCGCGGCTGTGATCACCTCATAGTGTTAGCTCACCTTCTCTGGTGCGGACTCTCCACTATGTATGTCTGAGTAGCGATATTTTTGGTATGGAGTTAAGTTTACTCGGGAATCATAGGCACCAAAGCTATGTGAGGCGTGATGAGCAGAGATAATGGCTGGTAGTTTTGGTTTTTCTAGAGACATATGGTGATGTTTAGGTTTAACAGTTTAAACATAGTATAAATGAATTATTGGCTTTTTCTCTTGGATGGTAAAACGTACTTTGTTGAGGGACCCTGTCCCTCGGTTTGAAGAATACCCTTATCGATTAGACCACCTAATCTTCTTTGTATTGTTCTTCTGGAAGCGCTTGTTGCAGCAATAGCTTCCTCTAGTGAAATTGATTTAAATTGATAGGCATAGTCTAGTATTAATAGTTCTTCGATATTAAGTCTGATAGGTTTTTCGGAATGATCTATTACTTTGCCCATTTGCACATACTTTGTAAGGGTTTTTACTGATGTAAGAAAACCTTCCACGAAAAATTCTAAAAACTGAGTAATATCAGCATGCATACGATCTTCAAAGTTCTTACCTCTACTTAACGCCTCGTAATATTTTGCTCGATTTTGTAGGTAGTAGGCGTCTAATGATAGAGAGTCATTGAAATGATAGTTAACTGATTTCAAATACTGAAATGTTAGCAGTCTTGTAGTTCTACCATTTCCATCTGAGAAAGGATGGATTGAGACAAAAATATAGTGGATTAACCCGGCAAGTAGAACGGGATGTAGATTAGATGTATTTTTTTGGATAGCTGTCCATTTAAGAAAGGTGGAAACCAGTTGATTTAAATTAGCTGAGTCAGGACCTATGTACTGAATTGTTTCTTTATTGTTAATTTTATCAACGACATAGATATCCCCAGGGCGGTACTTTCCAATCTTTTGAGATTGTAATAGTTTTTCCATTACTAAACTGTGTAACTTACGTATCTCTGAACTTGATAGTATCTTTTGTGGTGATTCTCTTTGGTTTAGCCAGTTAAGTGCATTTTTATAGTTTAGAACCTCTTGAATTGCATAATCTGGAGCAGTAATGGTATTTCCCTGTAATACTTTTTGAACTTGTTGTTCATTGAGTGGGTTTCCTTCAATTGAAGTTGAGCTATGTACAGATTCCACCGTGGCTCTAAATCGTAGCTCTACTGCCAATTCAGGAAGAATAGTTGCTTGCTCGAAAAGTGATTTTAACTTTTCGATTTCAGCAATTTCGTTATTAATCTCAGGTGTGATAATGAATTTTGGTTTGAACACACTTTAATTATAACACATAATCGCGCCATAATCGCGCCAATAATCGCGCCAAGCTTCACCATTTTAAATAGACATAGTTACTATTTCACTCAGAAGGATATGGTCAGTATACAAAAAAAACCACCTTTCGGTGGTTTGTAGATTTCGTAAGAAAGGTACTCTATCCATTAAGCTATAAGGACATATATGTGTCCCCAGTGGGGCTCGAACCCACATCTCCATTTTGTGACCCTAACGCACATCAGTTTGAACCATTTTTAGCTCATTTTGAGCAGCTTCGCCTGATATACGAGACTGTAGAAAAGGAGGAAACTGATGTTTAATACCTCGCTTTTCGATGAGTCAACGTTCTATAAACAGTTTACCAGAGATTTACTTCGCTGTGCCAGCGAAGTCGTTATTGAAAGTCCATTTATTTCTAGTGGAAGGATGAGACATTTATACCCAACTCTTGAGAAATTGATCAACAATGGTATCAAAATATATGTGATTACCAGAAATCCGAGCTTGCATGAAGGCATATGGGCTGTGCAATCTGAGGTGGAAATTCAACGGTTTGAGGCATTGGGTGTCCAAGTAGCCGTAACTGTGAACAATCATCACCGAAAGCTAGCCATTATTGATCGGGAGATTCTCTGGGAAGGCAGTCTTAACATCTTGTCGCAAAATAATAGTCGAGAAATTATGCGTAGAATCGAGGGTGATAATCATGCCCAAGAAATGTTTAATTTCTTGAATCTAAGGAAGTTTATTTAATTTGTGATACACTTGCGCTATCACTTGAAAGGAATTATGAAGAAAAACCCAACAGAAGAAGAAATTCAAAAAGTACTAAAAATGCTTAAGGAGTCAGCTCCAGAAAAAGCTACTCGAGAAAATGCAATCAAAACTATTGAGGCGATGAGATCGATGGCAGGGGTAGTTGTGGATAGAATTGATGAAGATATTGAGTCAGGGAAAATCAAGATTTCTGATGATGGTAAAGTCACAAGAACGGATCTGAAGAAGACTGAAGATTAAAACGGAAAGACTTGGGACGATTTGATTCTAAGTGCTTTGATTATTTTCTCAAGTGCTTCGTAGGATGGATTTTCTTCACCCCGTTCAATACGAGCATAGTAATTAACGTGAACGCCAGCCTTATCAGCAACTTGCTTTTGCGTTAGTTTAGTTTTATCTCGAGCTACTCTTAAATTTTTACCAAATTGTACTTGTGATCCCATAAGATTAACTCCTGTCCATATTATAGCTGATCTATAAACTTTTTCATCTGTTATGTAAGAAAGGTAGTATAATTGCCTCATGCAATATCAAGTAAGGCAAATGACTCGAGAGGATTTAGAGACAGCTGTAGAATGGGCAGCGAAGGAAGGTTGGAATCCTGGACTTTATGATGTTGAAGCATTTTATCAAACCGATCCCAATGGTTACTTCATGGGTTTCTTAGATAATGAACCAATCTCTTCTATTTCAGCTGTATCTTACGATGGTAAGTTTGGTTTTTTAGGTTTTTATATTACTAAGCCTGAATACAGAGGAAGAGGTTACGGTATTCAAGTTTGGAATGCAGCTATTAAATACCTAGGGGATCAAAATATCGGTCTTGATGGGGTTCTTGCTCAACAAGAAAATTACAAAAAATCAGGTTTTAAACTAGCGTACAGAAATATTCGTTACGAAGGTACAGGAACAGCTTTAAGCAATGAAAACACAGGAAATATTGTAGAGCTATCAACAATTTCTTTCGATCAGCTACTTGAGTACGATACTAATCTGTTTCCGGTGTCGCGACCTCAATTCCTCCGCTTGTGGATACAACAACCTGAAAGTTTAGCTGTTGGTTTCGTAGACAGTAACGAACTAAAGGGGTATGGAATGATCCGTAAATGTAGAACAGGTTTCAAAGTAGGTCCATTATTTGCCGATAATGAGAGTATTGCAGATAAATTGTTTAATAAACTGCATGCTTTTATTGGAGAAAGTACTCCACTATTCCTCGATGTGCCCGAGAAAAACAAAGCAGCGGTAGAATTAGCGGAAAAGTATCAAATGAAGCCGATGTTTGAAACAGCAAGAATGTATACAAGAGAGGAGCCAGAAATTAATTTAAATAAAGTATTTGGTGTGACAACGTTTGAGTTGGGTTAATCTAGGTAAAGATTCAAAGGGTGTTGAGATAAAGATAGAGCCTAGGCGATAGGATTCAAGATAAAGATAGGGTAAAACCCGCAAACGTCAAAACCTTCCAAAAGATAGAAAGTATTAACACTATGTCTGTAAGTGATGATCAACTCTCAAGCTGGACAAAGCCTTGGTTTAATAA
Source organism: uncultured Pseudomonadales bacterium (assembly GCA_964570775.1). GTDB lineage: Bacteria > Patescibacteriota > Microgenomatia > UBA1400 > PJMF01 > CG1-02-43-31. The sequence goes on along the minus strand of CAZMZI010000011.1, from coordinate 6,022 downwards.
CGAAGAAGAACGAGCTGAGGCAACAAGAAAGGCTGTAAGGTCTGCAATCGATAAACATCCCATTCTAAAAGGTTTAGGCCTCAGAGTATTTGCTAAAGGCTCTTATCCAAACAATACAAATGTTAGAAAGGATTCAGACATAGATATAGCTGTAGAATTACAAGACTTAATCTCAATAAATTACAATGATGGAATTTCGGACGAAACAACAGGATTGCGTGATTATACAGGGATTTCAAGACATGAATTTAAATCTTTATTGGGTGATGCTTTGGTAAACGAATTTGGCTCATATCAAATCGATAAAACTGGAAACAAGGTATTCAGAATTAGAGGTTCAGACAAGATTATGGACTCTGATGTGATCCCCTGTACCACTTATAGAAACTATTACAGCTGGGGATATAGACAAGGAATAAAACTTATCTTAAATAAGCCTGATGGAAAACGGAATGTTAATTATCCTGATACACATCTAGAAAACGGAGTTAATAAGAATACTTCAACCAGTAAACGATTCAAAAGTGTGGTTCGTATACTCAAGAATGCCAATAAATATCTTTTAGAAAATGAAAATCTTCCAATTTGCTCTTCTTTTATGATCGAATGCTTAGCCTATAACATAAATGATTCTACCTATCTCACAAACGGGATATGGAGAAATAACATTTTATATTTGTGTGAAGAGGCCTGGAATTATTTAGAAACTGATGAAATGAATCACAGTGAATCGAGTAGGTGGCTGGAAATTAATGGTTATAAATATCTATTTCATGATGATCAAGTATGGACTAGGCAAGATGCTAAGAATTTCGTATTAAACATATATAATTTTATGAGAAACTAACATGAGCATATCTAACATAATTAAAATTGTAATAGTATTGTATTCAATAACTATCTTAGGACTTTCATTTGTGACGGGACAATCGATTGATGCAAATTTGTTCCGATGGATATCGGGTTCAACTTCTGCGGTAGTAATTATTTGGACAGCTTATGAAAGGTGGATTTGGAGAAAATGGATTTTTAGGTATATAGCTCAGTTTTTAAGTGTGCCAATTCTTCATGGTACCTGGAAAGGTATCCTGAAATTTGATAGGGATCAAAAAGGGGAAAGTGGAGAAGCTGATATTTATGTTGCTATAAACCAAACCCTTACATCCGTATCTGTTCGTTCGTTTTTTAAAAAACCATCAGCATCTAAATCTATTACGGCAAAAATTGAAGAAGAGCCTGATAGGAGAAAGCTTGTTTATCTTTATAAAAGTGAGGCTCCACACGGAGAGAGGGATGATAATAGACCACACGATGGCGCAAGTGTGTTCGATATAGTCGGTAATCCCGTTAAAAAATTACTTGGCAGTTATTTTACTGATAGGAAGGGTTCGGGAACAGTAGTTTTGGATAGGTATTCCCCTGTGCTTGCAGAGAACTTTGATGATGCCGAAAAACTTGAATATAAGTGATCTATATATTCTCTAAAAACGTCCTTGGGTCCACTGGTATCCCAAATACTCGTATTTCAAAATGCAAATGTGGACCGGTAGACCATCCTGTACTTCCCATCGTGCCAATCACATCTCCAACCTTCACCTCTTGACCTTTGAACACATAAATCTTGTCGAGGTGTGCGTATACAGAGGTTAAGTTGTTGCCATGGTCAATAATGATGTGTTTCCCATAGCCCCAGAAGATTTCACCAGCATAAATCACTTCTCCATCCATAAAGGGTGTAATGGGTGCCCCCACTTGTCCCGTGGGGCTCGCAATATCAAGACCTGTATGAAATACCTGAAAGCCACTTGATTCTCCAAACTCTAGGGTAAACACTCCTTGCGCGGGCCAAGCAAACGGTCCTGTGACTTCTGCATACACTGATCCATCTGGTGCGTGGAGCTGTACAGTATGCTCTTCAGTGGTATCAACAGAAACTAGGGTATCGGAGACAACGTTGATACCAGTATGGGTCAATACAAATACCGCAAAGACAGGAATCATTAAGATGAATAGAAAAGCCAGAACAACGTAAAGAAGTTCTTTCTTAAATGACCAGAGGGTTGCAAATGTACTAAGATAAAATAAACTCATTCATTTCTATATATAAATCTCCCTAGGATCAGTTGTTAATAATGGATGTTCTTTTTCTGATGCTACAATTTTGAGTGCTACATGATTTTGATCAGCAATAATCAAGGCTTCACCTCGATCACAGGTTAAAAGAAAGTGTTGCTCGTATTCACTCAAACTAAACTCCTGAGAAACCTTCTTAATCGTTGTTGTATCTTGCTTCATCAAAATGCGTAGCGAAGACTGAGACGCAATCGCCCTGCCATATTCTTGACTCAAGAAATCATTAGCTTGTTGAGAAATAATAGTTACTCCTAAATAGTGTTTTCGTGCACGTCTCACCAGTCCTGACACAAACCGTGCGCTTTCTTCGTGCTGGAGGAGTAACCACCCTTCGTCAATCACCAGCATTCGCTTTTGAGGATTGGACTTCACTTGAGAATGCACAAAGTTGGCAATGGATAGCATCATGATTTGTCTGAGTGATTCATCCAAGTCTTTGATGTCAAAAATAACTAAACGGTTATCAAGCTCAATATTAGTCGCTGAGTCAAAGACGGAGGATAATGATCCTGTCACAAATCGTTCTAGTCGATTACACACATCGTCTTGATGTAACTCTTTTAGAACCTCATAGAAATCCTTCAGAAGTGGGAATTCTGTTTGTTTTCCTCTTCTTGTTCCTTTGAGAGTAAACCCAAAGTTTTTATAGGTTTGAATAAGTGCTTTATCAACCACCGCTCGTTCTTCTGGAGTAAGTGACCCAACCATCAGGGAAATAATCTCGGTCAAGTCTTGAATGTGTTGGACTAAATCATGATCGTCGTTGTATGAGCTAGTCGAAAAATCAAAGGGGTTAATCTTTTCCTTAGAGACTGCAGAAAGTTTGATATACGTGCCATTCACCGATGATGCCAGTTGTTTGTACTCACGCTCAGGGTCAATCACAATCACTTTCGTTCCTTGCATGAGATGACGAAGGATTTCAACTTTAGCGGTATAGCTTTTTCCACTTCCAGATTGAGCAAAGATAATTGAGTTAGCATTGTTTAATGAAAAACGATCTACAATCACTAAAGAGTTATTTGATCTATTAATCCCATATAAAATGCCTGATTCTTGCACCAATTCTGATGACACAAACGGGAAGGTTAGAGCAGCTGAAGAACTATCTAAGTTTCTTTTCTGTGCTAATTGATTCTCGGCTCTTGGAAGAACAGATTGAAGTCCCTCGAGTTGCTGAAAGGTTGCAGATTTAATATAGAAAAGTCTTGTTGACATCACTGTTTCTAAAAGAGTGGTAATTTTATCTAAGTCAGAAACACTATCTGCAGTGATAGTCATGTAAATAGAAATTTGAAAGAGTTTCTCCTGACCTCGCTGAATTTTGTCTTTTAACTCCATGGCTGATTCAAGCGGATCAGTAATTTCAGAGCCAATGACTTTTCCAGCTTTAAGCATCGACCTCTTTGTGGATTCAAGCTCAGTGATTTTTCTATTGAGTTTTGGTAATGCAAGGAGTGGATCAACATGCTCAATGTGATACGAGATATCAGCATTGTGGTTAAAGTTAATGAGCATATTCAGCCAGCCCACAGAGGCAACATAGGGGTAACCTGAGATAAAAAGCGTTCGAACAAATTTATCACCAATTTGAAGATACGTTGACTCTTCAGATAAGCCAGAATACGAAATCAAATCTACTTGATCTTGCTCACCAAAATTAAACTGGAGTGATTTCTTAAGTATCTCTTGCTGTGATAGTTTCTTTTTCTTGCGCTTTAGTACACTAAAGCCCTTAAATCTAAAGTTTGGCTTTTGTATTTTCAAATGGAACTTTGGTTTTCTGAGTTTAAGCTTTAATTTTGGCCTTTTAAACTTCAGCTTTGGTAGTTTCACTGGGGTAAACAACACAGCTGGGAGTTTTACTTTTGGTGATGAAAATTGAAAGGGTGCGTTAAACATATGAGTTTTGCAGAAGCATATTCACTGTCTGCCCTTTCAATGCTTGGGTCTTCGCTTGTGCGGGATTGTAGAAACTATAAAACAGATCAAGCAACTCTAAGCTATCCAGTGGTCGAGCCTTCATTCCAAGTTTCTCAAGTCCCCTCAATACAATATCTCTCGTTAAATGGAGTTGTTCTTTAATCAGTTGAAAATCGTTTGTTTTCTCTGCTGCGGTGTATGGAATGATTACATAGAAATGTCTTGAGAGAATTTTATTGCCTGAAACCAGGTCTTTAATAAAGGTGCAGTAATTATGAATCTGATCTTTGTAGACGTTCTCTTTCTCTGATTCTTTTGTGGCAGCAATTTGTTCTACATAGTCATCAATATCTACTTCTCGAACACGAATAAGGATTTGTACGGGACACGGTAAGGCATTCAAGAAATTTTGGAAACTATCAATAATCACATCTTGTTCTTCTTCGCTTTTCAGTTCAAAGTTTACAGATGAGCTTTCCAAGGCTAACCGATACTGATTATGAGGCAAGACTAAAATACCATCCCGCACTTCTTTAATGGCAATTTGTTTTCGAGAACTTACTTTTTTATGAGACTTGTTCAAAAGCCACATGGAAGCCTCCTTTCTTATCTGCTTTCAATCGCCAACTAAGTTGATTGGTTGCAAGTACTTGTTCTAAGCGAATCAGTTCAGTATTTTCAAAAGTAAGGTCTGGTACTGTAGCTTTCTTCGTTGCCTTTGCTTTCTTAAATAAATTAAATGGTTTCTTTTCAAAGACTGGTAGGTGCAGATCTCGTAGATAAACTTCATTTTTGTTAAAGACGTAATATTTAGGTCTAAGAGTGTAGCGGAGCAAAATCACTAGCCATTGTGCGATGAGTTTTCCCTTTACTCGCAGAGCAAGCGTAAGACTAAGTAATGCAACACATAAAACCAGTGGAAGTTTATACCATGCGAGATGCATGGTCGGGGGTAGTACTGCATATACAACTGTACTCCAGAATACTGGAAGCATAAGCAAGAGAATCTGGGGAAGGTTTAAACTCCCTGCAATTTTATCTTCCACAGTCGTTATTTGAGCTGGTATGACGCGTGTCCTCATGCTCGGATGACCTTTCTTGGCGTTTTGACTGCTGCTTGCTGGGCAACTCTCGTTGCAGATGAGGAATTATCGGTGCTCATAACATTAATAATCTGTGTGCCAAGTTTTTTGAATGTCCCGTTACGTGATGTGTAGAACACCATTTGCATCATGAGGGATGGGATCTTCAGAAGTGTAAAGAATAACCCAATGGCAACCGCTACCGAAACTAATGAGTTTTCAGAGTGTTCTGGAAGCGTTAAAAATGAAGCAGCCAGTTGAATCACAACCACATGAACAAAGGTCATAAAAACTGTGACGACATATGTCTTCATGGAAATCTCTGCAAAATCAGAAAACTTTGGAATGAGCCAGAGAAGAAAAATAAAAGGTGAAAGCACTGCTCCTAAAGAAATCAAAATTAACCGACTAATGTACATGAGAAGCAACACGATGGAGACGATTAAAAATAAAATCAGGAATATCAAAATAATCAGTGGTGTGGTACCAGTAACCGCGGACACTGGGTTAATGGCATTAGTAACCCAAGCATGATTAAGTCCTCCCGTTGAGTTTAAAACTGCTTTCACAAGAGTATTGCAGGTAATAATAATGTAGTCAGCTAAAAATAACGAAAGATTTGCGCCTAAAAACGCAACCCCAATCCTTGGCAGAAGTTGCTTCAGCTCAACTTCTTCAAAACCTAAAGTAGAAGCACTCATAAACTGCAGACCAAGCAAGGCAACAACTAACACAAACAGCGTATCAACTATCCCAAGACTCACGAGCCAAAAGTTTCGTACGACTTCATTAGTAAGGAGTGTGGGTGTGGTGGTTAAATAACTAATCACACTATCCACTACTGGTCTCGTTGAAGATTCCACAATGTTTTGCATAAATGCAGA
>CAZMZI010000010.1:0-21163 GCA_964570775.1 uncultured Pseudomonadales bacterium | reverse complement strand
TTTGACCCTTTTTGTTGTACGTGAGTTCCCACAATTTTTCGTAATGCCGCATGTAACAAATGGGTTGCGGTATGATACTTTGTTGTTTGCTCAGAGTGATCAGCCAAGCCTCCCTTAAACATTGCCCCAGAAGCAGAACGTGATTGCTGTGAGTGTGCTTCTTTGGCTTTTTGAAAATCTTCTTCAAGTATCTTTTGACCTCGCTCTTGGGCAATTTCTGCTGTGACTTCAAAAGGGAAACCATAAGTTTCGTATACCTTAAAAGCTAGCTCACCATCAATAATGGCAACTTTCTCCAACTCAGCCATACCTTTTACTAATGCCTTCTGAAACTTTGCTTCTTCGGCCTGAAACACCTGGGTAATAGTTGCAAATTCCCTGGTAACTTCTGGGTACGCAGACTCATACAGTTTTGCAACAGCTTGAGCAACTTGCACAACAAATGGTCCAGAAATACCAATGAGTTTCCCAAACCGAATGGCTCTACGTATCAACCTTCGAGCAAAATAGCCTTGTGCTTTGCTGGATGGATACACTCCATCTGCAGCCAACATTGTTGCAGCACGAACGTGGTCAGCAATAACTCTAAACGATCTATTCTCTGTGTCAGAGCTACCATATCTCTTGCCAGAAATCCGCTCAATTACTGCAAGAATAGGTGCAAATAAGTCGGTATTAAAAATATCTTGTTGATTTTGGCTTACTGCATAAATACGTTCAAACCCTCCACCAAAATCAACGTTCTTTTGTGCTAGTTCTGTAAAACTACCATCCTGTTGTTTTTGGTACTGCATAAAAACCGAGTTACCAATTTCCAAAAATCTGCCACAATCACAATTAACATGGCATGGTTCATCTTTAAATTGACTATCTTCATGTAAGTTCAACTCTTCACCAAAATCATAAAACACCTCACTGTCAGGTCCTCCTGGTTCACCAGCTGGCATATTATCTGGGACCCCAGCACGAGACCACCAATTTTTCTTTTCACCATAGTAAAAAATTCGAGCAGAACCCATGCCCTTTGCTTCTGCATCCCACTGGGCTGTTGCCTCGATACCAGCGTTTTTAAACAACCCTTGCCAAATGGCAACTGATTCTTCATCCGGACCAATACCTAGTTTTTCATTTCCTGCAAACACAGTAACAAATAAACGAGAAGGTGCTAACCCAACTTCTTTGGTAAGAAACTCAAAAAACCACTGCAGTTGTTCTTGCTTAAAGTAATCACCCAATGACCAATTGCCTAGCATCTCAAAAAAAGTGGTGTGCCTGTTGTCACCAACTTCTTCAATATCCTGAGATCTAAAACACTTTTGGCTATCAACAATTCTTCTTCCTTTTGGATGTGTCTCACCCAGTAAATAAGGCACCATGGGTTGCATACCAGATCCAGTAAACAAAGTTGTTGGGTCATTTTCTGGCACTAGTGGTGCTGAGGGGATAACAGCATGCCCTTGTTTTTCAAAGTATTCTAGATACTTTTGTCTAAGTGTGGATGGATTCATAACCTTCCTTTTCTATTGTTTTTGGGCACAAAAAAACTCGTCTGCGCCACATAGTACTACTATGGGCAAGGACGAGTGACTCGTGGTACCACCTTGCTTCTCTTAGCATTTTTGCTAAGACTCACTGCAACAAAGCTGTTGCACTCCTTTTTACGGTGAATTCCGGACTTTCTTGGGCTTTCGCTTTCGAAAGTCAGCTCATAGGTGGCCAAAAGTGTGTGTGATGTTCGTTTTCAGCTACCCGAACTCTCTTATGATCACACTGCTGCTAAGCAGCCACTTTCTCTCCTACTCAATGCTTTTATTTTGCTAAGCGTAGTATACCGTATGTGTGGGTTAATGACAATCTAAAGGCAATACTTACACTTGAATACCATACTCGATCTACGTTATAGTTAGTATGCAAATGCAAGAAACAAACGAAATTCAGCCAGGAAGTCAAAATAATTCCGAGCTTACTAGCTCAAGTGGCACACGATCTTTAACTGTTTTAATTTTAGCTGTGCTAGTGATTGGACTTTGTGCTGCTGGTGGGTATGCCATTTATCAATACTTTACTAAGCTAACTCCAGCTGCTACGTTCGAAACTGCCACATCATATGAAGAGTGCATTAAACTAGGTAAAAGTACCGTTCAAACTGGAAAACCTGGCAGCTGTACAACAGAAAACGGCGAGCACTTCGAAGAGTACATTCCACCTACAGTTGACGTTACTTCGTCAAGTGGCGGCATTGAGTCTTTCGAAACAGCAACCACCCAAGTACCCAACCCACAACTCATGGAAACTAAAAAATACACAATAGATATCGGCGAGTGTGTTCCCGGCACTATTATCACCTCAGATTTAACAAATGCACAGGAAAGCGAATCAATTTCGGTGCTTTCTCAATCCGAAACAGAGTGTAATCTAGTGTACAAAAACTCAAGTAGTACCTCTCAAACAGTATGTGCTGTTCCACGCACGGTAGAAGTACTCAACTTCATTACAATGCCATATGGTGGTTTTCACATTGCACCACTTAGCCCGTATTGTAACTAAACTCCTTTGAATTTTTTTTGTGGTCGTTTGCTTTGTTTTGCAAAGACGCCTGGTTGTGACTGTCTCGACTTTTGCTGTGTTTCTTTAGGATCAGAATACTGTGGAGTATCATCTAACAAGCTTGAAATACTCGTAGCCATGTGGGTAAATATCTCAAGTGCGGTCATGTCACTATCTGGAATGAGCCCTTCTTCAAAGAGTGCTTGTTTTATTGCATCGAACTCACCACTAAACTGTTTTTTTAGTTGAGTACCTTCTTTACTTTGCAGAAAGTGGGCGAAACCAACACCAGCAACAGCTCCTAGTCCAAAACCTGCAGCGAATGTACCACCATTTTCTTGATTACTTTTTTCCATGCTTGCCTTGTTGCATTGAAGTAACAAACACTTCTAAAAACTTTGCGCCAGTCTTAAATGCTGATGTTGCAGATGCTATTGATTGTAATGGTGAAACAATACTTTCAACTTTCATTTCCACGGTATCAATAGTGGAGTTTATTTTCTTCAACATTGCTCGTAACTCTGAGAGTGTCAGGAACACTTGTACTCCAACAACAGTTAATACAATAGTTAGCACAACTAATACAATACTAAAAACAAGTGGTACTACATCCATGATTCTCCTTACAGTAGCTATGCATACGTGCTACAACTTCTATCATACTTCAACAACAATCAGATTGCCAATTACTTCTATAGTTTGATTAAAACCGTACATATACCGTTCTTTTTTCAGTACTGGTTTTGCCTTTTCTATCTGTTGCATCAACAATGACTGTTGCAATACCTTCAGCAGAAAAAAAGAGTTCTGTAGAAAAACTACCATCTGGTTGCAAAGTAACTGGTTGTTCATTCACAATCACTACTGCGTCTGGCTCAGTTTTGCCTGTTACCACCACCTTTGATGCAACCTGTACTTGGCTTTCTGGTTGATATACCTCTAGTGCTGGTGGCTTAATGAGTGCATACCACTGCACGCCAACATACCCTAGTAACCCCACAAAAATACCAACTAAGGCAACAAATACAATAGTTATGGAATTAAACTGCAATCGTGGACGAAGCACAGGTGTAATAAATTCACGAGGAACAAGCACGCCTTTTGCACTTTCTTTATAGTCTCTACGCAAGAGAGCTATGAGTGGGGTATGGTCAAACCCAAAAACACTGCCATACGTTTTTATATACCCTTTCACAAAAGTAGCAGAGGGTAACACAGCAAAATTGTTTTCTTCTAAAGCGGTAAGATACTCTGCACGAATGCGTGTTTTTTTTGCTAAGTCTTCGATGCGATACCGACGACTCACTCGCTCATCTCTGAGCATTTCACCAACTGTTCGTGTTTTCATGCAATGTAGAGTGGCTTAACCAAGAGCAGCCTTCACAAAACTCGAAACACGAGTTCCATCCGCTTGCCCTGCAGCTTTTGCCAACACTTGACCAATAATTTTACCCATGTTTTTGTCTTCTGATTGCTCTACAACGCTTGCAACAAGTGCTGTGAGTTCGTCGTCACTCATCTGCTTTGGCAAGTATTCTTCTAACACTGCAATTTTTTGTAACTCTTCGGCAACAACATCTTCTTTACCCGCACGCTTGTATTCTTCCAAGGTTTCCTTCATCTGCTTAACTTGTCGAGCAATAAGCTTATGCACTTGTTCTTCAGACTGATGACCTTCATCAATTTCAACATTTTTAATTTCCGACAACAAAAAACGAAGTGTGTTTAATCTAACGCTATCACGAGCCTTCATTGCATCTTTAATTGACTGCATCAACGAAATCTTGAAATCCATATGAGTGTTCCTACTAGTTGGTACCAAAGTGTACCTGCATTGTACCATGACGCTGCGATATCTTTGCTACAATAGCACAGTGAATACAAGACAACTAACCCCCTATGAAGCTACACAATTAGCAAGGCATGGAGTAACGGCTGAATCAGTAACCGACCCTGATAAGCCAATAGAATACTACACGGGCGTTGTTGATTTCCTTGGATTTGAATTTTCTGTTACTCCTGATGTCTTAATACCTAGAGTTGAAACTGAAGAACTAGTTGAAAAAGTTATGCGATTTATAGAAACACTTCAACCTAACGGCACACTACAACTTGCTGATGTTGGCACTGGCAGCGGGGCTATTGCCGTGTCTCTGAGTGCACTCTTAACCAAGCGAGAGATCACACACCACATAACTGCCATCGACAACTCAGAAGCAGCACTGACCATTGCACAAAAAAATGCACAAGATATTCTTGGTCAAAATGCACCAATCACTTTTACACAAGCTCATTTGCTTACAAATATTGCAGGTCCTTTTAACTGTATTGTTGCTAACTTACCCTACATACCCACAAGTAGAATGAGCCACCTCCCTATGAGTGTACATGCATTTGAACCACACACAGCACTTGATGGCGGTCCAGACGGTTTGAGCCTTATAAGAGAACTCATAGAACAGTCTGGGAAGGGAGTAACAACTGATGGTACACTGTTTTTAGAAGTTGATGATACCCACACTGCAGAGGTATGGACACCTTTTGCAGATACCTGGAATATCACCACACATACCGACAGTTTTGGGAAAAACCGCTTTGCGGTACTACAAAAAAAAGCATGACCACAATACAAACACCAACTACTATTGTTACCGGATTTTTAGGTTCTGGCAAAACAACCCTCATTTCTAATCTTATCGATGAGTTGCAAAAGGCGGGAACAAAGGTTGCTTACATAAAAAATGAGGTAGGTGCTGTCGATATAGATACCCAGTTGCTTGCAGGCAAGGCCATTCAAACAAAAGAGTTACTTAATGGCTGTATTTGCTGCACCATTGTGGGACCATTTGTTACCGCTATAGATGAGCTGGTTAACTCAATTCAACCTGAACGAATTATTATTGAAGCCTCTGGTGCTGCGGACCCTGCAGCATTAGCACTTACCGTTTCGAGCCATCCAAAACTGTATAGAGATGGCGTAGTAAGTGTTGTAGATGTCACTCAATTTGAAGGTTTTTCCGACCTCAGCATTACTGCACAACAGCAAACCCAGTTTACCGACATTATCATTTTTAATAAAATTGAAGAAGCTGATCTAGACCAAAAAAAACGAGTGGTAGGGTATGTACGTGAACTTAACTCACATTCCCCCATTATCGAAGCACCGTTTGGCAAAGTTCCACCCAGCATACTTTTTGGATATAACCCCTCAAATTTAGAGTCGCTATTAACTTCTATTGCTAAAGAGGAGTCGCAGCACTTAGATCATGTCCATACTGATGAGTTTGAAACATTTAGTATCACTACACCAACTGTTTTCAAACCTGAAGCAATAACTGCATTCTTCAAAGAAGTCCCTAAAAATATTTTTAGAACTAAAGGGCTTTTTCAATCACCAGATGAACAGTGGCATGTCCAAAACGGCGTTGGTGGTAAAGTGACCATAACCCCACTGCTAGACAAACCATCTATCACTACATCTACTTTTGTGTTTATTGGCAAGCACTGTAAAGACTTAGAACCAGTGCTAAAGAAGAAATTATTTGAAATTGTTGGTGCACTTATTATTGTCACAGTTCTCTTTAGTGGGTGCACTACAAAAAATGAGCCAAACACCATCACAACACCAACAGACACAAAACCATTAATTGGCAGATCGCAAAGTGATGATCCTGGTATTCAAATTATTGATGATACTACCAGCAATTAGCCAACAATTAGGTATCTGAGTTTTTTTGTGAGTGATATCTGCAAGCTTCAAGTGGCAAACGTCGCACTCCTACAGGATGAGCTTGTTCTTCAACTATGTGTGCAATACTTCCTGCGGCTTTGGCCACCGCAAAAAGCGCATTACCCACTGCTGGTGGTAAACGCAATGTAAGCAGCAATGCAGCCATAGCACCATCAATATTTAACACCAGTTGCTTTCCTGTCTGTTCTTCAATAGTGTGTTCTACTTGTTTAGCAATATTCATATACTCCATGGGTAACTCAACTCGTCTTGCCACAACAAATAACTGTTGTGCGCGTGGATCAACCTTTTTATACACTGGATGTCCAAAACCTGGAACTCGTGAGCCGGCCTTTAACATCACAGTAACTTTTTGAGCAACTACTTGTTCTATATCTTCGCCACCCTCCAAAATCTCTGCAAATAATTTCATTGAAGCGCTCACAGCTCCTCCATGTAGTGGACCTAACGTTAATAAACCTGCAGCTATGGCAGTGGTTGGTTCTACACCAGAAGATGCTGCAAGTCTTGGTACAAAGCCACTGACTGGACTCAGACCTTGATCTAGTGCTGCAGTAAGAATTGCATTGAATACTTGTAACTCAGCAGTACTGGCTCGTCTGCCGGACAAGGATAAAAAAAATGCTGAACAGAAATTAGCCTCAGAAATAAGCGAGGTTATAGTTTCACCACGGACCTCCAACTCACCATTAGAAACCCCACTAACTTGTGTATCAAAACTCACATCACCAGCCATATACACATAGTATCACACAGCTTTCATTACCTACAAAAGGCTATTCAGTTTCTTGGTCTTCTTCAAAAGGTTGAGTTGCTGGCTGCGACTCTTGAGTATCTGGAAAGTAGTGATACTTTCTGAGTAAACTGAAGTAGTGATGCTCTTCAGGTGTGTTTGGAAAGTACTGTAAAAACTTTAAGTTATCTACTCGTATCATACTAAGTATGATTTTAGAACAAAATCTCAAAACTGCAAAACATAGCAGATACGCATGTTACGTAACTACTCGAGTTCTTGTTGAATATCAGTCAGTTTTTGCAAAAAGTGCTTTGCCTGCTGAGATTCAAAAACAGTGTTTATAATGGGAATATAGTTTACCGTTTTGAGTGTCTGCAGTGTCACTGAGATAAAGAGCCAGGCAACAACTGTACCACCAATCACCACACCAAGTCCTTGTAAGACACCATTGAGTAACCTGTTCTTAAATGATGTAAGTTTAGTCATCTCCTTGGTAAGTCGCGCAACTTCGTGACGCAACAACACAAGCTCACTCAGCTCTTTTTCTTCTAGTTCCTTAAGCGACTGCGTATCCTTAGATGACGTACTTGTTTCATGCATACCATAAGTATACTGTGAAAAACTACTTTTGGGCTATAACACTCTTTGTTAATCCTAACACTTGTAACCCTTGCCAAAGCAACAATGCTTCATGCATATACTTTGTCTCCTCTGGGTTAGCGGTTGGGAACACCATGTAGTCTGCAACATTTGCACCTGGCATTAGAATAACGGACTGACCAGGCATTGAACCAGGTCTTGTGTTTCTTTTACCTTGTGCATCAGCTGTAGCAGCCCACCAACCAGGTGCTACAAATACTGGGACAGGTGTTTCAGAATTGCTTGCATCTGGCCTTACACTAAAACCAGATGATGGCATATGACCACCAACAACTATACCAGGCTTTGTTTGAGTATATAAATCATACACTCTACCGTGACCAAAGGTTGGTCGATACTGAGAACCATGCTTATCCAACCCATCTAGCGTTAACATAGTGTAGTTTGGTCGCAAAGCAGAAAAAACTTTAGGCCCTACCGACAACTCTAAAGTAGAGTGGTGTGCAATAAGGGGAGCTTTCATTCGATCTGATAGATACGTACCAGCCGGCACAGGACCTTGACCCGCTTCTTTACCAGTGCTACTCTTCCATGCTTCTTGTCTAAGATTACCATCATGCATAATTGCAAGTATTTGTTGTGGGTACTGCACACCAAGCGCAACTATTTTATCCAATACCTCTATACGTTTTGAGTCACCTGCAACTTCCTGATCAACCATATTTCTAAGCAACGCAACCAAAGCATGTGGATTATTTTGTAACCTATCAGCAAAATAATGTTGCAATGCTTTGAGACCCTCAGAGTTTGACCCAGCTCTTACATTTTGAACAAGTTCAACAGCAATTGGTAACTGAGTCACAACATCATAGTGTGCTCTGGAATACTGAGGTGACAAGTCCTCATGCCATCTATCATAAATAGTCCCATTTGTTGATGGTTCAGGTGACTCGTCATAAGGTACAGAAACACGCTGTGATTTACGCTTGTTGAATGTAATGTTTGGCCTTGCTTCCACTTCACTGTGGATTTTTTCCATCATCTCAGCCGTGATACCTTGTGCTTCCAAATTATTAAGTAACTGCAAAGCTGAAAAAGCTAACAAACCATGCTCATACGTTGCAAAAGGATAGTTCTGTTCTAGTTTTCTGCCATTTCGCTTTTTTCGTGGAGTAAAAATAACACCTTGCCCTACTGTATCTGTTGGTGGTGCGCCCAATTTGGTACCAAAACGGTCAGATGGTAACAGTGGATTTGAGCCTTTAATTGTGCCTGATTGCACCATCACTGTTGCTTGTGGCGCAGTGTCTGTGTTCGTATCGTTAGGGGAGTACTCTTTTGCAATGCCTGCTCTATGTAAATGAGCACCTGTTGCAACATTTGGTCTGTCTGGTAGAGACTCATACACCAATGCTTTTCTTAAACCAAATACTCTGTCATCATTACTCTTTCCGGGAGGATTATGAAAAATTCGCAAAGACTGCTCATGACCATTTTTGAATGTAAGTTTAATTTGTCCACCATTATTAATAAGAGGAATGTCGTAACCTTGAACCATATCCTTCCAAGGATTAATGGTAGAAGAATCCTGTGCCCAACCTGGATGTCCCCAATACCCAACCACCATTCCCAATACTCTACCTGCTTTTGCAAGAGGACCTAAAAATACTTCTCGTAGCAATTCGATCTGTTGGCGAACATCAATGGGAGTACGAGCAGTGTTAGTATCTAAATACGGGGCCTTCATGCCCTCAATCTCGTCACCGAGCAACACTACACAGATGTCAGGTTGAGCAAGTATCATGTCACGAATTTCCAACATTTTATCGTGATCGGTTGCAGTGCTCCCTACATGTAAATCACCCAAAGTAACTACCATTACTGGTCTGTCATGTGGAATATCAATTTCAACTAAATCCACCCCTTGGTCTGCAAGCTCAGCAATCTGTAGGCCGCGAATTGCATCTAGTTGCGCTTGTGCAATCACAGCGGCTGGTGGAATTTCTGGCACTACTTTTTTAACTCTAAAACCCGATTCGTTTTCTCTTGTACCTCGTCCAGCCATGTAGTGCCTCCAATATCTAGTAGTTACTGTTGCTATGGACCACAATACTTAAACATTTAGAGGGTGTCAATACGTCACAGCTACACTACAAGAAATTAGCACGATAGCAAAGAAAAAGTTACAAAATAGCACTCTCTTTGGAAGATTCAGATGAAAGAGGTAGCACATAGATATCTTGTTTATAGCTGTTTTCACCAACAAACTCCGCCTCACCTGCCAAGATTTTTTCCATTGGCTTGCACGCAGCGCAACCTGAACCATTAGGACATTTATAGTTCCCCAGTTTTCGTACCAACTTCATTTGTTTTGCAACAGTTAGTACCTGCTGGTGTGCTTCTCCAAGGTCGGGTAGGCTTCTTGGTGTTAGTTCGTCCTTAAGTCGTAAATACCAATAACTGGCTTTCTCTACTTTTCGTTGCTGAGTATTGTGTACTAATAAGTGGTAAATAGGCAATTGCAGTGAAGACTCATCTTCCTCTGTTTTACTTGTTTTAAAGTCGATAATGTGAACACTGTCACTACTAGGCAAGTATTCCAGCCAGTCAATTTTGCCACATAAAATAATGTTATCTTCCTCGGACAGCCAGTAATGAGGAAGTTCTTGCTTAATCTTAACTGATAATTGAGATAACGGTCCCGGATGCTGCATAATTCTTCTTAGCATTACTTGCCCTTGTTCTTTATATCCAGACTCATGCTGAGCTGAAAAAAAGCCACCTCGCTTACCACTTACTTTCTTCCAGGCGTTTTCAAACTTAATGAGTAAGGACTCCTTAAACCGATCTTTAGTTGCTAACTGTGAAAGTGATTCAACCACTTCATGCACTGCAGAACCCAAAGCCAGTGGTGCAGACATTAGCTGTATCTTATGCCCAGTCTTAGGATCTTTGTATACATTTTTTAAAAAATACGCACGTGGACACTTTAAAAAATCACTCATTGAAGAGTGGGAAACCCACACTGCAGAAAATCGATCACCTGGCATACACTCCTTTACTCCGTTACTCACCACGAGTATCTAGCAATACTATCATGAAAAAATGACCAAATCTGTAACACGTTCTGTTAGAAAGCAGACTCACTACTAGTGGTAGCATCTGGAGCTAGTGACTCACCAGGCTGCTCCACTGCTACTGGGGGTAATTGCACTTCTGTAACTACTGGATTTCCTTGATCGCCAGAAAGCAACAAAAATGTTTCAGTTACCTCTGGCAACTGCAGTGGAATGAATAGTTTCTTTGTTTCTCCTGGATCAATCTCAACCATATGAAAAGCAGGGGCAGGGTAATCTATTGCATTTAGTCTACCTGCAAGATATGTATGTGCTTGTATCGGCTGTGACATGCCAGTTGGACGACTATCAGTCACTTCTAACTGCAAAATAAAGAGTGGCCGAGAAGGGTCAATCATTGGATCTAATTCAACAGAATTAACCACACTCAGATCAGGTATGTAGAAAAGGTATGAAAGATCAAACGCTAAACCCCTGTCTTGCCATTGTGAGTCAAGTACAAACCCAAGTGGATCAAATGCACCCACAAAACTACCATCTTCTAGTAAAGTGCGTAGTACTACGGGTGCCGCAGACTCAGAGGCTTGCTCTTCATTTGGAACTGCAGTTTCTACCATTACAGGTGGTTCTGACACTTGTAATGAACGCTCCTTGTTGCTCATCACTACTGCCACAGCACCAACAACACAGCCAACCAAAAATAAAACCATCCCTATCACAAAAATCTTTGATTGCTTGCTATTACTCGTAGGCAAGTGTGTCAACTTAGCGGCTACCTGTGCCACTAACTGATCATCAGTAGGTTGCTGTTGAATTCCAGCTGTTACAGGTGGCACTGTGGGCAGTGATTCTTCCATATACTTATTCTAAATCAGCAAATTCTTCATCCAAGAAAACAGTGCCTTGAGCTTCTAGTTCTAGAGTTTCAACATCATCTTGGTCTGATAATTCTTGATTCTGTACTTGCTCCTCTGTTAAACCTGCATCTTGCTGCAGCTTCAGTGCAGGATCTTCTACAGTAGTCTGCTTGTTAGGAAGACACCCAGAAAAACCTACTGTCAAACCAAATAAAACTACAAGTAGTACTACTTTATTTTTCATTCTGTCTCCCTTTCTGTCTGCGGCTCAACTGGAACAACCAAACCTTTTACCAGAACAATAGACTCTTTAATAAGTGTCATTACCTCCTTAAAAGCGTCATGTGCTGTGGTGATAAGCTCCTTAGCTTGAGCTCTGAGCTCTTCTACTGTTAAGTCTGAATTTTCACCAAGTGCTTTGAGCTTAGTTACCGTATCAGCAGCAATAACTTCTGCTTCTTCAAGGGCCACTTGTGCCTCGTCAAGTTTTGCTTGAGCTGCAGTAACATCAACTTCTGCTTCACTTAATTTATCAATTCTTGACTGTACCTTTTTAATGAGCTTCTCCAATCGCTCTAAATAAAGTTGAAATCGCGCCTCAACTCTATTAGCATGCCTATCAATTATTTCGGCTCTCCTAGTTTGTCGTCTTTCCTCTCGATCCTCTTGTCGTTCCTCTTTTTGCTCAGCAAACTCCGCTTTTTTTGTTTCAAGCTTTGTTTCACGTTCCTGAGCCAACTGAGCAAGTCGCTCTTCTTTTTCTACTTTAAGTTGTTCCATGTACTCAGTTTTTTTCTCTTGGTACTCTTCACGTAGTCGTGCCTTTTCAGATTCTATTTCTTCCTGAGATTTAGTTGCTTGCGCTGGGCTAACTGCCAAGGCAAAAACAACGAGCAATAGCATAACAACTGTCCATTTTGTTTTCATTGTGCTCCTTTATGTTTTTTAAACACGTACTTTATACCTTCAATAACTACTATAACACACAGTGACTGTGCCAAAATAATCCACCACATCCACAGAGGTAAGGATACAAAACCAAAGAAATGTTGCAAGGATGGTAAATACATAGGCACAACTGTTGCAAAGAATGACAGCACAACAGCCACTATCAAGTATTTGTTCGTGAACACAGACTCTTCCCAAATATTTTTATAAATAGTTCTACACGAGAATACATACAACAAAGAATCAATGGATAGCAACGCAAAGCTAAGCGTACGCGCTAGCTCTTCTCCATACTCTGGGTACACTGTAGAAAATGCAACAAGTGTAAGAAGTCCAGAAACTAAAGAAACTGCAGCCAATGATATACCTAGTTGTTTGGACACAATTGGTTCCGTGCTACTAAGTGGCCGTTGAGTTAACACTTCCTTGTCCTTTGGGTCAAAGGTCAATGCTAGGTTTGGGAAAGTATCGTTGACAATATTAATCCAGAGCACCTGTGCAGCAGTGATTGGCAACGGAATACCCAGTACTAAACTACCTAAAACAAGAATTACTTCAGAAAAGGTGTCACTTAGCAAGTACAGCACCATTTTTCGTAAATTAGCAAAAATACCTCTACCTTCTTCAACGGCAGCAAGAATTGTTGCGAAATTTGAATCGAGCAATACTATATCTGCAGACTCTCTGGCAATATCTGTTGCATCACCAACAACTAATCCTATATCTGCAGCAGCCAATGCGGGTGCGTCATTTACGCCATCACCCATCATTGCAACCACCTCACCCTGTTTTTGCAGTGCTTTAACAATACGTAACTTTTGGGATGGTTTGGTTCTGGCAAAAAGCAATACCTCTTTTACCTTCTGCTCAAGTTGCCTATCACTGATATGCGCTAACTCTTGCCCGTCCATTATTTGTGAGTCAGTCAGTGCAATGCCAATCTCAGCCAACACAGATCGGGCAGTTTCACGATAATCACCAGTAATAACTGTCAAAGCAATACCAGCTTTACTTGCTTGTTCTAACGCCTGTTTCACACTAGTACGAACAGGGTCGGTGAAAGCAAATAACCCAGCACAGGTAATACCATTGATTACTGTTTCTGCTTCTACGTGTTTTAGTTTCTCAAATATTTGTTTTGCTTCGGCAATAGTTTCATACTTTTTATAGCCAACTCCAATTACACGCTTGCCAGCACTAGCCCACTTGCTAACATGCGTTGTTATCTGCTGCTTTGCCCGCTCTGTTTTAGTACAGAGACTTTCAACTACCTCTGGTGCACCTACAATAAATAGTTCCTTGGCAGTCCTCACTGCCATAAATCGGCGCTCACTTGAAAAGGTCAGAACATCTGTAAGTGTGGATCTTTCGCGCAACTGCTCGGGTGCAACAACAGCTCCACCACTTTGAGCAGCAAACGATTCTGCCCATTTCCAACGAGCAAAATCGAGAGGATCACGCAGTTCATTTGCCAGAATCGCAGAACGGTATGCTAAGTCTGGATCATGATATATAACGTCAGTAACTTGTAGTTTGCCCTCTGTTAACGTTCCAGTTTTATCTACACATACTCTAGTAACAGTACCTAACGTTTCTGTTGCAACTAAGTTCCGTACCAAAGCTTTACGTTTTAGGATTCTGTGCATACCTAGTGCTAAGATTGCTGTGAGACCAACTGCTAAACCCTCTGGGATGGCAGAAACCGCTAAAGCAACTGATACCACAAACATTTCTTGAATGCTTCTACCAGTAAGTAACCCAAAAAGAAAAATAAAAACTGCTGAAATAACCACGATAATGGTGATATATCTTGCTAACTGATTCAGTCGTTTTTCTAGTGGAGTTTCTTTGTGTGTTTGTTCGTCAATGGTCTGGGCAATACTTCCCATCTCAGTCATAGTACCAATAGCCGTCACCACCATGCTGGCGGTTCCACCAATCACTACTGTGCCAAGATAAGCAGAATGCTCTCGTCCAACATCTTTCAATTGCAACAGTTGTGCGCCTAAATCCTCAATAGTCTCAACTGATCCCTTAACTAGATAAGGTTGCTTAGAAACAGAAACACTTTCACCAGTGAGCACTGCTTCATTAATAATGATGTCTGCTGCAGCCAGAATAATACCGTCTGCAGGGATTTTGTCGCCTTCATACAACATCACTATGTCGCCAGGTACTAACTCTAGTGATGGTACCCTCACTTTTTGGCCGCCTCTCACTATCCATGCTTCTTCAGTAACAACCAGTTTAAGTGCTTGTAATGACTTAAAGGCTTTGCGTTCTTGATAAAAACCAAGAAGCGTATTAACCAACACAGCCAAAAAAATAACACTGGTATCAGTAAAGTCACCAATAGCAGCAGTAATCACTCCAGAAACCAACAAAACAAAGATCAGAGGACTCTTAAGCTGTGCAAGAAAAAAATGTAGGTCAGAGGGAATTGGTTTACCTGCAATAACATTCAACATCCCCTTCTTTTTTTGTGCAGAAAGTAGCGCGCTTGGAATACCTTGTTTTAAGTACAAAGCAATAAGCTTGCCGGGTGTTTGATGGGCAGTTGTAGGCATGTAGAACTTCTATCGCAATCGATCTGTGAAGGGCTTAATGTCACCACGTTGTACTTCCTGATACAAGTGTGTTTGTTTGCCACTTCGAAAAGATTGGCGTTCCATGTAAGTAGTGCTTGTTGTATCTTGATATAAGATTCCAACAGCAACTTTCTCATCAATATCTTCTGCAGCAACAAAGGCTGCAGCCCTATTGCTTGGATCATACCCATTGGTGTTTACGTTATACACACGCTGTTGATACCATTCATGTGGAGTAGTCTTGTTATATGTTGGACAGTTTTGGAGAATCTCAACAAAACTAAACCCTTTATGCTTTATTGCTGCTGCAAACACTTCATTCATCATCTTAATGTCACCAGAAAAAACTCTAGCTGAAAAAGTTACTCCAAGTGAGAGTGCAAAGCGTTGAGGGTGCAGTACTTCTGCTGTAACTCCATCTGGTGTTGAGTTCATCTTCACCCCTTTTCTTGTTGTAGCAGAAGCCTGACCTGTAGTAAGACCATAGTTCTCATTGTTATGGAGTAGTAAGGTCATGTCAAAGTTGCCTCTAATGGCATGCACTAAATGATTCACACCTTCACCCAGTAGCGCTCCATCTCCACCCTCTGCAACAACCGTGAGACTTGGATTAGCACAGGTAATACCTGCAGCTAAGGGAATTACTCTGCCATGCAAACCGTGGTACCGGTACCCGCCAATTTTGTCAGAACCATTGCCATTGCAACCAATATCAAAACATAACATTGCTTGATGTGGAGTAACTCCACACGCAACTAACGCTTGTTTTAGTGCTACTTGAATACCAAAGTTTCCACACCCAGGGCACCAGGTGAGCATATTTGCAGAACTGTAATCACCTAATGAAACTTGAGAGGTTGTGCAGGAAGAACAGGCAGACATACTATATTTGCTCCTTCATAAACGCAACAATTTCCAGCACAAAAAAAGGCCGGCCATTGTTTTTAAGGTACACTTGTTTTGCCTTGTATCCAGACTCCATTGCCACCAACTTAGCAAACTGTGCTGTCCCATTATTTTCTACAAAGACCACACGTTTTGATGTCTCAACTAACTTGAGTAACTTCTCAGTCCTCAATGGAAACATGTACTCATAGTGCAAATACGCAACTGTCCCTGTGTTACCTTCCTTTTTCCAAAGATCAAAAGCATCTAAAACAGTGTTTTTAACACTACCCCAACCAACTAGTAATAAATCGTTTGTTTCAGGGCCAAAAAGTTCCGGCTCTGGTAGTGTTGCCAAGAGTGTTTCTTGTTTTCTCATGCGTTTCTCAAACATAATTCTCGATGGCTCGGCATCTTCTGTAAGTGAACCATCGCCAATATGTTCATCACTATTCGCATCAAATGTTGGGGCACATTGTCCTGGCAGCCATCGAGGAGAAATACCGGTAGAAGTGTCTTTATATCTGTCTAATTTTTGTAGTTCACCTAACTTATCTTCTGGCACCAATCCTCGTCGAATTTCAATTGGCTCTGGTAAACCTGAGATTTGATACTGAGATTCTGCAATTTGTTTTTCTGTAAGCAAAATCACAGGAATTTGGTACTCCTCCGCAATATTGAGTGCAACTTGTGTTAATACATAGCAAGACTCAGGATCACTTCCTGCAAGTACACACTTTGCATACTCACCATGTCCAGAAAAAATGGTCATGAGTAAATCACCTGCATTTGTCCATGTTGGTAATCCGGTTCCCGGACCTGGACGCTGCGCTACCACACAAGCAAATGGGGTTTCAGTAATTCCTGCCAGTGACACTGATTCAGTCATTAAATCAAATCCACCACCAGAGGTTCCACAGAGTGCGCGTGTGCCAGCAAACATCGATCCTAATGCCATTTGTGCCACCGAGATCTCGTCCTCAACTTGCTTTACAAGCATACCTGTTTCAGCAGCAATGCTAGATAAGTAACTTAAAATTGAACTCGAAGGTGTCATTGGATATGCATAGTAGGCACGCACACCAGCAGCTACGGCACCTAAACCAATTGCTTGGTTACCCGAAATAATCATCTCGGACTCAAGTTTAGGAACAATAGCAAATGGCAGCTTATATGGCTCCAATCCTTCAAGTTTGTATGCTCTACCTTGTTCAAAAATGGCAATGTTGTCATCAATTACCTGTGGTTTTTTAGCAAACGCTTTTTTAAGAATTTCATGAATAGGTTCTGGAATTAAAGCGACCAGCTGCCAAAGTACCCCCAGTAAGAAAGTATTTACCATGAGCGGGTGAACACCTGCTTCTTTTATTATTTGCTGGGCTGGAATATATACAATTTTAATATTTCGCTTAGTAACTAATTCTTGCTCTGCAGGAGTAAGTTGCAAACCAATGACAGAGTGCACTACCTGGCCATCTTGAGCCACAGAATCAATGTACGCGTGGAATGCACTATTACTCAAAATTAACAGTAAGTCACATAATGCTGCAGATGAGCGTAAGGGCACATCCGAAAAATCTATTTGAAAAGAAGCGTACCCGCCTCTAATAAGTGATGGATACTCACGGTACCCAAATGAATACAAACCACACTCTTTCACACCTTTTGAAATTGCATCACCAATTGAGTTAATACCTTGTCCTGAAGCACCACCTATTTTTACTATAAATCTGTTTGAAATATGCATAGTTTTTTAGTACTGTATCAAAAAACAACTAAGTACGTAACTACTAGACAAGTGTTTTTAGACATCAATTAAAATAACTTTACCGTCAACTGCAAAAGCTTCACGTTTCGTAACAATAACTGGATTAATTTCTATTTCCTCAAAGTACGGTATTGTTTCAACAAGATTACAAATCTGAGCAATGAGGTGATACAGCCTCTCTAACGCAAAAGGTGACTCGCCTCTATACCCTTTAAGAAGCATAAAAATTTTTGAACCTTCAACCAGCTTCTTAACCTCATTTTGAGTGGCTGGAAGGACCAATAAATTTCTGTCATTAATAAGCTCAACAAGTGTGCCACCTGCACCTACCATAAGTACGTTACCAAACTGTTTATTTTTCTTAATGCCTACAACCACTTCAATACCACCCGCAATTTGTGACTGCACCTGTATCTTGGCAGTCTTTCTCACTTTTGCTGGCAAATCGGTTAGTTTATCTATGAGTTGTTGTGACGCCTTTTCAAGCTGTTTGGTACTCCCCACACCTGTAATAACTCCACCTGCTTCTGTCTTGTGCAGCAGTTCTGGTGCAATGAGTTTAAGCACTACAGGAAACCCAGCATCTTTTACAAATTTTTTTGCTTGATCTAGGGTACCCACCATTGCAGAAGCTGGCGTTGGAATATCCCAATGATCAAAAATGGCACTCACTGCCATACCATCAAGGTACTTGTCACCTTGATTAAGTGCCGTTTCAATTTGCTCAAGCACCCATTTTTTTGAAGATGCTGGAACTGGTACAATTGCCTGTGGCTCGGAAACTTTGAGTGCCTGCTTTTGCCATGATCTCCACCACCAGAGGGAACCCATTACCTTAATAGCTCTTTCTGGGTAACGAAATGAAGGTATTTTATACTTATTAAGTATTACCTCACCCTTACTAATGCTTGTTCCACCCATAAATGAACAAAAAATAGGTTTCTTGTACTTTTGAGATAATCTACCAATAACTTGAGCTGTTTCTTCAATCTCAGTCATAACCTGAGGTGTCAAAATGACTAAAATGGAGTCAACCTTATTCTCTTCAAATACCACCCTAATGGCTTGCTCATATCTATCTGCTAATGCATCACCCAAAACATCAATTGGATTTACCAAACTTGCTGCTCTTGGTAGTTGTTTGGAGAGTTGGGATACTGTAACTTCGGACAGCGTTGCCAAAGACAAGCCTTCTTCAATTACCACATCACTGCTAAACACCGCAGGTCCACCGGCATTTGAAATAATGGCAACTTCTGGCCCTTGAGGGATAGCACTCCAAGAAAGGGCACGAGATAAATCGAACATATCTTCAATCCCATCACAGCGAATAACACCCGCTTGTAACAAAGCTTTATCTAACACTGCGTCATCACCTGCTATTGCTCCTGTGTGAGACTGCATTGCCTTCTTGGCCGCATCTGTTTTTCCTGGTTTAAGCATAAACAGTGGTGTTTTCTTTGCCAGAGTTCGTGCTACCTCAATAAACCTGGTGCCTTCTACAATCGACTCTAAGTACAACCCAATGGGGTGATATCCCGAGCTGTCAAATCGCGTCGATTTAGGAACACCGTCATCCAAATCCTCGCTCGCCCAATATTCTAGAATTTCATTCTCAGTGAGGGTTGTCTTATTACCTAGTGTTATAAAGTCCGAGAAACCCAACTGAGTATAGGATGCCCAGTCGAACATGCTGGAAGCAATTGCCCCAGACTGAGACAAAAACCGCATACCACCTGTTTGCTGCACACCCTGACCAAAGGTAGCATTCAGCTTATGAAAAGTATTAACAAATCCTAAACAGTTAGGACCCAGTAAGTTAATATTATTTTCCAATACCAACCGTTTAAGCTCTGCTTCCCTATCAACACCTTCTCCACCCATCTCTCGAAAACCAGCAGAGATAATGACAACACTTTTAGTACCCTTTAATATAATCTGTTGTAAAACTGGCAGAACAATTTCTGCGGGCACCACGATAATTGCCAACTCTGGTACCTCAGGGATTTGGGCATATTGCGCATAAACTGTACGCCCCTCAATGGTAGTAGCTGTAGGATTAACCGGATAGAGCTCACCAGCATACCCACCACTGATAATATTGCGAAACAAAATGTTGCCTAGTTTTTTTTTGTCGCTCGAAGCACCAACCACAGCAATGGACCGTGGCTTAAACAATGTACGTAACGCTGCTCCCATGTAGTTCTTCCTTTACCGTTTCCCTAGAACAGTATACGGGAAAATTGAAACTACTGTAAAGTTACGCTTTCCTTGACACTTTGCTTCAAAGAGGTTCACAATAGTACGTAGAATCAAAGGAACGTCCAACTATGCATAGAGCAACAACTGTGGCTATTATTGGCTGTGGAAACGTAGGAATGACAGCCGCATACTCCATTCTGCACCGAGGTGATGTTGATCACTTAGTGTTGGTTGGGCGTGACTCCTCTCAACTTATCGGTGAAGAGCTAGACCTTGAACATGGTCTTAACTTCATGCACACCGCCACTATTACTTCAACCGATGACTATGCAGATATTGCACATAGTGACATTGTGGTTGTTACCGCTGGAGCTGCACAAAAACCTGGGGAAACAAGATTAGATCTGGCAAAGAAAAACATTGCAATCATTGAAGATATCATCCCCAAGATAGTACGGCATGCTCCCCAGGCAGTAATCTTGTTAGTAAGTAACCCAGTCGATATTCTTACCTATAAAGCTCATCATATATCTGGACTTCCAAAAGGAAGGGTATTTGGTTCAGGTACTACACTAGATACCGCTCGGTTTCGTTTTCACCTCTCAGAATACTTAGACGTACACCCCAGAAGTATTCATGCCTACGTACTGGGCGAACACGGGGATAACTCATTCCCAACCCTATCCAGTGCAAATGTAGGAGGACAGAGCTTAAAAGACTTTCCAGGATTTACCGAGGAAAAAGCGCTTAAAGCATATCAAAAAGCTCGTGACGCTGCCTACACTATTATTCAATCAAAAGGGGCAACCTTCTATGCAATTGGAGCAGTTGTCTCACACATAGTTTCAACCGTTTTGAAGGATAAGCGCACCGTCCTTCCCGTCTCTATCCCCCTCCACAACTACTATGGACATAGTGGTGTAGCACTCAGTGTTCCTTGTATTGTGGGTAGAAACGGTGTAGAACGTGTTCTCACTACCCATCTGTCTGCACTGGAACAATCACAATTAAGTAAAACGGTGGAGGCACTTAAAGAGTTTTTGTAGGCTTTAAAACAATAATAAATCAAAAGTTAATTGCTAACTGATAACGGGAATATCACCATTAAAAAAATTAGATTGAATTAATTCTTCACAGCTAAGTAGCAAATCATCTAATGAACCAGTATTGTGAATGGTGTGGTCTACAAGTCCCAAACATACCT
>CAZMZI010000009.1:0-21963 GCA_964570775.1 uncultured Pseudomonadales bacterium | reverse complement strand
GGATCAACCATCTGCAGTGCCCCTGCATCTATCACCCATTTTTTTGTTGGATACTTACTGAGTAAATAGTTGGTTACTTTTCCTGTATCTTCATTCCATTCCGCTTCACTCGGTTCACCTATCACTGAAAGCTCTTTTGCCGTTCGATACTGCTGCCTTTCCATTCCAGGCCCAATTAGAATACAGTCTGCCTCTTGAATGTATGCTTCTAAGTGAATTCTTGGAATAACTATGCCATCCCAAAACTTACCTCTGGCCTGCTCCAGCAACTTATGAGTTTGAGGTACAGATGCATAGAACAACATATCAACAAATCGAGATGCCGCCATGAGTGACCAACGCACTGGTGCATGAAACAGTTGGGAACCACCAATAAAAAGTAGTTTGCCATTCTCCCCTTTGTGCGAGTTCTCATTTGGCAATACCAAACCATTAAAAGCTTCTTTAAGAGTTTTTGCTGTTTTAGGTGTTTGTTTCATGTTTAGCAACTAACTGTGTACCAAGCGCTCGTGTAATTATTTCATATACATGTGCATCTGTGGACGTGACAATAGATTGATGTTTTTGCAGTAGCTCTAACACCATTTGCTGACTTGTAGCGTCAAGTTCAGACATACTGTCGTCAAGAAGGAGCAACGGCTTTGTACCACTGGTGGACTCAATATATGCAAGTTCACACCATTTGAGCCATAAAACAGCCAGTCTCTGTTGACCACGAGAACCAAAGATAGCCACATCAAGCTTTCTACCTTTCTGGTCTAGTAACACTCCAAAGTCATCCTTGTGTGGGCCAATGAGCGTATGTCCCGCTGCTAGTTCTTTGTCTTTATACTGTGTCATTCTTTCTTCAGATATTAAAGATGGTCGGTACTCCATACTAAATGGTACAGGGAAAGCAACACCACCAAAACTTGCCACAAACTTTTGGCGATACTCTTGTAAAACCTGACCGTGAGTAAGTAAACTCATATTCCAGTATTGGAGCACAGAAGCTGGTTGCTCACGATCTCGTACCTGCTGCAGTAACTTGTTTCTGCGCACTAAGGTTTGTTCATAGGTTTTAAGTGAAACAGCATACTTATAAAAAAGTGTTGCCAGTGCCGTATCCAAAAATCCCCTTCTTCTAGTGGGTGAGCCTTCAACCAAACGCATATCTTCAGGCCTAAACAACACCGCTCTAAACTTTGCTATCGCATCTTTTTTTCTTTTTCGAACTCCATTAACTGAAAATAATCTAAACTGGGTTTTTTTGCCCTGAACCTCACCTCGAGTAAGCAACACTTCAACTTCTG
Organism: uncultured Pseudomonadales bacterium; assembly: GCA_964570775.1. Lineage (GTDB taxonomy): Bacteria > Patescibacteriota > Microgenomatia > UBA1400 > PJMF01 > CG1-02-43-31. Next base: position 20,671 of record CAZMZI010000009.1, on the reverse strand, counting down.
TTTTTTCACCATCTAACTCTGTAAGTCCCTTAACCCTCGCTAGCTCTTTATCAAAAGTAATCAGTTCAGAAATGTGAGTTGCCCTAAAACTATCTCCAGTTGCAAGAAGCCACAACGCTTCAATTATGGTAGTTTTTCCACTCGCATTTTCACCAATGATAACAGTGACTTGTTTAGGAAACTGTAACACTAATGATGTGTGTTGCCGCAAGTACTGTAGTGCTATTCCTGTTAGATGCATCTTGGCTGCATTATAAAGCACTTACTTACGTTCGATATTGAAAAACGCGAAGCCGCTTTGAGGAATTGAAATATATCCAGGTGCCCTTGTGTTAAATGTTTCTTTAAACTCAGCTCCAGAAAGTGTGACTGGTCCACGGTTTGTTTGAAAGGTGACCTGAGTTGTAGTACCACTATTATTATGTGTTACTGAAGGTTTACCACTAATGCTAGTTACAGGATTATTCACTTTGCTTCGTAATTCGGCCATGCTATACGGATTTCCCCCGGAACCTCCAACCGCACACGAGTTGATGGTAACTGGCAAAATACGGTCGGTATCTGCACCATTGGGCTCTTTGCGTAGAAGCCACGCATTCAATATATCGGCCATTTCTTCTTCAGAAAGCCACGGTTTTCTCCCACAGTCACTGGAACTATTTGTGTATCCCTGTCTGTACCATGCTTTGTAAAACCAAGGTGACCCTGCTTTGCTTTCCCATGCATTACTTGTCCAAGCACCTTCACCATTTCCAGTTGTTGTGTCCCAGCCACTTGTAGTTAAGTACCCACCAGAAGTTGATGCATAATAGGTAACGACATCCTCTAAAACCATGCCTTTTGTTTCATCAACAGCCTGTTTCCATTTTGCTGGAGGATTGCCAGCTTTGCCTGAGTTGTACACTTGGCATGCTTCTGTTGTACAAATAGACTTACCATCTACTTTATAGCGATATGCATACGTTCTTGCTGCCACCGCTTGAGCTTTCAGGGCTTCAATCGGCCAGTCTGAAGGCATTTCCGCAATGCCATATAGATACTGGCCTTCAAAATCCATGCTTCCGTGACCAGTAACTGAAATTGACCCACCCGTATCTTTGTTGACCGGATCTTTACCATAGTAAGCTTTTAAAATTGCTTTGTAATCTTGACTGGCATCAGCACGAGCTTTAGCACCATACTGACTCATACCTTTGCGATGAGTATAGGCACCAAAAGAAAAAACGGCAAAAGAACCAGAAGGAGCGTTCTCATTAAAACCTGCGATAGAAGCATTGTAATCGGAACCAATAGGAACATCGCCCGCACTGGTTGTAAATGTACCGCTACGAGCGTCAATGATTGACTTTTGCCGAGCACTCAGTGAGGCAATTTTGCCAGAAAGCTCTGTCTGATATGCTTTAGCCTTGTTAATTTCACCTTTAAAAAAGTCAGCCTGGGCATCCAGCTGTTTCTCCAAAGCTGCTAAACGAACTTGATCAGACTCCAGCTTCTTTTTATCACCCTCAAGTGCAGTTAGTTCGCTGCCTATAGTAGCAATGAGTTTGTTATCTTGTGCTTTAACTGAGTTTCTATATGCCAAATCTTTGGTAAGTTCTGCTGCACTGGCACTTTGAATAATAAGGAGCAGCGGTGAAAACGCGCGGGCTTTCTTATACTGTTCGTGGACACGTTTGGACAAAATTTGGTACTGCACCGCAAGATCTTTTTCTCGTCCTTCAATTTTTTCTGCAACTTCTTTAGCATCTACTCGTGCTTTTGCGATACCAGCTTTGGCAGTATGTATCCTTGACTCAAGGGTTTTGACTTCGTTTTCTAGAGGTTTAGTTGCATTCTCGGAAAGCTGCTTTAAGTGCTCAAGGTCGTTAATCTGGTTTTGTAACTCATCTACTTCACTAATTGCTGCAACTTGAGATACTGTGTGCACAGTCAATACTACCCCAAATAGTACGGCAAATACGCAAATAGTAGTAAGCTGATAGTATTTATTCACAGGCAGTAAAACGATATATAACAAACCCATTCTAACTAACTACCTTGGGTTTTTCCATCTCAAGATGAGGTAAATGAAAGTCGCGGGGTAGCACAGTTACTACTAGTAAGGTACAATATACACACCTGGTGGATATGATATACACTAAGTGCAAGTAATGAAAAAGACCATCATAAAATCGCTCGTGGTTTTAATGGGCCTTGTAGGGCTCTTTTTTATGAAACCTGTTGTTCAAGAAGCACATGCAGCACCTTGTGGTGCCCCCACCACTGGTTTTAGTGTTTCATTTCCTGAGTATCCTGATACCCAAACGCATACTGTCTCAATAGACATGTCTGCAAACTTTGATGACTCCATCACATATCACCTTGAAGCAGTTGGTTTTGACTACTTTTCGCAAAGTACAACTTTTCCTATTGATCAAGACATATCTGGTTCTTGTAATGATAGCGGCTGCATCACAGTTGAAGACAAAGTTGTTACTTGGGAAATTACAAATCAGAATTTACTTGAGGCTAGTACGCCACTTTCTAATATTAGTACCTACACAGTCAATTTGTGGAATATTTTTTGTGAAGTTGGCCAATACCAAGTCACTGCAACAGACACACCAGGACCTGGCTGTTCTGTAGAAATCTTTCAAAACCAGTCTGGTGGCACTTGTTACCAAAACCAAACAATGAATGCCTGTTTTCAAAATAATGTACCTATTACTATAAGCGTCACTGATCTAGTTTCTGTTGGTGGAGATCCATGGAACGGACCAGTGGGGTTACGAATTGATCAAGAAGGTGGTGGTGAATATGACGGTCAAGCTGTTGATGCAGTAAATGGTGCTGTCACGCTTTCTTTCAATCCTGGTGTTGATAACCCGCCCAAAAACATGGATATTTGGGTTGAATCTCGAGGTTTTTTCAATGACATCGATTTTCCGGGTTGTGACTTTAACTTACAAATTGAAAACGGATGTAGTGCAGATCAATGTGAACCACCAACTACCATTACCCCAAACCCAGTATCTGTAGGTCCCGATGAATTCAAACTTTGCAGCCAAATTGCTGATGAAAGTCAAAAGCAACAATGTTTAGACTGTGCAGGTGGAGAACAGGGTGAAGAAGGTATTTGGACAGCTATTGGTTGTATCAAAAAAGAACCAGAGGAAATTGTTGGAAAGTTGATTCGTTTAGGTCTTGGAATTGGAGGTGGTGTAGCTCTACTTATGATTCTCTCTGCTGGATTTATGCTCACCGTCTCACAAGGCAATCCACAAAAAACAGGTCAAGCAAAGGAGATGGTTACCGCTGCTGTTACCGGTTTACTTTTTATTATTTTCTCGGTAACAATATTACAATTTATTGGTTTCTCGGTACTCAAGATCCCAGGATTTGGAGGTCCGTAACATGCTAAAAAAACTAAAACTTTTTTTTGTAATATCTGCAGTGTTTCTTAGTTCTTTAGTCACAATGTCGCACCCTTCACTCTCCTATGCTCAAGAAGATGATGGTGCAATTAATCCTGTCGAACCACCAACTAACGAAACATTTGATCTATTTAACCCACTTAAAATTGCTGGCGGTGAAAATCTTGACGAAGTTGTTGCATCAGAACATGCAGAACAACTTTCAACCCCTGGCGGCATTGTTTCAAGACTACTACAATTCATTTTTCCACTTGCTGGACTCATGTTGTTTGTCATGATTGTTTGGGGTGGTTTTGAAATTATGAGTGGAGCTGGAGATAAAAATAAAATTCAAGCAGGAAAGACCAGAATTACTTCTGCAATTGTTGGTTTCCTTATTTTGTTCTCATCCTACTGGCTCACACAAGTTATTGAGGTTGTATTCGGTATTGTGGTTTTATAGTTACCCACCAAAACGGCGCTGCCTCTTTTCAAATTCTGCAAGCACCTCATCAAGCTTCTCTGGTGTAAATTCTGGAAACGTCCATTCTGGAAACATAAACTCACTATAATTGCACTGCCAAAGCATAAATCCAGAAAGTCGTTGCTCACCACCAGTTCTAATAATTAACTCTGGTTCAGGCATAAAATGTGTATCTAGGTGCTTTGTCAAAATTTCACCAGTTATATCTTCTGGTTGCAGAGCTCCGCTTTTAACATCCTTCGCAAGTGCCTGTATTGCTCTGGTGAGTTCATCTCTACCGCCATAGTTCATGGCTAACACTAAGGTAAGTGTCGTGTTCTTTTCTGTTTCTTTCGTTCCTCTTAGGATTCTTTCTTGAATGTCTGGGGCAAACTTAGTGATGTCTCCAATAACCTTAACTCGCACACCTTTTCTATCCATATCAGAAATTTTGTTGTCAAAAAAACTTCTAAACAAGTTCATTAAAAAATCTACTTCCCGCTTTTCCCTTTTCCAGTTTTCAGTACTAAAAATCCAAAAAGTGAGATATTTAATTTCTCTTGTAATTGCGTGCATGATGAGTTTTTCGAAAATTTCTTCGGTAGCTTTCTTGTGCCCCATAAAAACCTCGAGACCACGCTCACGAGCCCATCTTCTATTACCATCACAAATAATTGCAATATGTTGAGGTGCTTTTTGTTCAGACATAGAGGTATAGTAACATGCTAAAACAGATGGTTCCCAACCATCTTTGGCCCATCACCTACTTTTGCCAGCAAGGTATTGGTAACAAGTGGTAACGATTTTATTTTTGATTCTACTTTCTCTTGAAACCTTGGAAGCGTTAGCACATGTACATTAAACCCAGTGTTGATAGTAAAGTAACACTCAATGCCATCCTGTCGAAGTTCCATAACTGCTTGCATTACTTGCATAGTTCCTGGGTACCACAAAACCAATGGTGGTGTACTGGTAAAAAGAATGCTATGAAACTCAAGCGCCTCGGCTTCAACAAGCACTCCAAGTGCTGTAAAATCTTTAACTTCCAACGCTTTCTTAACTAGTGCAATTTTTTGTTTAATATTTTTTTGACGTACAGAAAAGAAGGGACTTGATTGTGCAGTTGCGTGCCCTTCTGTGGAACTAACTTTCTTCATATCCTCTGAAACAACTGCTACTACATCTCTAATATCCCAATGATCTTTTGAGTAGATTGTCTGTGAGAATGATGTTTCTGAAGTCTCTCCATCGAGCCACTCAACAAAACCACTGCAAGCACAACGACAAGCTGTACCAGAGCCCTGTCTTGCTAAAATACTTATTTCTTTTTCTGACAGACGTAAGCCTAACGCATTTGCTGCTGCAACTGTTAGTGCGGCCATTCCCGAACCTGAACTAGATAAACCGGTACCTTTTGGAAATGAGTTTTTGGAAACCACTTTTGCTTTTGTACTCACACCAGCAAGACTACGAATTCTATCAAGTTGAGTAGTAACACGTTTAGCCTCGGTACCTGCTTCTGCTAAATCAACTGAACCAATTGTTACCAAATCACTTACCAGTGATTCCTGAAACTCTACAGTGGTAACCGTATCTAGCCCATCTAAGATTACAGAAACACTGCCATTTTCTGGCAGTCTGAGTACTTCATCTTTCTTACCCCAATACTTTACTAAAGCAATATCTGATGAAGCTTGTACTGTTACTTTTTTCATACTTATTTGTGTTCAATTCTAACTCCCGGAGCATTGAGGCCAACTGTAATTATGGTACCACCCACTTTTTGAAGAGCTTTGCTAACACCTGCTCTGTTTTCTTCTGAGGTTAGTGCAAGGATACAGTCCCCACCTGCAGCTCCAGAAACAGTTGCGCCATATGCACCAGCTGCAAGCGCTGCATCAACCAACTCATCAAGTCTTGCAGTACTTACCAATAATTTTCGTGCATTTTCTTGTGAACGATTAAACAACTTTCCAACTGCTCGCCATTCTTTTTTTTCTGCTAGCGAAACAAACTCATCTGCAATTTCACCAATATCTTCAAAAATAGCTCTGATAGCTGCAGGGTTTTCTCGATACATGTTGTCTACCATTCTAATAAGTGTTGGAGTGTCTGCTTTTGCACCAGAATAGGCAATAACAAGTGGCAAGTTCTCAACCCAAATTGACTTGACTACTTTTGCAGGACTTACGTAATAGAGTGTGCCTCCCCAAATTGCGGCTGCCAAGTCAAAACCGGACCCCACACCTTGCACCTCAAGAACTGCCTGGTAACACAACTCGAATAGCTTTTCGTTTGTAAGTGTTACTCCATATAAAGTAGTTAACGCCTTTGCAAAGGCTACCGTTACTGCACTACTCGATCCAAAACCATACGAAGATGAAAAATCACTTTTTGTTGTAACTATAATACCTTCATTTTGTGGATACTTTTTAAGAAAGTTCTTGTACAAAATTTCTATAAATCGGACTGCATTTGGAAGCTCTTTTGTACCAAGTTCATCGGTATGTTTTGTGTATGAGGTTAAACCTAGGTCTGGAGCATCTAAATGGAAAACATCCACCCCATTTTTTCGTACAGTAGCATACAATCTTTGGTCTACAGCTGTAACAATTGTTGGATAGCCATGTACTACAGCATACCCAACTGACAGCATCACCTTTCCTGGTGCCGATGCTGTAACTGCTTCTGAAGTATGTGACTCTGGCATAAATCCTTTACAAAAGTATTATTGTACCGTACTAATCTGCGTTTCCCAACCATTTTGAATTGCAGCGTCAGTTAAAACCTCAAGATTGGGATGGTATGCAAGAAGCCATCCAGAACCTGCAACTACTCCGCCAGCTCCAGTTACTTTTGCAACTCCCCCAAGTGAAGTGATGCGTGCAATCATTTCTTGTGCCACTACACCCACAACTCCCAACTTTTCAAGTAACTTCTGATTTTGTGCAATAAGTTGACCATCAAACACATACTTCGTAGAAGTAGCCAGTTCTTCTTGCCAAGACTTAGTAATGGTTCCCAGCTCTGTTAGAACTCCCCGTATGCTTGGGTCGGTTTTTATTTTTAGTGCAACTTTTGCTACCATTTCACCAGTTGTCTCTTCGGCTTTTCCAGAGTTAACAAGTAAAAAACTTCTTGGTGTTACAACTTGCAACTGCTCCCAAGTTGGTGTTGGATTTTTTGTAAAAAGGAGTGTTCCACCATGCACAACTGCAGCAACGTCTACGCCACTTGGATTCCCATGAACCAATTTTTCTGCTTCAAGCACTAAAGGAAAAAGTTCTTCTTTTGTAAACGTAATGTCAAAGTAGTCTCCCAAAGCTTGAAAAACAGCATGAGCAACAGCTGCTGAAGAACCAAATCCAGCTCGCTCTATAAGCTGAGACTGCACAGTAATAGTAATCCCGGAGATGTCTTTAGAGAACTGTCTTGAAAATATCTCTAATATTTGATCAATGTAGCTAGTATGTTTTGTTTGTGTGCTGGCTTCTCCTATAGAAGCTGTAACACCTATTGGTAACTGCGTTACAATTGCTGGATACCCATGAACCACACTGTGTTCCCCGCTGAGTATTACTTTGCCTGGTGAATAAAAAGTGTTGGACATTTGCTTATTTTCCACTCCGTAGTACTTTCTTCACTTTTAATCCATATGGAATTGGCTCGGAGTTAATTGCCTTTTTTAACTTTCGTAACACAAACTGTACTGAATCACCCGGTTGCAACACTTCACCAGGTACTCCCATACACTCAAACCTTTTCTTTCCAACTGAAATAACTGCAAAGGGATAAGACCCAAAGTACGAAGACTCCGTGGGTGGTACTCTAATAACTGTTGCCACAACAACAGTACCTGTTTTACCAAGTAGTGCCGACCATTGTTTGTTTTTTCTCCAATACTGTGCTGGTTTCATGATTTATTTTCCAGAATATGCACCACTGCCGTGGCGCCACTTCCTCCAACATTGTGTGCTAGTCCATTTTGATACTCACCTTTAGTAAGTAACTCCCATAGGTAAGCTACTTGCTTTACGCCTGTAGCTCCTACTGGGTGTCCGCACGCTTTAAGCCCACCAGAGTGGTTTACTACAAGTTGCCCACCAAAGGTAGTTTTGCCTTGTACAGTAGCTTCTCCACTGGTGCCTTTAGGGAAAAGTCCTAAATCTTCAATGGCAAACAGCTCCGCAATAGTAAAACAATCGTGAACTTCGGCAACAGTAATGTTTGCTGGCAGAATACCTGCTTGGGCAAATGCCAATTGTGCAGCTTTTTTCGTAGCTGCTAACTGTGTTAGCGAAGCTCTACCAGCCAAATCTAAGCTGTCCTGTCCCTGACCAAATCCTGTAACAAACACTTTAGAGGTGTGCTTTTTTGTTGTTAACACCACTGCTGCTGCTCCATCAGAGACAGGTGAGCAATCAAGCATATGTAATGGATCAGCAACCATAGGACTTTTTTCTACAGCTGTAACAGAAATAGCTTTTCTAAACTGTGCCTTTGGGTTGGATAGTGCATGGTTGTGGTTTTTACTTGCAACAGTACTAAGTGCTTCTCTTGTTGTTCCAAACTGTTGCATATGTGCTTGCGCCAGTAATGCGTAGAGTCCAGGAAAAGTACTACCAAACTCTGTGTCGATGTTTGCTGCGGAAGAAAGAATCTCTGTTACTTCAGCAGCTTTGTCGGTCATCTTTTCAACACCAACAACTACTACTGTTTTGTACAAACCACTCAATAATCCTAGCTCTGCCTGCAGTAACGCCACTCCACCAGAAGCGCAGGCTGCTTCCACTCGCAAAGCAGTTGGGTAGTGAGGGAACATCCCAGATACCAAAGCTCCTAAATGGGCTTGACCATCAAACTGAGTAGCCGCCATGTTTGCTACAACAACTGCATCAACATCTGCAGGATCTATCTGCGCGTTTTTGAGTGCACCAAAAACTGCTTCATAGGCAAGGTCAGTTAAACTCTTGTCCCAAAGTTCACCAAACGTAGTAATATACCCACCTGCTACTGTTAGTTTCATACTGGTTTAATAAATGCCATTCTCTTTTGATACTCACCATATCCAATTATTTGTGTGTTCTTAAGTTGATCAGCCACCAAACTATTCCAATTCTTTCTTTGTTCAACTAAAACATCTGTCGTTCTTAGCAAGAATGCATCCGAGCCAGCACCAGAACCATATGAAGCAACCAAAATTGTTTTATTTGCTGCAACTTCATCAAGTAATTTAGATAAAGCTAAAAGAGAAGCCGCAGAGTACGTATTACCAACAGTATCAACCAGTAGTGACGCAGCTAATTGACTTTCTGTAAACCCAAGTTTTAAAGCCATACTTACAGGGAATCGATAATTTGGTGTATGGAACACACAGTAATCGATTGCCTTTTGGGGTACTTTTGTTTTAGCTAAAAGTGCTTCTACACTTTTGGTAATATGGGCAAAATAGGCTGGGTTTGCACTAAACCTACCTGCGTGGCGTGGATACGGGTCAAGAGCAGCTCTCCAAAAGTCTGGTGTGTCAGTGGCTATTGAGGTAGTGCCCAGTATTTCTACGAGTACTTTCCCAGCTCCAACCACAAATGCTGCTGCACCTGAACCAGCTGTATATTCTAGCGCATCGCCTGGACGGGACTGTGCAGTATCAGAGCCTACTGCAAGCACCTGTTTACACATACCACTACCAACATATGCAACACCCACTTGCATAGCTTGGGTACCTGCTTTGCAAGCAAACTCCAAGTCTGCAAGCGCTAATTCTTCAGAAAGTCCTAAAGCCTGAGCAACAATTGTTCCTGTTGGTTTAACCGAATAAGGGTGACTTTCACTTCCTACAAATACAGCACCAATATCTGTACCTATCTGCATTGCTTTTTCTGTTAGATGTAAGCGCTCTAATGCTTGCAATGATGCCTCAACTGCAAGTGTTGCTGCATCCTCGTCAAGGTTGGGCACTGACTTAGAAATCACACCCAATGAACGCTGGGCTGTTCCCAATGTAACCCCTCGATGCGCGTCAACGTCTTGTGTTAATACACGAGCAGTAGGTACGTAGGTACCATAGGACAAAATCCCAACTGATTTTTTAATATTATCCACGTGCATATTTTTTGTGTGCTTTCCCTAACGTTTGCTCAGTGAGTGCTGCAAGACCAGAAACTTCTGCACACAAACTAGCAGTAGCAACTGCTGCTGCCAAATGTGTTGAGGTAACTTCTCCTACACAAACACAGCTCCTCGCAGCTGACTGCTGCGGCAGAGAGGTGCCACCACCTACCACACCTAGTGGAAGAGTTGGCATGTCTATGGCTACATAGACATCTTCACCCATTGCTTCGAACGTAACCGTTGCTCCAGACACGTCTACAACGTGCGCTGGATCCTGACCTGTTGCTATAAAAAAGGCTGCTACCACATTAGCAACCTGCATATTTTGTGAAAATGAACCAGCCAATGACGTACCCACTAAATTTTTGGCAATGTGTGTTTTAACAAGATCAGCAGCTGAAACTCGAAGTATCTTCTGTAACACATTGGCTGATAGTATGGCTTCTACATGCACACTATAACCTCTACCAAATAATCTATTGATAACTGCGTCTTTTTTGTCTGTGCAGACATTACTCGAAAGAGTTACCATGGTAACCTCCGGCCATTGATTTGAAACTTCAAGCCACCATGCTTCAAGCGCAATGCTTACCATGTTCATGCCCATTGCCTCACTAGTATCAAACACACATCGTGCGTAAACTTGCTTTCCTCTAATCCATGTTTGTACAGAAAGAAAAGTGAGATGATTACTGGTTTTCTGTGCAAATTCTTTCAGACTTGTTTGTACATGCAACCAAGTAGCAAACTTCTGTGCAACAGAAAAAGAACCACATTCAAAAACCGGCGCTCGAGACATTCCCACCTTTTCAACAAAGACATCAACAACACTTTCGCTTAGTACGCGGGCTCCTCTATTTACGGAAGCAACCAGTGCCCCTTCTGTAGTAGCTAGTGGAAAGTTGAGTGACATTTCGGCAGTGGTATCAGTGTCAACTGTGTTACGTTGCTCCGTCAGTTGCACCCTCACCGGTCCAGCAATACCAAGTGGAATTGCTACAGAACCAACTAAATTTTCACAATTCCGTACACCAATAACTTCTGGATCAAATGGAAATACATTTAATGTTTTAGCTAAGCCGGGCTTTAAACCATCAAGCTTAGTGTGGCGCAGCAAAACCTTTTCACGCTCACTAAGGGTAGTATCTTTAATAAAAAATGAAGTTGTGTCGGTCACGACATGTTAGTCGCAAAAATCAGTAAAAATCATGCAAAGTACTCTTGAAACATAAACACAGTCCAAGGTGCAAATTGGTAATTAGTACCTGCAATATCACAAACAAGAGGTACCGTTTTGTATGCAAGCTCCTCCCAAGATAGTTCGAGTGTCTGGGAGGCTGTTGGATAGTTATTTGCTGATATGGCTGTTGCAATACTTCGCTGCAACAGAGGAAAAGGTACCCAAGCTATTGCTGCGACCTCTGACGGAATTGGCATAACGAAATGCTCACCAACTGTCCCTACAAAGACATGGTCTACTTCATGTTCCGAATACTGATCATTACAGTAGGCTTTGTATTCAAATGTGCCTTTTTTTTGCAACGTTACACCAGATATACTCAATTCTTGTAAAAGCCGCCTCTGGGCACACTCTTCAACCGTTTCACCAACGCGCACATTTCCGCACACGGTATTGCCCCACCACAAAGCACCAACAATTTTTTCACTGCTACGCTGCTGTATAAGTACTTCATTTGCATCATTCCATAACCATACAGAGGCAGCTCTGTGTCTACGAGCAGGATTACGGTGAGCAGCAAATTTTTCAGCTACACCTATCTGAACATCAGAGCTATCAACCAAGACACACATCTCTCGTTCATCTTTTTTTGACTCTAAAGGTATGTTCATAAGGTTACATTTTTCTCTTGTGAAATCACAACTAGTTTAAACCGTAATAACAAGTATCCTAAGAGTACCTGCCAGTATAAGCAAAAAAAGGTGATAACGTTTGAAAAAAAAGTAAGACTATCACACACAGGTAGCGTTGTTGCGGCGCAAGAGAAAATAAGTTGCACCAGTGGAACAATGAGTAGTCTCCATAAAATAGTAACTGCTGCCAAAACACCGAGTGGTATGAGTGTAAGCCAAATAAAAATCTTTTGCTTTACTAGAGACTGCATTGTTTGATAGGGGTGAATAAGCAATCCCACGCAAATACTTGCAATTGCATACACACCTGAAATCAAAAATCTTTTTTTGCTCATTACATCTTTTCCGCTGCTTCAAAAAAAAGTGCTGTACAAACCGCAGAAAACAAAATGACCTGCCAAGCATGTGCCCCGACAAAGGAAGTAAGTATGTCTAACTTCTTTGGCAATAATGGATTATGAGAAAGCTGAGCTTGGAATGCAGCTTCTTCTTGAAGTTTTTCTAAAAAAGTTTTTTTCATTTTTGAGCTAGTTTTTTAACCAAAGCAATTTGAATTGTTCACGAGCCCTAAAAAGATCTGATTCAACTGCTTTCACTGTCGTTCCCAATTGGTTAGCGATATCTTTTACTCGTGCTTTATCTATGTACTTTTTTTGCAAAAGCTCACTATACTCTGCGCTCATTTGTCCTAATACAGCCGTCACTTTACTAGATAGTTCCTGAGTATCTGCAATTGATTCTCCAAAAAAATATTCGGATAACGGCAAAGTCCTTAAGGCTTTTTTTGCATACTTTTTTCTGTAATAGTCTGCGATTTCATGTCGTAGTATGGAGTTCATCCATGTCCACAAACTTGAGTTACCTTTAAAAAGTGGTAGCTGCCGTAGACAGTTAATAAATGTTTGTTGGGTCAACTCTTCAGCATCTTTTACGTTAGAAACTTTTTGTTGTGCTACTGCAAAAATGCTGTCATGGAACTGAGCAAACCACAGTGAAACAGCTTTGCTGTCACCACATTTTAATTGTTCAAGTAATACAAATTCTGTTTGAGTGTGCATAGGGAAAGTCTGCTATACTATAACACGTAATGCAATGGAATCTTGTCCCTCAAGCATACGCGCAAACTGCAGCCTGTTTACCAGGTGAAGGTGGAGTCGACCTCGGCAACTGTCTTCGCCTTGCGGACGATACTCCAGTAAACATGGTGTATACCACCCCTGCTTTTTTAGTTAATCTCATTGTTCGTAACTTATTTATTATTTCTGGGGTTATTCTAGTTATTTTAATCATCACCGCTGGATATAAATTTGTTACTAAAGGTAAAGAAGGCGTGCAGGAAGCCCAACAGATTCTTACAAATGCCATTCTTGGTTTTGTTATTATGTTTTCAGCCTATTGGATTGTACAAATTATTGCACTTATCACCGGTGCAGATATTTTGTTGTAATGAAGTACATGAAAAAAATTTCTTTAGCTTTTCTTTTACTCTTTTTTTTACTACTCGCATCCGCGGTAGCAACAACTTCTGTTTCAGCTCAGGGTGAGGGCGTTTTAGACGCCATTGGAACCATAGACAAGCCCCCTGGAGTTGCAGAGTTCGACGAAGTTGGTGGCATAGCAGAAGGTGACATTGGTATTTTGTTTTTCGCATCAAGGCTCATTAGTGTTTTAACTATTTTTGCCGGACTTTGGACATTTTTTAATGTATTGATTGCTGGTTACACCTATGTAACCTCTAGTGGAAATGCTCAATCTCACACACTTGTTAGGGACAAACTCACCATGAGTTTCTTGGGAATTATTCTCATTGTGACTGTGTATACAATGGCTGGCCTTGTGGGCCTCATGTTTTTTGGAGATGCAGCGTATCTGCTTAACCCAACTATTCAAGGACCAACCGCAATATAACTATGCAAAAATCACTTGCACATTTTTTTACAGTAGCTATAAAACTTATTTTTGTTTTGAGTGTGTTTGTACTCCCATTATTTGCCACAGCAACACCAGTTTTTGCCCAAGAGTGTTCGTACAATAATCAATGTATTAACAACCAACGTTGTTTTTGTATTTATGGTTACTGCGCTCTTACCCAGTCACCTTGTGGTTCAGCAATTATTGGTGAAGTTGAAGCTCCAAAAGGAGTTGCTGAGTATAACGAAGAGTCTGGTGGTGAAATTGGGTTGCTCCTTTTTGCTTCGAGAGGTATCAACCTTGCCTCAATCATAGCCGGACTATTCATAGGATTTAATTTTATTTCAGCTGGTTTTACCTATGTTTCATCTGCTGGAAACCCACAAGCTCATGGGCAAGTTAAAGATAAACTTACGTATGGTTTTATTGGTTTAGCACTCATTGTGGGCGCATACACACTAGTTGGCATCTTTGGATTACTATTCTTTGGCGATGCAGGTTTTGCACTTAATCCATCCTTGGGGGGTGCTGTACAGTAGAAAATAGTATATAATTACGCCATGTTGACGTTACTTGCACAGTTTGGTGATGGATTTGATACAGCAGGCGCTCCGTTTGCTGAGGATGTAACCACTAACGAAGGCGCAGCTGCAAATTTAGAGTTGTTTATTTCAAACATTATTGGTGTTTTAACTGTCTTTGCAGGAATATTTTTCATTGTCTATTTTGTTATGGCTGCTCTCGCTTGGGTTACTTCAGGTGGTGATGCTGGCAAACTACAAAATGCTAGAGATAGAATGATGCACGGTATTCTTGGATTAGTAATTGTTGTTGCAGCATACGGTATTGTAGGACTTATCGGTTCAATTGTTGGCTTTGATTTACTTATCCCCGCCGAAAAATTACTAGAATTAGCACCAACTCCATAACCTTATGACAATCAAAAAAAGAACAGCCTTATATACATTCTTCCTGACACTTGGTGTTGCATTATTTACTCCCTTAAGAGTACTAGCTGCAATTAACAATCCAGCCTTGTCAGAAGAGTTGGGTGGCAGTGCCACAGACTCGGAAGCTGCAAGTTCAGGCTCAGTGTTTGTATACTATCTTGTTTCAATTTGGGAAGCAGCCATAAACATAGGTGGCCTTATAGTTCTCCTCTACTTTATTTGGGGCGGACTAGAGTGGGTTAGCTCTGGTGGTGATGCTGGCAAACTCGAAAAAGCTCGTGCCAGAATGATGCATTCTATAATTGGACTACTCATTCTTGTCTCAAGTTTCGTAATTCTTGGATATATTAGTACTGCTTTGTTTGGTGAAGACTTCTCAATCCTTAACTTGTCTTTCCCAACACCTGGTAATGAAGCACCATAAAGGCACCTATGCAGTTAGCACAAGTTGATCTAAATATCGCAGATGAAGCCATAAACAGAGGTGCACCTGGTACAGCAAATCTAGATCCTGTTGATGGCACCGTTGGTTTTGGAAGTCTCATTAGCAGTGTGCTTTCTTTTGTTATGCTCGTTGCAGCAATTTTGGTCCTCTTATACCTTTTATGGGGAGGAATGGAGTGGATTACCTCTGGTGGTGATAAAAGCAAGCTAGAAAAAGCAAGACAACGCATTACAAGTGCCATTCTAGGCATTGTTGTTTTAGCAGGCACTTTGGCAATCTTTAGTGTGGTTCAACAGTTCTTAGGTATTGAGGTTTTCACTTTCTAAAGTACCTATAAATACTGCTAACACTTAAAAACGCCGATGTAGTAAAATAAATACAAGATACGTACTTGACGGAGCTTGAAAGTAAATTGATAATAGTAAAAAGTGAAAAAGAAATAAGGAGACTCATGACAAAATCTCTTAAAAAATATGTAGCCTCAGGGCTAACAACTGGTGCAGCTTTATTAACCGCTGTTTCTCCAGTTTTTGCACAAATTAACGCAGCTGAAATTGATCCAGGTCAAGGTTTTGCTACTGACATTGGTACTCTCATCAATGCAATCCTCTCTTTCGTTATGGTGATTGCAGCATTGTTAGTGTTCATGTACCTCATCATGGGTGGTATCGAATGGATTACAGCAGGTGGTGACAAAGGTAAAACAGAATCAGCTCGTAACAAGATCACTGGAGCTATCCTCGGTCTTATCGTTCTCGCTGCTTCATACGCTGTTCTCCTCATTGCTCTTAACTTCATCGGCTTCTCAAGTCTTGGTGAAGCTTTCAGTAACGTGAAGAGTATCAGCGACTAAGTATTGAACTCTGTTACAGATGTAACTAAGAAACACCCCGCCAACAAGCGGGGTGTTTTGATATAATATGATATATACTATGTATATGAAAAGAACTCTTACTATTTTATTCATAGTGCTTTCTTTTTTTGCAATGCCTACATCAAAAGCACTTGCAGATACATCCTCAAATAGAGACCGAGTAAATACAATCAAGAATGGTGATGTTTTTTATTTAGGTCGAAACACCACAGCTACACAGTCTGGCTCAAGAAACAGTACTTCTTCCGCAACAAGTAAAACAACCAACAAACCAACACAACTTCACTTACTTTCAAAGGTAAACATAGAAATTCCTCAAGGATTTGCAGAAGATATCGGATCTGTAATAAATGCGATCCTTAGTGTGGTGATGCTACTAGCTGCTTTGTTAGTATTTATGCAGCTCATTCTTGGTGGCATTTTTTGGATTACTGCTGGAGGTGATAAAGGCAAAACGGAGGCTGCTAGACAAAGAATCACTTCAGCACTGCTTGGACTTGTGGTACTTTCAGCAACATATGCTATCTTCAATCTTGCACTTAATTTTCTGGGATTTGCCTCATTGGATGAAGTATTAAAGAATACTAGAACGATTACAGGAAAATAGTAAAAAACTTGCTATACTTGAATATATGAAGCTTCGCACTCTACTAACTTCACTTAAAAAGATTTTTATATTACTGGTAGTAGTGTTCGTCTCAACTGTTCTTAGTGCACAACCTGTCAGCGCACAAACCAGAGACTGGACTGGTGTGTGTGTTGGACCAACAGAAGGTTCTGCAGATGTAGCAACTATTCAAGGCTTAGAATGTCTTATTGCTAACATCTTTACTGTTATCATTACTTTGATTGGTTTAGCTGGATTTGTCATGTTCTGCCTTGGTGGTATAACTTGGATGGCATCTGGTAGTGACTCAAAAAACACAGCTACAGCAAGACAAACAATGACCTATGCTGTCATTGGTATTGTGGTAACACTCAGTGCCTTCATTATTCTTAACTTTATCGCCTCATTCACTGGAATTAGCATCATAACGCAATTCAGAATTCCTACTTCAGAGATGTAGTCTCAAACCCTCTAGGGTATAATAGTCACGTGCGCATATATAAATATCACCTCATTCTATCTGTGGTGTTGCTTTGCTTTTTTGCATTTTCTGCAACGGTAAAGGCACAGTGTGCTGCAGGTGAAATTGACCTGCTTGAATATATGGGTCCAGAAAATGGACAAAGCTATGATCTTCGTTACTGTGGGCCAAACGGCAGTGGCTCAGAACCAATCCAAGTTACCAGAGACACTATCCCAACTGTAGAAGGACCAAAACCCGGTTTCTACCTCAATAAGGGAAGTAACTACGAAGCCTACTTTTACGATAACCAAAACATTTACCTCTATGAGGATATTTCTTGGGACGAAACCTGCCCCAACGGTGATGAAGCATTTTATAGAGTCTTTCAACCTGGTGGTGCTGCTGGTGGTCCAATTCAGAGATGTGTAAACATTGGAACAACCATGACGTCCCAACAGTACGTGGTGGGATATAGTGAGGCTGGGTATAGCCCAGGTGATGCAGGCACAGTGTGTAATGACACCTACGGACCTACAACCGTAACACAAATTGTCCAATCTGGCGCAAGTAATCCATACTCCCCTGTCATTCCCGGCAGCCCTCCAGAAGATACTATTATCTTAACCAATGCTACCGGTGCTGGTGCAGGTGAATCAAAATACTATACCAAGGGATACGGATTAACCGCTTTTAGAGCAGTTGATACCAGTGGCAATGTGTTCTTCTGGAGCTCGTTTTATAAAGATGGTGTGAGCACCAGTGAACCCGACTTGCAATGTAGTGAAAGCGAAGTTGATACAGACACTGGCTATGATGTCACCGCATTCCCAAGCTACTTAGTCACCGAAGACAAGTACTATATGCACCCCATTTCTGGCATGATCCCACCGGGAAGAAATATTGAAAAGATCAGAAAAGACTTAGCACTTTCTGGATACCAAGCTTATTGTGCAGCCGAAAATGTCAAAATTAAACCTGAATACAATACTCCACAACTAATTGAACGATTTTTAGAACTCAATCCTGGTGGTATTAATTTGCTTGGAGAGTCAATTGAAACTCTCGACGTTTCCACCGCTCAATTTCCTATTTGGCGCGACTTGAATGGTAAAAAGTATCTCACAGCTTCCATTGAGGAATACTTTAGCTTTAAAGATGCCTACTCGCAAAAGCCGGCTGTTGCAGAACTCAACTCAGCTCCCATTAACTCATTACTTAGTGCAGAGCAGCGCTGCGTACAAAGCGCACGCGTACTTCTGGCCACAGAACTCATGTGCGAAAAACTGCTAAACCCTGCAGAATGCGCTCCACTTACCCAACAGGTGCCTGGAACAGGCTACTCTGTTGATACACTTCGAGCAGATCTTCACGAGTTCATTCCAGCATATCGTGAAGGTGGTATTCAGGAAGGCTGTAGTGCACTCTACGATGACCAAACGTTAGCTCTCGAATTCAAGCAGGGTTTACAAAACATGCCACTTGAGATCAACACTGCGTACCGTTTTGCCTTCTTGGTAGCGGCAATCGAAATGCAACCACCGGGAAATAGTAGCATCGCAGACACAATCTTTAATTTCTTTACAAACAAAACAGAAGACTTGCTCCCCAAACACGAAGTGCTTGTAGCCGCATTCAAGGTGCCTGATATAGCAACAAACAAGGGCGGTGGAGATGATTCGGGAAGTCAATATTGGAATGATCCTTCGTACCTGACACGTAACATTCTTATTCCTAAAAAAAGAATTGCTGAAATAGAAAACGTTGAGAGACCAAATAAAAGGCAACAAATTTTAGATGAAGCTATTGAAGCATCTGTCCAAAGTGAGAGTAGTAAAATTTTCTGTTATGAAGGTGACTACCCAGGAGGTAGTGGTGTTGAGGCTTGCGAGAACGAAGTTGGTAAAGCTGTTGTTGATCTCATCAACGGCAATGCTTTGGGATGTACAGATAAAGTTGAGCCAGTTATGCAAATCTTTAGCAATGCTGGCTTTGGAGATGTAAAAGACTCATATGGTCGCAATTACATAGACCAGTGGGGCAACCAAATCTTACTCAACATGTTTGGTGCAGGAGAAAATCCTGACAAAACTCATGTGGTAGATGACAACTACATGGATCCTCAATTAGCAAAAACTGATGAACCCTGGTACGAAAAAATTAAATCTCGCTGGAGTATTAACCCAGATACTTGGCCATCTTCAATTGACGAAACAAACGTCACTTTTTACCTAGTGTATCCCTATGGATATGAGATTGAGCAAATTGAAGCAGTGTTAAAAAACTCGTTCTTTACCAAAGACCAACTAGCTACTCTTGAGGCCGACCCTAGTATCATGGATCGATTTCCAATGAAGGGTGACAGAACGGGCATTGCAGGCGGAGATGTTTCTTGGGACTTCACAGATCCAGCCGAAACATGCGGAGATGGTGCAACCCCTGGACCTTGTGTCAAAGATGTTAGTATTTCTCTTACGCAAGACAGCACTGAGTATGGTGTCTTTGGAGCACGCATGGGATATTGGCTAAGACAAATTCAAAAAACACTCAACACAAGTACCAGCACCACCCAGGCATACTTGGCAAAATGTAAGTCTCTAGAACAGTTTTTCACAGGCACCTGCGGCCAGAGCATTACTGGATCTGGCAGTGGAAGTGGAACAGGAGGAACTGGAGGTACTGGTGGCACCGGAGGCGATCTTGACCCAGTTGCCCAATGCTTACCAAACAGCCCACGTATAACATCTGGAGAAACGGCAACCCATGTCTATACTGATCCGTCTAATACGTGTACTACATTTGTTTCAGAAATCCATAACATTCCAGCCTGGAAAAACAGTGGGGATCCAGTCATAGATTGCGCCAACTTGTATTCGTACGTAGCCTGTACTTTCCCCAACACCCTGGTACAAAATGGGGTAAACAGCAGTGGTCAATTTAACGCAGAAAGTGGTCAAACCGCATGTGAGTTCGTGGTGGCAGGGGCAAGAGCTGCTGGAGTTAGTCCCCGTTTTGCACTTGCCATGTGGGGTGAAGAATCTGGATTTAGTAGTTACCGTGTCCCCGACTTTGGTGTTGTTTCACAACCTGCGCAAGACCTAGGTGCACAACTCAATGGCTTCTTAGGAACAGTAAATAGCCATACTTCATATCTGAATTTCTTGGAAGCGTACTCTGGTGAAGAACGCGGCAGTAATGAATTTTGTAATAACCCAGCATTTGTGGGTCGTCTCAAAACATTCTACGATTACTTAGGTCCGTAACAATAGATTTTTTGTTCCAAACGGTGCAATTAATTAGTGCGCTGGCTATTTTTTGAGGGATTGTATTTCAAACTACCAGGCTTAGGTTGTGGACTCTCTGTGGTAGCTTGTAGTCTTTGTAATGACTTTTTAGCTTGTTTGAGCAAGGGTTCAGTTGATTGACGACCCTTGCTATCTTGATTTATTTCTTCTCTTGCTGCTGTTACAACAGGTTGTACAACAGTTTCTTTTTGTGGTCTTGGCTGCGCAGCAACTCTGGTTCGACGTGCACCAAGGCGCAGTAAACGAGCTACAGTTTCAAAGGTAGAAGCAGTGGCTCGTAG
>CAZMZI010000008.1:7084-22499 GCA_964570775.1 uncultured Pseudomonadales bacterium | reverse complement strand
GGTGCAGACACTGCCGGTACGGGGACACTTATTCAGTTTAGAGATGGCGATGGTGATGACGTTGGTGAAATTACATTCTCTGGCACCACTACTACCTATGGCACCGCTTCAGACATTCGCATGAAAGAAAACATCATTGCCACCAACCGCTCACTCCAAGACGTTATGAACATAAAAGTCCATGACTATGAGTTCAAAAATGACCCTTCAAATACTAAGTACACTGGCTTTATTGCACAGGAAGTTGTTTCAATCCTGCCCGAAGCTGTATTTGCACCAGGAGGTGATGAGATGTGGTCGGTAGATTATGGGAAGTTCACCCCTCTCATTATTAAAGCGGTGCAAGACCAACAGGCTCAAATTGCCAACCTAGCCGCACAAGTTGGGCAACAAATAAGCAACGTAACAAACCTGGTAGTCACCAATGTTGCCAATATTAACAACCTTACTGTTAATACCCTGAGTATTAGTGGCACCTCCCTCTACGACTACATTGCCCAAGTAGTACAAGAAACGACACCACAAGCACCAGCCCTCATAGGCCCACAAGTTGAAGTAGCCCCTGCTCCATTAGAAGAAAATACAGCCTTGGGTGCACTAACTGCAACTACTATTGAGAGTAAAGAAACCACTACAGAAACATTAGAAGTTACTCAAGCTGCTACTTTCTCTGGGCAAGTCACTGCTCTTGGGCAACTGACTGCTGCAAACGCCTCTATCTCTGGAACTGTAGTAGCACAAGCAGTTGACGCAACTTCGGCCCGTATAGAACAACTGGAAACAAAGATTGCAGAGTTCCAACAAGCCAAAATTGCACTAGCTGAGATTGGCACAGCAACAGTATCTGGCACACTCTACGCTGAAAATATTGATGGCTTAAACGAAAAAATCTACACTGCACTTGAAGAACCTTCATTCCTATCCCTGCTGACTGGCCAGATAGAAACAGGTGAAGAAACTGTACCAGAGCTCATTGACATGGTTACCGCAGCCAACTTTGAAGCAACATCAGCTGCAGATCTTAACTTAACCCTAACAGACTTACAACTTGAAACTTCAGACACCACACTCCAGGCGGAAGCACTCTTTGTAAACACCTACTTTAAAGTGAACGGCGCCGCGTACATTGCTCAAAGTATGGGGGTTGGTAAAACACTCTTTGTTGGTGATAAAACCTCAATTGGCAGTACCTTTATCGCCTACTCTGCTGAGGATGCAGAAGACACCTTTAGCATCCAGCCTTCTGGAAAAGGCACGCTCTCTCTCATGGCTGGCTTGCTCACATTGAGCGAAGCAGGAACTATCACTGTCACTGGTAACTTTGTTGCCCAGGGTGATGTGACTGTTAAAGAGACATTATTTGCAGATCTACTCAAGTCAACAGAGCTTGGCAACCCACTCCAAGTGCAGGTAGCAGGTATTAATGATGCAAATGAAGTCAAAGAGTCACGATTTGAAATTGTTGATGAGCTAGGAACTCCTGTTGCCACTATCTCTGCCGAAGGCCGTGCTGCCTTTGCCGGCGGCATTGCAATTGGTTCTGAAGATCTAGGTGCATCAAGCATTACTGATGTACCAACACTAGAAAGCCAAAAAACTTCAGGAAAAGCCATGCTAAAATCTGGCACAAAAGAAGTTAAGATATTCTCAGACAAGATAGGACCACACTCGCTTGTCTACGTAACACCAGTTGGTAGCACTGGCAACAAGGTAATGTACCTCACCTCTCAAGAAGCTCACAAGCCAAGTGAAAACATCAGGGGCAACTTCGTGGTTGGCTTTGATGAGCTGCTGGATAAAGACGTTCACTTCAACTGGTGGATAGTGAACTAGAACTTACGTATTACCTCACGAAAAAAAAGTAATGAGATTTTGAGCTAACTATCAATCTGTCTATTTTTTAGAAAACAGGTGAGTTGAGTTGGAGTGATTTTGTTATTTTAGAAGTGTAAATCCGCTTATGTAGTGCTTTTTGTTCCCATTACGTAGAGAGATAATGAACTTTCGTCGCCCTGTGGGACTATATCCGAACAACTGTTTATCAACATTAATCTCGATAATACTCTGGTGACTAGTTATCTGCCAAAATAATATTTACTTTTACTTTATGATCGCCCAAAGTTTCAAACGTTACTTTGCCTTTATAGCTTTCAACGACAGCCTTAGTAATTGATAGACCCAATCCAGACCCATCACTACTCTGCTGTGATTTTGCTCCTCTATAGAAACGCTCGAAAACGTGAGCAACTTCCTCACTTCCTACTTTTCCACCTGAATTGGTAACACTAAAAACAATCT
The DNA here is from genome assembly GCA_964570775.1 of uncultured Pseudomonadales bacterium. GTDB lineage: Bacteria > Patescibacteriota > Microgenomatia > UBA1400 > PJMF01 > CG1-02-43-31. The sequence continues at coordinate 20,201 of CAZMZI010000008.1, read as the reverse complement.
TGTCTTTGCTCTTTTTTAGGCTAATATGCACTGATCCTCGTTCATCAACATATTGAACAGCATTATGAACTACATTTCCTATAGCCTTTTTTATCAATCTTTCATCTGCCGTGAACCAAATATTACTTTGAATATCTTTATTAACAACTGCCTTTTTTTCCTGTGCTAAACTCTCGGCCAGTTCTACTAACTCATTTACTATTTGGGTAAGATCAACCTTCTTCACAGAGCCACCCACTCCTGTCTCAATCCTTGAAATGAGTAAAAGATCTTGTACAGTATCAACAGCGGAATCAATCACCTGTATTATTTCTTGTTTTTTTGATTCACTTTCCTTGTTTAATCCTTCAACGTTGGCTCGTAATACTGCTAAAGGTGTTTTAAGTGTATGTGCAGCATCAGAAAAGAATTCATGTTCAGAGGCAAAAATATTCTCAAGTCTTCCCAACATTGCATTGAAGGAAGTAACAATGGTCGAGATCTCTCTTGTGAGTGGTAAACCTGTAACCCGACTTGATAACTTCTTTGGATGGGTTATTTGTTGAGCAGTTTCCGCAATCACTTCCAAGGGGTGAAGATATCTTTTCAGCAGTCTGTAACCAAGGTATGTGAGCGAAGGCAAGGTAAAAACGATTACTGCAAGGACAATACCCACCATTTGTAAAAACGTTTCTTGAAGTATTTCAGTTGAGTAGCCAACAGCCAATAATGCTGGTTCACCTTTCACAGTAACTGTTGCCGATCCAAATCGTTGACCATGAATAGTGAAGTGAATGGGATGGTGCCCAATCTTTTCGCTCTCTATTAAAATCTCTTGAACCTCACTATTGCTTAACGATGTTATATCAGCACTCTTCTTTTCTAAAAAAATATCACCATCCTTAGTGACAACCAAGACAGACATTCCACCCATTTGCACAAGGTTATTCAAGAGCATCTCTTCTTGGTTCCCCTCAAAGTTGTTTACCACTTGTTCAGCTTGTGTGGTAACAATATGAATGTGGTGGTCAATTTGATTGTGAAGAGCTACCCACAAAAGACCACTAAATAAACCACTGAGCAGTAAGAAAACTCCGATGATTGATGCTATATATAGAAGAGTGAGGCGACTACGAAGTGTCGGTAAAATACTTGATGTCATCTTGGCATATTGTACTCTTAACTATCGTTTATCCGAGAGGCTGTACCCACCACCTCTGATAGTATGAATTAGCTTCTTCTTGCCCTCAGTATCAACTTTCCTTCGTAAGTTGCGGATATATACGTCCACTACATTTGAAAATGTTTCAAAATCACTCCCCCATATATGTTCCATCAGCATTGACCGAGTAACTACCTCATCACTGTGACGGGCTAATAACTCAAGTACTGCAAACTCTTTGGATGGCAACTCTATTTCTTCTCCTGCTCTAATAACTCTCCGTGTTTGCGTATCAATTTCTAAATCGCCGATGGTCAGTACTGGCAAGGGCTTTTTACTATTCCTTCGGATCAAGGCCTTTACTCTGGCGATCAGCTCTTGTGAGTCAACTGGCTTGAGAACATAGTCATCAGCCCCTAAGTCCAATCCCTTAATCTTATCGCTGACTGCATCACGAGCCGTCATTATAATGATCGGAGTTGTGTTCTCTTCCTTTCTAACTCTCTCGCAAATTTCAAAGCCATTTCCATCAGGTAAATTGATATCCAGCATTATAGAGTCGTACTCGTTAACATCAAGAAGAGAGAGTCCTTCTTCAGCTGTGGCGGCGATATCAACACCAAACCCAGCTTTGATAAACTGGGCTTGAGTGTTTTCTAAAAGTCTTTGGTCGTCTTCGATAATCAGTATCTTCATTATGGTTATTTTACTGTGAATTCTGACTTTACGTAGTGGAAACTATCTAGAGGACTATTGGTGGCTGGCAAGATACCTGCCACGATGACATCGTTTCCAAAGAACCCATTGATTAAGTCTCCTTCTTTTTTGAAAAGCTTTTCTTTTTGCATCATAGCCGCCTCAGTCGAACCAATATAGACTGGTTGATATGTCTTTCCACCAATAGCTAAAGAGTGGTTGAAAGAATCTTCAGGCAATGAAGCAATGAGTTGGGAAGGGATATTCTCAGCCACTTCATAGAAGACTTTACTTGAACCATCTGGAGCAACTGTTGTTCGAATGACAGCCTTGCCATTGATATTATCCAGCGTGTCAGATGAGACTAAGTGATATTGATCAACTTCAGTACCTGTTTTAACCAAGATACCTATGACCTTCATCTCACTCAAGCCGAAGAAGTTTGTCAAAACATCACCAGCGCCTTTAATTAATCCTTCTTCTTTCATCATTTGAGCTTCATCATAGCCAATGATCATTTCATTTGGACCGATTAGAGCACGACCTTCGACAAGCGTAATGCCTAGTGTCTCGTATGGCTCAACTTCCAAAAACAGCTTAGGAGTATTTTCTGCAAAAGCTACTTTGCCTCGACTCTTAATAAAGAGTTCCTTGGATTGCTGGACTGCTTCTTTGGTGACTCTAACTTGTGGTTTCTCAGCCATCTGGGCGGCTTCTGTACCCATGCCTGAACTAAACCGAGCGAACTCAAAGAACATCAAGCTAAAGGCAATAACCATAAAGGCTGGTGCTAAAGCGGAAGCGTAGTTCTTATGTCCAGGTCTAAATAGTTTGAGCAAGAGTGAGTTGCCAACCACTGAGATTGAACTCAGAGCCATAGCCAAACCAGCCAACTCAGGTTTGAGTACTAGTCCGAAACCAAAGAAGACACGAGCGGCAATAGGAATGCCCATGACGTTATAGAAGAGGGCAAAGAACATGTTCTGTTTAATCTTCCACATCGTTTCTTTAGAAAGGTCAATCGCATGTACCACGTCTCTCAAATCGTTTTTGATGATGACAATGCCACCAGTTTCCATAGCCACATCAGTACCTGAACCCATGGCAATGCCTAGGTCAGCTTGTGCTAATGCGGGAGCATCATTGATGCCATCACCAACCATTGCCACTTTTTTACCCATCTGCTGAAGCTTCTTTACTTCATTGGCTTTATCTTCAGGTAAGACTTCTGCCAAGACGTTGGTGATTCCAACTTGTCGTGCAATAGCTTCTGCAGTGCGGCGGTTGTCACCCGTGATCATGTAAACTTCAATACCTCTCTTGCGAAGCATAGCTATTGCTTGCTGAGATGTTTCTTTCACCGTGTCAGCCACCGCAACCAAACCCACAATGGTTTCTTTGGAAGCCAGAATCATGGCTGTTTTGCCTTGCTCTTCAAGTAGAGACATTTGTAGGTTGATTGCATCAACTGGCAAACCAAGGACATCCGTAATGAGCTTGCGGTTACCAAGATAGTAGGTTACCTCATTAATAACACCTTGCACTCCATGTCCGGGAATGGCTGAGAAGTCACTTACTTCATAGAGGCCAAGTTTTTGGTTTTCAGCTGCTTTATAAATAGCTTCAGCCAATGGATGTTCTGATTGTTTCTCTAAACTGGCTGCCACAGTTAGTAATGTATCTCTATCAAAATTGCTAAGCGTTTCCACATCGGTAACTTCTGGCCTACCCTTAGTCAGGGTACCTGTCTTGTCAAAAACAATCGTGTTTATTTTACATGCTTGTTCGAGTGGTTCACCACCTTTGACCAAGATACCATTTTCAGCGCCTTTGCCAGTTCCGACCATAATTGCAGTCGGAGTAGCTAAACCTAATGCACAAGGACAGGCGATCACAATCACAGCTGTAAAAGCCATCAAAGCAAAGGAGAGTGTGGCTCCTAGTACAAAGTACCAGACTGCAAATGAAATAATAGCCAAGACAATGACTGCTGGAACGAACCAAGCAGAAATTCTGTCTGCCACAGCTTGAATGGGGGCTTTAGAGCCTTGAGCATCTTCTACCAAACGAATGATCTGTGACAAGGTAGTCTCAGAACCCACTCTTGTGGCAACAAACTCAAAGCTGCCTGTTTTATTAATTGTTCCACCAATGACATTGTCGCCTTCATGCTTTTCTACAGGCAAACTTTCACCTGTGATCATCGACTCATCCAGAGCAGATGAGCCTTTATTAATCTGACCATCAACAGGAACCTTCTCTCCAGGTCGTACTAGCACCACATCTCCATTGATAACTTCATCTACTGAGATATCTTGAGTGATACCGCTGCGAATAACTCTAGCTGTTTTAGCCTGAAGTCCCATGAGTTTCTTGATTGCCTCGGAAGTTTGTCCTTTAGCTTTAGCCTCGAGCCATTTCCCTAAGATTACGAAAGTGATCAAAAATGCCGCTGTCTCAAAGTAGAGCTCAGGGATTTTCGCTCCATTCAATCCGATCAAGGAATTATTAGCCAAATAGTAGATTACAAAGTTCACCAAACTGTAGAAGTAGGCTACAGACGTGCCGATAGCAATCAAGCTGTCCATATTGAACGTCTTCATCCTTAGAGCGGACCACATACCTTTATAGAAACTTGCTCCAATAATTAATTGAATCGGCGTGGTCAAAATTAATGAAACAATCCCAACGTATGGGAAAAGTGCAGATGCGCCAGGAACCCACTTAAAGAAGTCCATCAACATGAAATAGAGCATTGGAACACTGAGCACGAAACTGGTGAAGAATTTGGTAAACAAACTCTTAATGTGCGATTTTCTTTTTTCAGCTTCAGCTCCATCATCTTTATCAGTAACAAAAGTGGCTCCATAACCAGTCTTCTCAACTGCCTTCAGTAAAGACTCTTTGGGTGACTGGGTTTCATCAAAAACAACCGAGGCTTTTTCAGCTGCAAAGTTGACATTGGCTTCTCTGACACCAAGAACTTTTTTCAGTGAGCGTTCAATTAATCCCGCACAAGATGAGCAGTGCATACCTGAAAGCGAAAGTTGAACTCTTTGAGAGCCAGTATTAGCTTGTTGTTTTGTTATCATCGGACTTACTATTTCAGCTTTTGTAGCAGGGACTGACTTCAATTCGGTTTGTTCTCTTTTTGGTTGTTCGAGTTGTGCTACTGCAGGTTGAGGATTAAATGTGTTGCCCATTGTTCGCATAAACTTTTGGATGTACTCGATTGACTCTTCTTCTTTACCGTCAGGAATAATGAACTCGGTATTCTTAGAACTATTCATAGAGCCGTCAATTTGAAGAATACCGTTTTCATTTCCAGTCAGATTACCCTCAGCCACAAATCGTGAACTGTACACAACTTTGATTGGGTTAAAAATACTTCCCGAAGGATTGTCTTTAGTAACCAAAATTTCTTTGAAATCCTTTGATTTTTTGGCTGCTTTTACAGCTTCGAGCGTTGCAGTGTACCCAACTTTTTTGATAGCAGCAATGACATTCTCTTGAGTTGAAAGCGACTCATCTAAAATGAAAATTCCCTCGCCAGTTGTGTGATCAACAGTGACATCACTGACTCCTGCTAGCTCCCCCAGTTCTTCCTTGATCAAAACTTCACATGACTGGCAGTGCATGCCTTCGGCCTTAAATTTGTACGTATTCATATAGCTCCTTAATTGACTTGGTAATCTGTTCCCTCTAATGCTCCAACAACTTCCTCTTTGGCAATGCTTCGATTGCCGTTAATGATGAGATCACCTGTTTCTAAGTTTGTCGTTGCTTCAGTTACACCATCAATTTTCTTAACTCTTTTTTCAGAGATCTTCTTGCAACTTTCGCAATGTAAACCTGAAAGTTGGAATGTTGTCGTGATATTAGTCATATTTATTCCTTTTACAAAATAGTAATTGATGCTCCGTGACGCATGCCCATTGAAGTGCAGACAAGTGGATACGTGCCTTTTTTCTGAGGGGTAAATTCAAGTACTAACGTTTTTCCCTTAACTAATCGACCAGTTTGCTTCGTCAGTCCAGGAATTGCTACTCCAAACATGCATCCCACCCCATTGTCTTGAGCATTGATTTCTAGTCGCGTCAGTTGTCCTACAGTGGACGTTAAACGAGTGGGCTGAATTGAATCACCATTGGTGTATGTTGCTCTCAAAACTTTAGCGTCATTAGTAACACCCAACACTGGTTCTTCTTGACGGTTAAGACTAGTTCCTGCTGATACTTTTAAGCCTGTAAAATTTAATCCGTTAGAAATATTGAACAAGGAGAGTGCGATCACAACTAACCCTGCAAACTTGAAAAAGTACTTTGCTGATTGGCCTTTAACCACTGATGCTAATCCGCCAATGCCCAATAGTCCCGGTGCAGTGCCTAACGCAAACGTTCCAAGTGTTAAAGCACCTGTCAAAGGACTACCAGTACTCATCGCAAATAATTGCATGGCTTGTGTAAAACCACAGGGCAAAAAAAATGTTAGACCTCCAAGAATTGCAGAGTTCTTATGACTATACTCAGCATCTTTTGTTTTATCCATTCCAAGAGCACGACCGATACCTTTAGGTAAGGTGAATTGAAGTCCACTTAGCCGTGGAAAGACTTCTACCAGCTGTAATCCTAGAAACAACATGCTTAAGCCAACGAGAATTGTCAAAGATCCAACTAGTGACATCGACATCTGTAAAACTGATCCTAACCAACCAATAACACCACCTAAAATCATAAAAGTCACAATCCGACCAAGGTTAAACATTAAATGTGGAGTAAATTTTTCTGTAGCTGTAGCAAATGGATTTTGTTTGGCAAATTTCGCAGATACACCTAAAACCAAGCCGCCAACTAAGGCCATGCAAGTGGAAACACCTGCAGTGAGTCCAACTAGAAAGACAATTGGTAAACTCGAGTAATTACTTGAAACAGAGCTACCTAAATCAAAAATTCCCATCCAACGACCAATGAAATAGAGACCAACTAATAACAGTGCAGCTGCAGACAACTGATTCCAATCTTCTTTACGATTTGAAATGAACGGTGGCTTTTTGCCTTCTCCACATGAATAACCACACTCGTTCACCACTGCTTGAACTTTACTAATGTCTAAATGACTTTTACAGCTAATTTCTGCTGTCCCTTTGGTATGACTTACATTAACTGCACGGACTCCGGGAATGTCTTTAATACCATCTTCCAACAGAATTTCGCAAGAGCGGCAGTGCATGCCTTGAATATGGACAGTGTGCTTTTTCATAGTGATACTCCAAATTTCTTAATACTTGTGAATCGTACTAGTTGGTAGATGAAGCGAAGATGAAGATTCACTTCATGCTGGCTTCATCTTTATGGGCATAAACTTGTATTCAGGAGAAACTATGAAAAAGACACTGCTCATTTGCCTACTCATTGCTGGTTTTGCTTTTGTAGGACTTATTGTATTCAAGCTACCCGTCCAGTCACTTTTACTTTATGGGTTAGTGGCAGCCTGTCCGTTGATGCACATATTCATGATGGGCGGTGGGAAACATAAGCACTAAAGCGTATCAATGGGTGATTTTAAGTCTCTTGTTTTATGAATATACTTAAAACCTAAGGAGGTTATATGCCCAAACCCACTATTTTAGCTAACTCGGTAACCGCTGTCTGGGGAGCTGCCTACGCCCTCTGTGGCATAGCTGCCATGGTTTTTCCGAATCTCTACTTTGGGGTACTCAATAATTGGTTTCACAGTATTAACTTAGAGCTCATTAAGAGTACAACACCTCTAGCGTTTACTTCGTTTTTGGTTGGGCTGGCTGCATTTTCAGCCTACATCTGGATCATTACATTTACTACTGCATATGTTTATAACGCTTGGTCTAAAAAAGGATAAATCTGGATGAAGAAACTTCAATTTGCAATACCACCAGCCAACTCACCAGAACACGATGAACATTTGGAACAAAAATTGAAGGTACTTCAACACATAGTCGATGCCAAGGTAGATCTAAAGAAACGGGTTGTTGCTATTACGTTTCATGAAGAGGTGATCAGCAAAACTGAAATAGAAGCTCTGCTTTCCGATGAAGAGTTTCGCGGTTCATCGTTGCCTTTACTCAACAGTAAAGAAGCGCTGAAGATTTCTGACCATAAATCTTCATATGCGATGGATCACAGCAGTCACAACTTACATGATCACCATAAACCAGCCGTAACTGCCCAACCCGAACACAATCATCATGACATGGGTTCTATGCCTGCCCCGTCGGCGGCGGGGAGTCATGCAGATCATGATAAAGCCATGACCGATCCTAAAATGGCGGCCTTCATGGAAAAGGACATGCGGAATCGTTTTTTTTGGTCATTGGTACTAACCTTACCCATCATTGCCTACTCAGTTATTTTTACCGACTTTCTTGGAATCAAATTACCTACACCTATTCCCCACAACTGGCTTTTATTTCTCCTCACTACTCCGATAGTCTTTAAGTTTGGCTCCATTTTTATTACTGGAGCTTGGCAGGCCTTGAAGAGTAAGACCCTTAATATGATGGTGTTGATTGCCACAGGCGTGCTAGCTGCTTATGTTTTCAGTGTTGTAATTACTCTCTTCATGGGTGGAGAAACGTTCTTTGATGCAGCTGCCATGCTGGTGACGTTCGTACTGTTTGGACATTGGATTGAAATGAAGTCTCGCCGAGGCACCTCTGATGCTTTACGGGCATTGTTTGATTTAGTCCCACCTCAAGCTCGAGTACTACGCGATGGTAAAGAAGTTATGGTCCCAACCGCCGAAGTACAGATTGGTGAATTCATCATTCTGAAACCAGGAGACAAAGTTCCCGTTGATGGCGAGGTCACTGAAGGTGAAACAGCCATCGATGAATCTTTAGTCACTGGAGAATCACTTCCCGTAAGTAAAAAGCCTGGTGACCAAGTGATTGGTGGTTCGATCAATGAGTCTGGCTCGGTCACTTTCAAAGCCACTAAGGTTGGCAGTGACACTGCATTAGCTCATATTGTGAAGTTAGTGGAGACTGCTCAGAACTCAAAAGCTCCAGGTCAACGAATTGCCGATAAAGCCGCCCAGTACTTAGTTGTGCTGGCTATTGGTTCAGGACTGATTACTTTTGGTGTTTGGTATTTCATTGCTGGTGAAACCTTACTCATGGCTCTAATGTTTGCTGTGTCAGCCATCGTAATCGCCTGCCCTGATGCTCTGGGGTTGGCAACTCCTACTGCTGTTGCTGTCGGAACTGGTTTAGGAGCCAAACACAACATTTTGATCAAGGATGCCGCCACACTAGAGCAGGCTTCAAAGATTCAGGTTGTGGTACTTGATAAGACAGGCACTCTCACAGAAGGTAAGCCCAAAGTGACCAATGTCATCGCCCTCTCACCATTTAGTGAAGATGACATTTTACGACTAGAAGGAGCAGCTGAAGCAAAATCAAGTCATCCTCTGAGTAAGGCTGTTTTAGATGAAGTTGTCAGACGAAAGCTAACTTTACCTAGGACTGTTACTGAATTCAAATCAATAGCTGGACATGGAGTTGAAGCAACAGTTGATGAAAAGCATGTACTCGTGGGAACCATAAAATTAATGACTGATCAGAAGGTAGACATCTCTGTATTGCAAGGAAAAATTGACGAATTACTAAACTCAGGCAAAACACTGATGGTGCTAGCTGTTGAGCACAAGTTAGCTGGTGTGTTGGCAGCTGCTGACACTATTAAAGAAACAGCCCCTTTGGCTATTCAAAGAATGAAAGAGCTGGGTTTAGAGCCAGTCATGATTACTGGCGATAACAAAGGTACTGCGGAGATCGTCAGCAAGCAACTTGGCATTGAACGCTACTTTGCCGAGGTTCTTCCAGAGGACAAAGCCAGCTACGTTAAAAAACTACAAGACGAAGGAAAGTTTGTGGCTATGGTCGGAGATGGAGTGAATGATGCTCCAGCATTAGCTCAAGCAGATATTGGTATCGCTATTGGTGCAGGCACCGATGTAGCCATTGAGACGGCTAATATCGTGTTGATGAAGTCAGACGTAGCAGATGTACTTCGGGCAATTAAGTTGAGCAAAGCTACGGTTCGGAAGATGAAAGAAAACTTGATATGGGCAAGCGTGTACAACGTTTTGGCAATTCCGATCGCCGCGGGAATTCTTTATCCAAATTTTGGTATTACTCTGCGACCTGAGATCGCAGCACTGCTGATGTCAGTTTCTTCAATTATCGTTGCCACTAACGCCGTACTCTTAAAAAGAGCAGAAAAACAATTACTCGCTATTTAGCGAGAAAGGATACTGATGATGGGAACGTACAAGATTCACCACATAGATAACACCTAATGACCAATAAGTATGCCCAATTAGCTAGTTTGTACCGAGTCCTTGCCAACCCCTCAAGACTTGAGATCCTACAGGTGTTATCTGAAGGAGAAGTATGCGTGCGCCAAATTGAAGAGCGAACACATTACCGCCAAGCATATATTAGCCAGCAACTTTCCATACTCAGAGATGAAAAACTAGTTAAAAAAAGAAGAGTTGGAAAGAAAGTTTACTACTCAAGGAGTGATTTACATTTAGATGGACAAGAGCCATTAGACCAGGGCAAAGGCAAAAAATCCACACCTACTTACCATTGACTCAGCCAGGTGCGCATCAGTTCGATTTCTGCTTCCTGAGCCTCGATAATATCTAAAGCAAGTTGCTTCATCTCAGTTCGATCTGTTCCAGATTGTAACATTTGAGCCATCATCACCGCCATTTGATGATGGGGGATCATTTCCTCTACAAAGGCTTTGTCAAAATCAGTTGCAAATTTGAGTGACTCGATATCAGAAGTTTGTCCTCCCATCATGCCACCGTGCATCATCCCTCTACCCATCCCCATGCCAATGGTAGGATCAAGGGGGACATCATTCCCATACCACTCTTTGTACCAGGATTGCATCTGAATGATCTCTGTAGATTGACTGCCTATGATCGCACTGGCTAATGTGAGCACTTCAGGACGTTTTGATTTTTCCTGGGCTAGTTTGGCCATTTCAATAGCACCATCATGATGTGGAATCATTTGTTCAATAAAATGTTTATCTATATTATTCGCCTGAGTTGCCCCACCGAATTGACGAAACCCCATCATCTGCATCATGCCATAGTTATTATTCCTGAACGAACTACTCACAAATAACAACGTCAACAAGCTACCTGCTAGTATACCAATAATTCCGTAAAGCATCGGTTGATTTTTCATACTTACATACTATCATTTATCTATTTGGCCAACAACCACAAAGGAAATTCAAGGGGTACAATCGGTAATTGTCGAATGTAACTGACAGTATACGCATTTATTCATCGACATGTTTATATGAGATAACTTCTTAAAATGGTACTCTTTCAGTTCGAGTAAGGTCTTCCCGGCTCCCATACATCTCTTTAACGCAAGTCACCGTTGGTACACACGAGTAAATCAGGTTTACAAAAAGAGGAAAATAATTTGTGAATAAATTCTTACTAAGGTCTCACACCAGTAGCCCAAATTTCTGCAGTGAGCTCACTGGCAGTTTTGTTTCTTCTAGTAAAAAGAATTCCACCGGAGTATCCTGGATCGTAACTGCAAGCTGCTGAACCCAGCTTGTTAGCTTGAGAATCTTCAATCTTTGCATGTACAGCAAGCTTACCAGAGACAGTTCTCCTAAGCTCTGGCTTCTCTAAAGAAACAATCTCCAATGCTACACAACCTTTATGGTTGTAATCTTTGTATTCATCATTCCAGTCATCTGGTGTTGCAATAAGAAGCAGTTTTCCACTATCTGAGCGAGCCACATCTATTTGTGTCAGTCTTTCAGAAGATAGTAACTTAGCTTCTTCCAAGCCAGCTAACTTACCATTGTATGTCCATTTCCAAGATTCTGGATCTCCATCAGGGTTTGTTGAATATACGTACACAGCATCTCTTGTTATATCAGCTCTGTTCTTGAGGTTAAAAGCTACCATTACCAGGTAAAGCTTTCCATTCTCAAAATAAAGAGAGGGCTCATTCCAGAAAAAAGATTTTTTGTCTGTTTCACTAATTTCTCTTGGCACCAAACGTTGAGAAGGACTCCATTCTTTAGCAGTCGTACCGCCAGCAAGTATGGCATGCTCGGTGTTAGTAATTTCTTCAGGATTATTAGCTTTGTATACTCTGATATGAAAGGAGTCAGAGGGTCTAGCTGCCATACCCCCCTTTTCAGGAACGAAGTAATTAAGCGTTACACCATACCAAATTGTGTTACTACCATTAGTAACAGGTAATAAGTTAACAACCTCGTAATCTAGGTAGCCTTTTTGATTTTGCTTGGCTGGATTATTTATGTTTGTTGCTGTAAATAGCTTCTTTATAAACTGCCAGTTTTTACCTTGATCTGCAGATTTAGCCAAATGAATATCAACACTAGGAGTTGGCTTTCCATCCTGAAATTTTAGATGTGGCCATGAGTATGACATCCAAAGCAAACCGTTTCTGTCTTTTCTAATACTTGGATCAGCAAAGCCTGCAAACGGACTCTCACCTCCATTGGGTAAGCGAAAATGCTCATCTCCATTCACCACAACCTCTTGACAACTTTTGTTAGAAGCACAATCTACACGAACGTTTTTTGAAATCTGAAAATCAGCTATAGGATCAGTTGGCTTATCTTGAGATGCGGCATTACCCCTAATATCATTGTTAGAATCACTTCTCTTAAACTTTGTCCTGGCAAAGGTAAATAAAAATAACACAAAAAACATGCCAAAAAGTACTAAGACAAAGCTTGCTTTTTTCATTATCTGAATCCTTGTGGTTATTCTTCTCATACTCATACCCAATAAATCATCATGAAAAACATAAAAATGCACCAAGATGTATCCCATTATAAACACAGTATAGATTCATCAACAAGAACCAAACACTTAGTTAGCGCAAATGTAGTACGCACTTTCTTCACCCTGCACACAGGAGCCTACCACACCACATCTAGTCCAGCTTTCACAAATTTCCGGATCACCTTCATTTTCCATTTCTACTGATATAAGAAAACCATCACCATTGCTTGTTTGTTCATAACTATCAAACACAGGAACCTCCTGCATATACACCACATCGCCAGTCCCGGAAAAAATAGCGCCTGGAACAGGCTCATCTATACTTCCGGTTGCAGGATAATTTTGGTTATCATTATAAAACAAGCGTAGTGCCGTCTTAAGTTGATTTAGGTTTGACTTACTACGGGCATCTTTGGAGCGCTCGCGAACACCTACCAT
>CAZMZI010000008.1:3354-6984 GCA_964570775.1 uncultured Pseudomonadales bacterium | reverse complement strand
AAACTGCCAATACCAATAGTAGATAATATCCCAAGAATCACAATCACTATTAAAAGTTCAACAAGAGTAAAACCTTTTTGCTTTTTATGTATGCTGGTCATATCCTTTATCCCTTAACTATATACTAGTTTGGTCCAAAATAACCGCAAGGAGTGTTGTTTACACAGTCATCTTCTGAAGCAAAAGGGCCTCCATTTGCAGGACAAGCTCCATCTATCAAAGTAGTCACATTACAGACACCACCACCATCTGGACAACAAATACCTGAACTTGTCTCCCCTCCACCATCGTCGCCAGTGAAATAAACAGGAACACCTTCAGAAACCCCATATATGTAGCTGGCAGCATCACTAACCACATCGACTGGTAAACCACAACCCACACCTGTGTGGCAACCTAAGGTCCTAACTATGGGATCATCTGAAAGTTCGAGCTTTGCATACACCCTAAAGCCACCGGTCCTGTCTATTGAATCTGGATACGGCCGGTATACATACGGTGAATTATCTAGTGTGTCACAAGGAATAACACTAAGATAAGGAGCCAGACTTGTTCCATTACAATCATCTAAAACATTGACTGGAGGATAGGTTCCGTTATCTCCATTATAGTCTTCGAAAGCAATCTTAATTTTATTTAAATCTGCTTTTCGGCGACCATCTCTACCCTTTGCCAGTTGTCGCCCCATTGTGCTGATAGCCAACAGTAACAAAATTGCAACAAGAGTTACCACAATAATAACTTCTAGCAGCGATAAGCCATTTTGCTTCGTCTTTTTTTTGTTTTTTTGCTTTTGAGAAACTTGCTTTAACATACAGCACTTTTAAAGTACTCCTATAGTACAGGAAAGTGGAGCTTTCGTCATTCTGTTTTTTGCTATAGTAATGACTGGATAGTTGCGCTTTACAATCCACTCACAACTTGGTTAAATGAGGGTGCTACACAGTAAACATCGTAATAGATTTGCAAAGGTGAATTATGGAAGATAAAAAAGACGTTCTACAGACGATTTCTCTTGGTGTTTTGCTAGGTACAATCGCAACTATTGTGTTACTTGTTGTGCCTGCAACAAGCTCATTCGTTTCAGACACAAAAGTGTATCTCACCTTTATTGCCTCACTTCTTTTCATGACTTTATTTTTGGCTTCATCTCTTAAGAGACGTGCTTTTGAATTTCTTCTTAATCCTTTAAGTCTTACTATGTTATTCTTTGCTTTATCGGCTGGTCTTTCTAGTTTCCTCTCAACACAATACCCAGTTGAAAGTCTTATTGGCATGGGCGGTGTCGTCATTGCCACCTCACTTTTAGCAGTTGTTGGTGGTGTGATTTTGCCTAAAAAAAGCACAGAAGTAGTTCTTAATGTACTCGCTGTTACTGGTACAGCACTTACCCTTAGCAGTGCATTGCAACTTTTTAATGTTGGTCCAGCTAATATGATCAATAGTTTGTTTAGTGGTGAACTACCAACAACTCTACTCTTTAACTTAACCGGCTCTTCGCTCATTGCACTACAATTTTTGGTTGTTGTTGTAGTTGGTATAGTTGTACATATCATCAGCAAAAAATATGTAAGTAAGGTGTTTGCTATTACCTTACCAATCTTAGTTATTGGCATTGCTCTTCACGGCTGGACCCTACTACCTGGAAAGGCAGCAGAGTTGCAACTCCCCTCCTGGTCAGCCAGTTGGTCAGTTGCCCTTGATACTATCAGGTCGCCTCGTTCAGCGCTCATTGGGGCTGGACCAGCTTCTTACCGCAATGTTTATAGTATGTATAAACCTCTATGGATAAATGGAACCACACAATGGTCTACCGTCTTCAACCAAGCAGCTAATGCTCCATTTACCATTTTGACCACAATGGGTTTTGTTGGACTGCTAGCTTGGGTACTTTTTGTAGTCAAAGTTATAGCGGCTCAGAAATCGGTTAATACTGAAAATAAAGCTCTTGCAGCAATGTTACTAGCAGGAGTGGTACTTCAAATTGTACTGCCACTTAATATTGTGCTTATTACTATCCAAGCAGTCATTGTTGCAACACTCATTGCTTCTGAAAGAGAAAAGCATCCGTTAGCTCAACTAAAAGCACTATCATTAAAGGTCATTAGTAAATCAAACATTACCAAACTACCAATGGCAAGTGAGAACCTCACTCCACTCTACATAGGAACAGCTTTGAATGTAATTGTATTGTTAGTAGTTAGCTACTTAGTTGGCAGATCTTACATGGCCTTTGTTGAAACTAACTTGGCAAACAAAGCAGCCTTAGCAGATGATGCTGTGGCTGTATATGAGCATCAACAAAAAGCTGTTGCTCTTAATCCATACTTGGATTCACTTAGAAGAAACTACGCAATAACAAACTTGCTCATTGCCAGTGCTCTCTCTAACAAAACGGATATCACTGAAGCTGAAACCGAACAGGTTGCACAGTTGCTACAACAAGGTGTAAGAGAAGCTAGAAGTGCTACCCTACTAGACCAAACTGACTCACAAAACTGGTTAACACTTGCTCAAATTTACCAAAACATGATTGGTATTAGTGATGATGCGGCTCAATGGGCAGTGCAATCATATGTTTCTGCCATTGAAACCAACCCAACTGATCCATCTACTAGAGTAACGTTGGGCGGGATCTTTATGAGCCAAAAAGCTTATCAACAAGCTGCTTCAATCTTTCAACAAACAGTGAGTATTAAGTCCGATTTCGCTCCTGCATACTACAACCTAGGCGTTGCACTCGTTAACCTAGAGGATTGGAGAAATGCACAAGCAGCTTTAAGAGAAACACTCAAGTATGTTGATGCAACTTCAGAAGATTATACTCAGGTAAGCGCACAGCTTGCCGAAGTAGACAAGAAGGTTGCAGAGCTTGATGAGGCAGAAAAGAAAGCACAAGAAGCTGCTGCAAAATCAAAGACTACTCCAGCAGAAGCAGTAGAAGAAACTCCATTGGCACGAGAAGTTAAAACACCATCTATTGTTGAACAAAACCTGGATGCCGGAACAACTGTCGATGGCAATACTGAGTCTGACGTTGAGCTCGTTGATCCACAACCAACCGAGTAGTTTATCGAGAAGCTTTTTGGAAAATTTCTTTTTTGAGCTCATCGAGCCCAATGCTTGTGACGCCACTAAAGAGGTAACACTTGGTTTTGTGCTTAGCAAACAACTTGGTAATAGCCAGCTGCAAACTTTCAGGATATAAGTCTACTTTGTTTACCGCTACCAAACTTTCTTTAGCTAAGAGCTCTTGGGTATGTGCCCCCAACTCTTTTTTGAGTTTTTGGTACTGATCCCATACTAACTCGGCTTTGTCTGCATCTGTTTGAGTGTCGTCAAACACAACATTTTCATCAAGACTTAAGACATATAAGAGAGTTCTTGTGTTTTCAATATGGCGTAGAAAATCAAATCCCAACCCCTTGCCTTCACTTGCTCCCTCTATCAGTCCTGGAATATCTGCCACAACCAATTCTTTGGTATTGTCTGGGCTTGTAAGAACGCCTAAATGGGGTTCAAGCGTGGTGAAAGGGTAGTTGGCAATCTTTGGTCGAGCTTTGGTTACAATTGACAGTAGCGTGCTCTTACCTGCATTTGGAAAACCAACAAGACCCACATCTGCAAGTA
>CAZMZI010000008.1:0-3254 GCA_964570775.1 uncultured Pseudomonadales bacterium | reverse complement strand
CTATCAACAGTAGCTTTGGGTGAGTACACTTTTTGTGGGTCGAGCGGATCTGGTCTTTGACCTTCTTGTTCTAGCTGGTATTTTCTATGGATAACTTCTTCCCACTTAAACAACTTAAAGGGCCCATACATGGTTCTTCGCTTCCGAGCGGTTGCATTCTCTGCAATGATTACAATGCGTGTACCAACAGGTACTGTTAGTACTGTGTTAGCGCCTTTTTTACCGTGTTTATTATCGTCACCACCAAGTCCGCCACTTTCAGCCTTGTATTCAGTTTTGTGGGCATAGTCTTTAAGTGTTGAGCTGTTTGCATCTGCACGAATAACTATTGAACCACCATTACCTCCATCACCACCATCTGGACCACCCTTTGGTGCGTATTTCTCGCGGCGAAATGACACACGGCCATTACCACCACTTCCTGCAATTAATAGTAATTTAACTAGATCTATCATATATTTTTTCTATTGGAGATACCCAAGTGGATTGAGTAGTCCTCCATTTCTAACTTCAAAATGTAAGTGTGTTCCTGTTGATCTTCCGGTACTTCCCATTTGTCCAATAACGGTACCTCTAGTAACTCTCTGTCCACCTGTCACTTGGACAACACTCAAGTGGGCATACAGTGTCACAAATCCATTACCATGGTCAATGAGAATGCGATTACCATATCCAGAATTATCTAACCATCCTGCTCCCACTACTGTACCAGTATCTGAAGCTAAGATTGGACCACCAGCAGAATTGGCAATGTCTATCGCCTTATGGTAGAAACTATACCCCTGAGTTATTCTCCCTGCTGCTGGCCAAACAAACTGTCCCGTACCAGCCCCCACAGGTACTTCTCCTGTGTAATAACTTCCAGGTCCTGGTTGAGCCTTTGGCGTAGGTGCAGGTTTTTTTGGTGGCACACCACCTGGGATCATAATCTGCTGCCCTGTTGCTAACTCAAAAGTTTCATCATTCAAAAACTCGTTAAAGGGATAGTCAACTATCACCTGTACTTCAGCGTCATCTAATCCATATTTTTTACCAATAGAGTAAATGGTTTCACCACGAGCCACCTTGTGACGCACACCATCAACGGGCAGAACTCTGAGTTCTTGGCCTGGTTTAAGTGTGCTCTTCTCTTCTAACTCGTTTTCCCACAAGATTGTTGAAGGGTCTAGATTATATCTTTCAGCAATGCTACTTGCTGTTTCACCTTCACCAATAACGTGTGTAATGATTTCACCACCTCTAAACCGAGCAACTTCCTCTGCTTGAGTGGTATCAAAGTTTGACCCATACCCTGTGGTAATTACTGACTGCACACCCTCACCCTCCACTTGATTCTCTGTTTGTGCCAATACCACTGGACCAACGGTAATAACCACAAACACTAAACCAATGGTGCCAAAGTGCATGAACGGTCTGGTGTACTTGCCTCTCTTTTGATAGAGCAAGTCAACAAGTATATCTTTGAGGATCTCAAACTTGGTAAACCACTTATATCCTCTGGTTCTAATGTACCAACCAATAAAGCGTAGGAATTCACCAAACTCTTTAAAAATGGGTGGTGCTGTAAATGAACCTTTAGATGTAGCCATACCTAGCAATCTGCAACAACAGGTGCACTAACTTGATTTAAGACCTGCCAAGAACTCTTTGTTCGATTTAGATTTCTTGAGCTGTTCAATAAGAGTTTGCGTTCTCTCATTACCATCAAGCATATCAAGCATTCTGTGTAGAGTCATGATCGATTGATAAGTCATACCTTCAATAAGCAAGTCGTCACGTCTGGTACCAGATTTTTGAATATCAATTGCTGGCCACACACGTCGTTCTGCAAGTCTTCTGCTTAAGTGCACCTCCTGGTTACCAGTTCCCTTAAACTCTTCATACACTAAGTCGTCCATACGTGAACCAGTCTCAACAAGAGCTGTTCCAATAATGGTTAAACTTCCTGGTACTTCAAAGTTACGAGCTGCACCAAAAAACTTCTTTGGTGGGAACAATGCTGCTGGGTCAAAACCTCCTGAGAGCGTTCTTCCAGAAGTAGGAATTGCCAGGTTATACGCTCGAGCCAAACGAGTAATGGAGTCAAGCAAAATAAGTACATCTCTACCCTGCTCTACCATGCGTTTTGCTTTCTCGAGTGCTAGCTCTGCAACTCTACACTGATCTTCTGCAGATTCGTCAAAGTTACTTGCAGCTACTTCACCAACACCATTAGTTAATTTTGCAATGTGACGCTTAATATCAGTTACTTCTTCAGGGCGCTCGCCAACCAACACAGCCATCACATGGATCTCTGGGTGATTGCTTGCCACACCTGTAGCTATATCTTTAAGTAAGGTTGTTTTGCCGGCCTTAGGTGGAGAAACAATAAGACTTCTCTGTCCCTTGCCAATAGGAGCAATCATGTCGATCATTCTGAGAGAAAGTGGCTCATCACCAGTCTCTAACTTAATGAGCTCATTTGGATACACAGGAGTAAGTTTCATAAACTTAATTCTGTTATCTTTTCTTGTTTCTTGAGCTGGCTCTCCGTTAACCTTGTCAACTTTGAGCATACCCCAATAACGCTCGTTATCTTTTGGTTCTCTAACTGGGCCTGTCACTTGATCACCAGGGCGCAAGTTTAATCTTCGCACCTGCGAGGTTGAAATGTAGGCATCACCTTCTTCATCACCAGATAAACTGACACGAACCACACCATGACCGTCACGAGATAGGTCGAGCCAGCCAGTTATAACTTTGTGGTTGTCTCTTTTATCTTCTCTAGAAAATGCTTGGTATGGGGCATTGCCATTAGAACCAGTAGTACCATTGTTAGATGTTTGGGTATGTGCACCATTATTTTTCAATGGGGCTACAGGAATAGACTTAAACGTTTTCTTCTTCTCTTCGAGTGGTTTGTCATCGCTTGAAACTACTTGTGGTTCAACCTTGGTTTTTTCTACCACTGGTTGAATGGCTTCAGCCTCTTGCTGAGCCACAGTTACTTCAACGGCTTCACCTGCTTCTACTGCTTCTACTGCTTTTGTTACTTCTGTTTTTTCACTAACCGCTTCTGGAGCAGCTGTATCTGACTTTTTTATTGGCATAACCCTTTGGAAGTACCTATTTATTACTATGCAACTAACCTAGTGCGTTTGCGTTCACTAAAAAATAACGGAGTTTTTTACAATACACAAAGTAGTCTCATTTGAAAAACACCTGTACGAAGGTATAGTCACCTATTATAGCGACTTTTTTTGTTTTGTCAAAAA
>CAZMZI010000007.1:17993-27653 GCA_964570775.1 uncultured Pseudomonadales bacterium | reverse complement strand
GTCTTTCGCTTACTTACGCGTAAGGCTTTTTTTGCATTTTTTAGAATTGGCATACTTTTTCTTCTTACTGTTAGCTACTTAGTCTGATATTCTTAGTACCAAGCTAGGCAGGAATTATATCGTAAAATCTGTACATTTTCAAATATCTAGTTAGCACTATACTACAGCCGATGCACCCTTTTTCATCACTACCCCAGCTTTCCAAGTTATTAAACGGTGGAAAATGGCTAGAAACCAAACAAAGTACCATTTTATCCGCCGGCATTATCATTGCCACTGCAAACTTG
Organism: uncultured Pseudomonadales bacterium; assembly: GCA_964570775.1. GTDB lineage: Bacteria > Patescibacteriota > Microgenomatia > UBA1400 > PJMF01 > CG1-02-43-31. The sequence goes on along the minus strand of CAZMZI010000007.1, from coordinate 27,366 downwards.
TTTTCACTCCTTGCAGGGGTAGTTAGAGACAGAATCTTGTTGGGACAGTACTATGGTCAAGGAGTAGCTGGCGAAACGTACGCAGCGCTTCAAGTTGCTTTTCAGGTTCCTGATGCCATGTACCAGCTCATAGTGCTTGGAGCGCTATCAGCAGCCTTTATCCCGCTGTTTACCGAACTACGCAAAAAACAGTCCGAATCTGAAGCTTATCAATTTACCTCCATTGTGATGACCATACTCCTTTCGGTGTTTATCCTTGTTGGAGTAGTGGTTTTTTATTTTTCTAGAGAAATTACCGCCATTAGAACCGGCAGCGAGTTCACGCCACTGCAAATTGAGGTAGCCTCAGACCTTACTAGAATCATGATTGTTGCACAAGTTCTTTTTGCTATCTCGAATTTCTACGCGGGAATTCTGCAGTCCTACCAAAGATTTATTATTCCAGCCATCAGTCCACTTTTTTACAACCTGGGAATCATTGTGGGCTCGCTCTTGCTCCAGCCTGTTCTTGGCATTTATGCCGCTGGAGTTGGAGTGGTACTTGGGGCATTTCTCCACATGGTTATCCAAGTTCCACTCGTCTTTAAGCTGGGGTTTAGGTATAAACCTTCGTTTAATGTTTTTTTCCCTGGTGTTTCTAAACTTTTTAAGTTGATGCCACCAAGAGTGCTCACCTACAGTCTAACCGAAGTGCAAAACTTAGCTCTAGGTTTCTTTGCAACCTCGATTGGGAGCATTTCGTATGTGGTTATTAAGTTGGGAATGCGACTCATGACCATGCCTATTAGGCTTTTTGGTGTGTCCATTGGCCAAGCTTCCTTGCCCTTTTTGTCCGAAGAGTCAAGCTCTTTTGACCGAGAGAAGTTTACGGCCTTAGTGACACAGTCACTCAACCAAATTAGTTTTTTTGCCGTACCAGCATCGGTACTACTGCTTATTTTGAGAGTTCCGATAGTTCGTTTAGCCTATGGCACAAAAAACTTGGACTGGTCTACAACGCTTGCGATTGGTCAGATTGTTGCCATTTTGGCAGTATCCATTGCTGCACAGGCTTTAGTACAGCTACTTATTCGAGCGTTTCACGCCCTCAAGGACACCAAAACTCCGTTCCTCGTCACGCTTCTTATAGTAAGCATGTACCTCCTAAGTGCCGCCTACTGTGTACTTTGGCTGCAAAAAGGCACACACGAATTGGCCCTTATTACCTCTGTCACTGCTGTTATTGAGTTACTTTTGTTTGTTTTTTTACTTCACAAAAAATTGCACGGCCTTATTTCTAGCTCCTTGCTTATTCCACAATTCAAGATGTTGATAGCTGGCTTCTTAATGGCCGTCTTCCTGTACTTACCTTTTAAGGTGTTAGACGAACTAGTGTTTAATACCACAAAAACGGTTGAACTCATTGGCTTAACGGTGGTAACTGGAACGATTGGTTTCCTAGTGTACATTTATTTTTCCGCGGTACTGCAACTAAAAGAACTACGGCTGATCACAACTATTACTGGATACCTTGCGGCAGGCTGGCAAAAAAGCCTTTCAAAATCTGGTGAAGTGCTCACTGAGCCTGGGTTTGAAGACCGTAGTACATAACTACCAAATGTAGCCCTTGGCTACAGTAAAGAGTATCTTGTATACTTAAAAAGTTAGATGAAAAATAAGCCTGCCGCCATCAAGATTAACCTTGTTCCTAAGGACCCATTTTTTGGTACTTTACCAGGTAGGATTCTTAAGTGGGCACTCAGTGCTGGTAGATACATTGTTATTTTTACCGAACTTGTGGTTATCGTCAGCTTTGCAACTCGTTTTACTCTAGACCGACAAGAAACTGATCTTAATGATGAAATCTCTCAAAAAGAAGGCATTATTAACTCATATGGAGAACTTGAGTCTACTTTTCGCGTCATTCAAAAGAAAATTGACACCTATGAGCAGATCGATCAAGAAAGCAACATTGTGGAAACATTCGCAGACTACGCTCAGGTCTCTCCCGAGGGGATCATCTTGGAAGAGTTGGTCATACGGCAAGATGGTATTGTTGCCTCTGGCCAGGCACTGTCGCAAACAGCATTTAACTTGCTGGTAAATAACCTCCAACTCTCACCAGAGTTTTCAAATGTACATGTAGACTCAGTGGAAAGTAACGACGACGAAACTTCACCAGGGTTTTCTTTTAGTCTACGCGCAGACACAAAGGTCATTGCTAAGGTTCAAAGAACGGATAAACCTGCCGAGGAAGTTGATGTGCTCGATAGAACGGGAGGGTTGTAACCATGGTAACAACCGACAAACGCAAAAAACAGCTAAGTGTCGCTTTGGACCGCTTCTACCAAAACCCAGTGGCAAAAGTGTCCTTAGAACTATTTCTCACCATTGGCTTAGTGGTTTTTCTGGCTATGGCGGCCATCCGCCCTACACTGCTTGAAATGACCGAGCTTATAAAAAGAATTGAAGACAAAAAAGAGCTTTCGGAACAACTCTCAAAGAAAGTTGCTGCTCTTGGAACTGCACAAACTCAGTTCTTAGCACTACAAGAACGCCTCTTTATGTTGGATCAAGCTGTTCCTTCAACAGCCGATGTCATCGAAGCACTCAAGATTATAGAAAAAAGCGCAAGCGATACCGGCATTATTCTCAACTCAGCAAGTATTCAAGAAGTTCCAGACAAAGGGGTTGATCAGCAAAACAACTTTGATTCGTTATCAAAGAAAGACATGCAGCTTGTTGTTTCGATGTCCGGAGACTACAGCTCAATACGAGATTTCGTGAGTGCGTTACAAAATAGCCGTAGAACATTTGTCATAGATACCGTGGTGTTCTCTGTATCTCAAGACAAGGGTTCAAAGCAACTCCGGGCTAACCTCACCCTTAAAGCTCCCTACTTTGGAAAAGGATCAAGTGCACAAAAATAACCTTGTTGACCAGCTAAAAAACCTGCAACAGAGCCAACAGCTACTCGCTATTGCTATCCTGTTCCTTGTGGTAGTGTTTTCTTGGGTGTTTATAGAAATGTTCACTGAACAACAAAAAAGTACCATATCTCCCACACTCACTAAAGCAGCCAAACCCTTAACGCCAACCATAAATGCAGCTACTCTCGATAAACTTGAATCAAAACACTATTTTAGTGCAGATGAGCTTGCTAACTTCCCAATCTATAAGTTCATTAGTACTGAAAATGGAAAAGAGACAGTGGTAGTACCGATCACCGTTTTTGCAGAAGATCTTGAACCAGAGGAAGAACGACCTGCAGAGTCAGTTTTCTCCGAGCCCACTCCTGAAGGCGAAGAGTTCCAAGAACCATCCGACTTTAACCCTCCACAGATTGGTGTGGAGACTCCCTAGTATGAGCGGTTTCATTCGTGTCTTTTTCGCATTGCACTTGGGGCACACTTTCTCTACAGTAGTAGGTACGGTGCAATAGGCACGTGTTTTTTGGTGTAGTGCGTATGATAGGAATAACTAAACCAGTTGCTAGAGCTTCAGCTAGAAATCGCTTCATGCAGAAGCGTATTCCTACCATACTTGGTTTGGTAGTTTTAGTTGTCGCGATGGTAGCAGGCGTGCTGCTTTTTGGCCAAGGCACAGGCGTGTTTGCACCTAGAGCTACCCCGCAAACAACTCCTAAAAAAATCAAAATCACTAACATCACCGACACCAGTTTTACCGTTTCTTTCATTACAGACCAGTCAATTACTGCATTTCTGAAGTACGGAACAGCAGCAGGATCAACAAATAATCAAGCTGGTGATGATCGAGATCAAATTTCTGGAAGTGTTCAACCCTACAACACACATCACCTGACCGTCCGTGGCTTGCAACCCAACACCACTTACTACTTTATTCTCGGCACTGGAAGTGGCACTACATTTACGAATGAAGGTGATCCTTTTACCGTCAAAACCGCTGCCCAAGCCGGCACTCAACCTGCAGCAAAAACCATTTATGGAAGCGCCACAACCGAGAGTGGTACCCCAGCAGACGGAGCAATTGTGTATGTAAAACACAGCGATGCTAGTGAGCTTTCTTCTTTAGTAAAGAGCTCTGGTAGCTGGGCCATCCCGTTATCGAACGCTCGAACCGTTGATGGCACTACGTATGCCACCATTGGTGAAACCGATCCCCTCATTGTACAGGTGCAAGGACCACAAGTAGCGCAAGTTGGACAGCTCACAACCACGGTAAGTGAAGCACAACCTGTAGAAACTATTGCCTATGGTCAGGCCGGTGCTACTGGTACTGCAACTATTCCAGAAGAAACGGAGCTCATAGCAACCGAAGAACCTGGAGAAGCCACACCTGCCGCACAAACTACGCCGCCAGCCATGTCAGAGCCTGAAATAGAAGAAGAACAACCTACCGAACCTGCAACCATGGCAGAGGCGGAGCTTGAGTCTGCAACCCCATCGGCAACATCTGCAACACCAGAGTCACAATCAGAAACGCCAGAAGTAGTAGTTCTAGACATAGAACAAGCAAAAGCTGAAACAGTAACAGTAACCACAACTCAACCCAAAATTGTGGGTAAGGCTAAACCAAATGTCACCATTAAAATTGAAGTGCACTCCGACACACAGATTTCTGAGTTCATTGTTGCTAATGCTGACGGCACGTTTGAACTAGACATTGCAGCGCTCTCTCAGACGCTAGAGCCAGGAGAACATACCGTTACCTACAGTTACACTGACCCTGACACTGGCGAGGAAATTTCTGAGACAGTTACCTTTACCGTGGCTAACACCTCAACTCAAATTGCACAAGCTAACCAGCCCTTTGGATCTGGCAACCCATTCCCAATGCCAAATCCTTCACCAAGTCCTAGCCCAACTCCTTCACCGAGCCCATCGCCAAGTCCTACTGCTAGTGCATCTGCATCTCCAAGTCCATCAGCTAGCGCATCAGCAGAAGCAACAGATTCAGCCAGGGCAGCACTGCCAGCAACAGATAGTGCTATACCAGTCTCAGGATCTATTGGCACAACACTCGCGCTTGTGTTTGGGGGTCTCTTCTTTATAATATCGGGTGTATGGAGTTTCTGGATTTCATCACAGTTGCAAAGAGGAAAACTAGAACTCTAGCAAATCTTTCTGTTTGCGTTAGAAACACTAGGAGTGCCTAAAAGTATTGTTGTCCACCCCTACTACTTTTCACGAAGAAAAAGAGTATTTGATGTAGTGCTAGCTGTTTGCCTACTGGTACTCTGTAGCCCCCTTTTTCTCCTCATTGGAGCCACTATTCTTATCACTATTGGCAGACCTCTTTTTTTTCTGCAGAAAAGGTGTGGTGAGCAGAAGGCTATTTTTACCATGATCAAGTTTAGAACTATGCACTTACAAGCGGATACTCAAAAACCAAAACTTTCAGAGTTAAATGAGGCACCTTTTCCCATGTTCAAGATAGCAAAAGATCCACGGTATGTAGGCATTGGTAGGCTTCTTTCTCGGGCTGGTCTTGATGAGTTACCTCAGTTACTCAATATCATTAAAGGGGAAATGAGTTTTGTGGGACCTCGCCCCCTCCCCCTTTCTGAAGCAAACCAACTTTCTACTGCTTGGAACTTTAGATATCGAGTTAGACCTGGCATTCTGTCTGAGTGGGCTGTCTCGGAAAAACGCCACACCTCCCTTGCTCACTGGCGAACTTTAGAAGAAGTTACTCTTAAAAGAGGGGGAATTCTGTACGATATAGGTTTGCTCGTGCGAACTGTGGTGGCGTTAGTCTAAGGCACAGCTACTAACATTGCTGCGTCTAGTTGCTTGGTAAGTGTGTCGATAGCGTTCTTCACCTCACCTTCAATTACTAACCCCTCTAGCTCAAGCACTGTGATAACCTCAGATACGTTCGTCAGCAGTGCTTTTGCCTGCTCGACCTGCCCTGCTGCAAACAATGCCGCCACACGCTCTAACTGGTTTGAAGCGAACGAACCAAAAAGGAGTTCTGAGTTTGTCGAGGTAAAAGTGAGCATCCTTTCAGCAAACTCTCGCTGTGAAACAGGGCAAACAGTAGAAAAGCAGTAGGATAAGCACTCGGTCATTTTACTTACGTATACTGTTGCGTTCTTACCAAAGTAGTACTCATTAAATGAACTCAAATGAACCATTAGTTGACACCACTCTGTTTGTGGAAAGTTTTTCTGATAAAAAACGACTTGCGTTTCGTCTAGAATCCAGGGTCTGAGTTCGATTGCTTTTAAAAAAGCTGTGTTTCCTTTTTCAAATGAACCATTTTTATAGAAATAGTCTGTAAGTTCAATATACTTGTTTGCTAGTATCTCTCGTTGCTCGTGGTGTTCAACCTTGTTCATTTTTTCCATAGCAACCAGAAAAGTTTTCGATCTATTCAGTTGTTCTTGTAAAGCCTCCACAAATCCTTCGTTGGTGTAGTCTTTTGTCTGGAGCAACCAAATGAGTCCCCATGGATATATCTCATGTAGCCGTGCATAGTATGCTACCTTTTCTGCATTTGTGATGTTAAAGGTGAGTACATTCTGTACCACTTCAGGATGATTTTCGTACGTATCCAAAAATAGGTCAGCGTTTGATTTTTTAATGTTTTCTTCCAGTAACAAAATATGTTTTTGTTCTACAAAATAGGGAAAGCGTTCGGCAACATACTGTGGTTTTTTTAGTAACAGCAATGCTTCAGTAACAAAAAAAAGTAAACCAAAAAATAAAATAAAACCAACACTGAGTGTAAGACTAAGTTTTATAAAAAACTGATATTTTTTTTGAGATTTAACAGTTTCTTTAGAAACGTCAAAACTTGATCCACTTAAAATCTTCGCAAAAAAGAGAACAGTTATTATGTAAATACCGATGTGATTTAAGTCATAATCAAACATGCTGTTAATAAGCTGTCCACTCACTGCAATGAATAATGCCACGTTTTCAAAGGTAGCCTGAGAGCTAACAACTCTGTAACTTTTGCCAACTAAGCTAACTCCTAAGATCCCCAAAAGAAGTACTGCAACTATTCCTGACTCTGACAGAGTCTCTAGTAGAGTGTTATGTGCAAAAGCCGTTCCAACAGCAGGCCTGCTGCGATATTTTTTATTTATTAACTCGAAAGTTCCAGGTCCATACCCTATGAGTGGATACTCTCTCGTAGCAACTACTGCTTGTCTCCAATACTCAAGGCGTGGCTCTTCATAAGGGTTTTTACACAAGAACTTCCTAAACATTCCTGCCGAACAGGTATCATACTTAAACTGAACAAGTGTATAGTATCCAATAGTGAGACAGCATGCGATAAACAGTATCGACAGGCTTGAAAATATGATACTAGCTACTTTCCTGGGGACTAGTTTCTTCTGGAAAAGAAAAAATGCCAGAGCAATCAACTGCAGTAGACCTATAACCAGTGCCACTCTCCCCCAAGAAAGCACTAATGCTACACAAACAATAGCAAAAAAAACCCAAGCTCTTCTGTTTCTATTCTTAACTACAACATATGCTGAAAGGGGAAGCACAAGAAGTAAAAACGCAGCCAAATGATTGTGGCCAAACTTAGGATAGAGTAACGTCATTGGTGGCAAATGTACACCAATAGCAGGTACAACCTGTGCCACTGTTGATAGTGTAACCATTACTATGGTAATAAGCACAAAGCCTGGGAAAAGATGCTCACTACTACGTAGTTTTGATTTTGTGAAAAGAACAGAACAGAAAAAAACAAAAGCGAAGTACTGAACTACTAGTTCATGTAAACTAAGCGGCAAGCTATGAGAAAATACTGTAGCTATTGTTACTACAAGTAAGTACAAAACCCAACAACTAAGGATATAGTGATGGTGTACTGCTTTCTTCCAGTCCCAACTTCTCATGTCGAAGAGAGAAATGAGGGTAAACACACATAACAGAGGTAATTGCAAAAAAGAGTCACCTATCACCAAAAAAATGACGAATAAGAATAAATAAACGAAATAAGGTACAATCTCTTTATCAGGCAGGGTAAACATCACTTTAGTATAAAGGCTTGCTTATGGCAAAAATAGCAGTATTCTCGCCACATTTAGATGATGCTGTCCTATCAACCTTTGCACACCTCAGCTCCTGGAGAATAAAACACAGTTGCACTGTTATATCTGTATTTACCAGTTTTTCTTCCTCTTCTGTACCCCCCTATTCGTTGGACATTCTAAAGAGGCTATCACTCACAACTAGAGAGTATGAGAAAAAAAGAAAACAGGAAGATAGAGAGGTACTTACTGAAAATGACTTTAGTTGGTTGCACCTTGACTATATTGATGGGGCTTTTCGCAGTTCGCAAAAGAAGCCACTCTACCGTACTCCACAAGAGTTATTCTCTGGAACTATCCACAACCATGATTTAAGACTAATGAAAAGTCTTAAAGACACAGTGAAATCTGTATCAACATCATTTGACCTAGTCCTCTCACCCTTGGCTGTTGGAAACCACGTTGACCACTTGATTGTAAGAAAGGCAGTTGAATCAGCAGTTCCTAGAAAAAAAATTGCTTACTATCTCGAAGTCCCCTATTGGTACAAACCACAACAACTACTTCCACACTGTACTAAGCTACTTCTCGCTAAGAAATCCATTCGAACTGGTGACTACACAAAAGTACAGGCGCTACAAAAATACGATTCACAATATCCATTGCTGTTTCCTAAAGGCATTCGAATAACCCCAGAAGTCATCTTGTGCGAGAATGACCTTCCATAAGCTTAGTGAAAAGTGCGCTGTATGTTTCAGCAGTGTGATCCCATGAATACTTTTTCTCGAGTAGTGTAAGCGAACTGTTTTTCTTTGGCTTTCTGAGGCTTTTTGCAAGCGCATAGCAAAATGAAGTAAAAGACAAGACTCTAAATGGAAACACCATTGTAGCTTGTTGTACATCTTTTGGTACAAAACTCTCTCCTATCACCATGGGAACATGGAGTGGTACTACCTCCATTAGGATAATCGGAAAACCTTCAAGTGCTGATGGTACTACACAGCTTCGAGCATTCTCTAGTAGCTGCCTTTTATCTTCACCGAAAACAGAACCGATAAATATAATTTTTTTATTCTTGAAGGTATTTCTAAGCATGTCATGGTACTCACTCGTAGTACTAGGGCTCCCAGCTATAACAAGCTGCAGCTCCGGATTTGACTTTTGAATTAGCATAAATGCTTTGCATAGCCACTCGATTCTTTTTTCTGGCACCAACCTTCCAACATACAGTATGTATTTTTTCTTTCTTACTCCAACTTTCTCAAGAATCAAACTCCCTTGATTTTTTCTCTGTTTAGGAAAAACCAGTCCGGGAGGTGTGTGTATCACTCGCTTTTTGAGCACTGGTATCCTTGTCGTTTCAGATACAGATGTCACTGTTACAGGGAGCCGTAACACCAACCAAGACACTAAAGTAAA
>CAZMZI010000007.1:0-17983 GCA_964570775.1 uncultured Pseudomonadales bacterium | reverse complement strand
AGGAGAGCGCTCAACTTGTCTACTAATTATATCTAAACAGTCTTCTTTTAATCTGTGACCACTTTTGTCTCCGCCAGTCTGCGCCATGTAGGGTAATGACTATTTTTTTAGAAAAGCATAAAGGTATAAAACAAAAAAGTGCTGTGCCTATACCGTTATACCAAACTACCGAAGCATCACTGAATGTTGCCACTATACTTGCAAAAAAACTATACGAAACACTCTCAAGTACTTTCCCTTTACAAGTGAAAACCGGCACCACTCTCACATTTCCCAAGACAGTTTTATCGTCACTGCCATACATACTTTTAGTAAAAAGTAAAAAAGAAAACGCACCTTTTTTGAATGCTGCAATAGTATGCTGCAAATAAAACTCTATGCCACTTGTACCTACAAACTCTGGTGGATACGACCGTGCACCAATAACTGCAATCTTATGTCCTTGCCTCTTCATAGATGTTCAGTGATGTATTTTGTAATCGACTTAATAAACGTCTCCATGCCAAAGGTGCTGGCCCGTGAACGCAACACACCCTCATGCCACTGTGTTTTTAAAAATTGATGTATAGATCTAGCTACACTGTTCACTGAGAGTTCATCAAAGAAAACACCTGTTTTTCCTTCTACGACCGTTTCAGTAACTCCACCCTCTCTATATGCTATAACAGGAACGCCAAACGCCATTGACTCTAGTGGAACTATCCCAAAGTCTTCATCAGACGAACAGTATAAAAGTGCAAAAGCATGCTGATAGAGTTTCGCTAGCACTGCTTCCGATACTCTCCCTACAAAAAAAATGGTGTTTCCAGCCAACTTTTTTAGTTGGGGTAGTTGATGTCCTTCACCAACGACTACAAGTGGCAAATGATACTTAGTGCATACTTTAACTGCTAAATCAATGTTTTTTTGCTTAACCAATCTAGAATGTGCAATAAAAAAGACTCTTTTCTTTCTTCTTAGTGACCTAACCTGAACAGGTGGTGGAATGATCTGAGCAGTTCGTCCATAGTACTTCTGAATTCTTTTTCTCACTGTATTCCCAGAGGTTACAAGATGAGTAGGACGTTGAGCTGCTTTTTTATCTAAGTACCTAAAAATAAAAAAGAATGGTGCTAAAAGTAGTTTCCAAGGATATCTTTTTGTAAATGAAAGTTCATTGAACTCTGTATAGAGATAGCGAGGTGGTGTATGAATGTATGAAATGTGTGTGGTACCAGCTTCAACTCCAACAGCTTTTGATGAGTATGAGTGTGAAGACGAGATTACTAACTCATACCCTTTGATTTTGAGGGAAAAAAAATAAATCCATGCAAATGGCTTTAGCATAGAAAAAAACCTGCCCAAACGATGTAGATAAGGTATTCTTTGTAACCAAGAGGTGTGCAGCTTTCTTTTTCCAAAAGCTTTCTGTACATCAGTATTGCTACTGTTAAAGTAGAAGGTATAGAGGGGCGCTTCTGGATACATCTCACAGATAGCCTCTAAAACTCTCTCTGACCCTCCGTATTCTAGTAGCACGTCATGAACAATGGCAGTTTTCCTCTTAGCATGTATAACACTTACCATAACCGTAATGCAGGAATTTTAACACCATGATATGTTCTAAATGAAAGATTTGAAAACAGTCGTGAAAACTCAAGATCAGGCAGATAACCCTTGATAATCCTATTCCGAATACTCAGCAACTCGCGCATGTTGTGTAGTCCATCTAACAAAAGTGTGAAGTACATTTTTGGCCCATACTTTCTTGTTGAATATGCAGCAATCCAAACTTGTACTAAAAGAATGCTGAGTATGTTTCTGAGTATCATTTGTTTGGGCCACGTTAACATAATTACCCAACCAATGTTCCTATAGGTGTGGTACATAGGAAACCAGGATTTCTCTTTGGATGTTGCCGAACCCTTGTGGTATGCAAGCAGTTGTCTACTTCTACAAATTAGTGCTCCAAGCATCCGAGCTCTTATCATTAACTCTACATCCTCTAAGTAATAGTGCAGAATAGTACAGAAGTAAAAACCATACACATTCTTTAATCTGCACAGCAAGCTTTTTTTAATAACAATACAAGACGCTGAAGCAAGGTTTGAAGTGACTGTACTCCTAGTAATGTTTTTTGCATAGCCAGAAACAAAGTACTCAACTCCATATGAGTCAACAGACCTCTTTGTTGTGTTAAAGATGAAAGGAGCGAACACCTCTACATCCTTATTATTTTTTACTAGCTGTGTCAGTTGGCTAAAGAAACTGGAATGGACACATGCATCATCGTTAATGAGTATAAAGAAATCTACACTTTTACTTACTGATACTTCTATTGCCATATTATTCATTTCAGAAAAACCTGTACCGTTTTGTACGGAAACCACTGTAATGTCAGGAAATTCATTTGAAAGGGCAGGTACGCTTTCACTTCTATCGGTAACAGCTACAATGCGCAAGTCAGCAACCGACTTCGCACTTTTTTTGAGTGAATGTACACACACTAAAAATGTCTTCCGCGCTTCTCTACTAAAGGTGGTGGGTATGATTGCTGTTACACGCAACATACAAGCTATTGTATAGTAAAAAAATTTTGTGTAGAGTACGACAGCATGACGAAGATAAGAAAAAAAAGTATTTTGCTGTCGCTGGTTTGCCCATACTGCGAAGAAAAGTTGCAAAAAGTTTTTGGAACACATGAATTTGGTGTTCTGCGTTGCAGCTGCGATTCATACCCAATCGTTTCATCAATACCTATTATCTTCAAAGAAGATACGCTCAATCACAAAAAAATGGTTGACTGTATCTATGCGGGAAAGCACATAAAAGCAACATGGATCGCGCTAAGTTCACAAAGGCTCACGCACAAGGTAATAGCATTTCTGAGTTATATATTACAAAAAAATGGATTTACTATTGGAGAAAAATCAACTCTTTTTCTGTTATACCTCATTGGGCCTTCGCGCTCTTGGTTTAAGTATCTCCTCAATACAGATAGAGAAACCCTGCGTACCATAGAAAACAGTCTTCAGTTTACTAATCTAAAAAACAAAGTGGTTTTAGATGTAGGTTGTGGAACGGGTTCGTTCTTTTCACTGTTGGAAAAAAAGGTGCCAACAAAAAAATGGACTCACATTGGCATAGATAAGTCATACATGTCTTTACTTTTTGCGGTACTGTATCACAGACATCCTTCCGCTCTCTTTATTCAAGCTGACCTAGAAGTGGGTATTCCTCTTAGAAATAAAACATGTGACACCGTTTTCATCATCGACTGTTTTGCATGGATCTATAACAAGAAAAAACTTATACAAGAGTCTAAAGATGTTCTAAGAAAGTTAGGGCAACTATACGTGTTTAATATTCATGAGGAGTCTGAGGATACAAAGTGGTGGGGATACGGGATATCACCAAACTACCTGAAAAAACTACTTAATCAGCATCTATCATTTATTTCATTCATTACAACTGAAGGATCACTAGAAAAATCACCTATTCCGCTGTCAAGAAAAGGATATTCATGCGTAGCTCAAAAAAAATGAGCGTCTATTTTTTTTATGAAGATGAGCTCGGTGGTGAAAGAATTGTTACGGAAAGGATAATTAAGTGTTTTCAAAGAGTTCCTATCATTGAGTCTAGGTTTAGTGTACTTAGTGGTTTGAAAAAAACGGGCAGTGTTTTCTACTACAGTTGGTTGATTTCTTCGGTGATTATCACAATACAAAAAATTCTCTGTGCCAGAAATACTACAAATAGTCGACTAGTTTACACACCAATATTCACAGCAGCATTTGCTGCACTTCTTTTACAGAACTTTCTTAAAGTATCAGTGTGCTTTCATTACCACGGGAATAGAATCCCAGAGGATGTGGTTGATACTCAACCGTTCCTAAAGCGTTTGCTTCAAAGTCTAAAACATGAGTTAGCGCTAAAAATACATAGATTTGTCATTTCAAATGTTAATACTTGTATTGCTCCTAGCCAGCATAGTGCAGACGAGTTACTTAGACAGCTTTCACTACAAAGAAAAATCCACATTATTCCAAATCCAGTTCAAGTTCCTAAGAAAAATTTTACAAGAAGGGTGCTCACTACAGATAAAATTATACTGTCAGTGGGAAGGCTTGACCCGGTTAAAAAATTTGAACTAGGTATAGAATCAATCAAGCTTCTACAGAAAAAAGACAGACGATTCAAATATATAATTGCTTACTTTGCACCTAGTAACCTGAAGCAAAGTGAGTATTTGCAATTTCTCAAGTTAGAAGTAGAGAAAGCTAACATGAGCAATTATATTTTATTTCTCGAAAACAAAAATGTTCAAGCTTTATACCAAATTTCAGATGCAGTACTTTCGTGCTCAGAGATAGAAACCTTTTCTCTGGTTATGTTTGAAGCGATACTAAACAAGAAACCATTTATCACTACTAACACAAAGCTTGGATCAATGTTGGATAGCAAGCACGGTGTTTTTTTCACTCCTAAAAATTCATCTAGATCAGTAGCCGAAACTATCAAGTTTGCGCTAAATGAAGAAGCCATTCGACCGGAAAGTCATCAACAATTTGTAGCAAAGTTTAAGTTATTTTCGGTGAGTAAACAAATCCTCAAACTGATAGCAAACAACTATTCTTGATACATCAAAAGAGTTAATTAAACATTAGTTGAGATATAAGATACAATTGCTTTGACTTTAGAATACATTGAATGTTGAGCAAAAAGTATACTTTTATTGCTTCGTTGCAGCTTTTTTAAACACCTTCAACCAATATTTTTATAACTTGCAAGTCATTACTACATCATATAGTATCATTATTCAATCCCATTAAACACTTGAGATCATGCAAAAGGTACTGATATTTACACCAGAGTTTTACCCAAAATCTAACTGGGGTGGAATTGCTACCTTTAATAAAAACTTATGTTCTCATTTACTACATATGGGAAAAAAAGTAGAAGTAGTTATTATCAGTAACCAAAACAAATCAACAAAACAATACATTCTTCATAAGAACTTTACAATCACCTATATACCTCTCATACCTCATACGACTCTAGGTGACAATTCATTCATGCAAAGTTTCTTAAAAAAAGTCTTTGGCATAGGTACAAGCTATATGCCACAATTTTGGCACGCTATATTTCTATCTCTTGCCTATAGAAAGCATCTGAAATCTGCATTAAAAAACGGAACTATTACTGCTGTTCATACTACCCTATACCATAGCTGTGGGGTTTTTTCCGCTTTTCTTAAAAACACAAAATTTATTTTTCATATTCAGGGACCTCAGATTCTCTTTACTGCATTCGAAAAATTTGACCTAGACCATATACTGGTGTCCTTTTTTGAACTCATTCCACTCATCACGCCATTTTCAAATGCTACGTTCGTCCCTTGTTCAAATGGAGTTAGAGACTACTTCCAAAAAAAATTTAGAAAGAAATTTTTTACCATACCAAATTCTATTACCTTTAACCAAACTACAAAACGAAAAAGCAGCACTCCTAACCTTATCTTGTATTTTGGACAACTTGCGTATAGAAAGGGCGCTGATCTAGTAATTGAAAGTTTTATTAATTACAAAAAAGTTAACAAAAATGCGGTACTGATTCTACTAGGTAATGAAGGAGTTGGCTTTGGGAAAAACAGAAACCTGACATTTTTTGAGTGGTTTAATAAGCTTGATATTGATGAGACTATTCTAAATGACATACATTTTTTCAAGGCTATTAATAGCAAAGCCATGTTGTATCGCTTGCTAGCAAAGTTAGAGTGCATTATTCTCTTACCTTCAAGAGTGGAACCATTTGGTTATAGTATTTGTGAAGCACTGAGCAGTGGTAATATTACTATTACAACAAAAACATGGGGAGCAGAACAACAGATTACTGATACAGTAAACGGATTTTTTGTTGAGAAAACTGCTACAAGTATAGGTAAGATGTTAGAAAAGGTAAGTAATCTTAGTGTTGAAGAAAAAAAATCCATTTCTCAAAATGCTCTGACTTATAGTAAGGTACACCACTTCCCTATGACGAGTGATAGCTATAAAGAACTTTACAATCAACCGCAGTGAAACATAAAAATATCATTTTTGTAACCGACTACCTACCCTCTGGAGGGACACATACCTTTCTAACTGAGTTTATAAAAGCTTGTCATTCGATAGGAATCAAAATTGAACTAGTATTATTCTTTCATGTTAACCAAGCATATCAGGGAGAATGGAATCACTTTCTAACTCCCTATTGTATTCCACTTAGACGTGTTGGAATTTTCTCAGTATTTGAAAGGTATCAAAGTTTAAAAAAACTTAAACTAATTAAAAAAAAGACCGTTATAATTTCAGATCTTTTTGTTCCTTCCCTGGTATCTCTTTTTTTCTTTTGCAGGCTATTCTATATTTTTCACGGTAAAGATAGTCTGGAAAAAAGAAGTAGAAACACCTCTAAAGCATCTCGTAAAAAAATCAGTATTCTTATCAGTCAAATAGTTGAGTTAGTAGTCTTAAATAGTGCAGAAAAAATTATAGTTTTAAGCAACTATGCTAAATCACTGCTGCAAGAAATTGATCAGAAAAAAATTATAGTCATTCATCCTGGCATAAACAACCTAAGCTTAATTACCAAACTACTTCTTAAACCAAAAACTTTTTTTCGCAAAAAGTACAAATTACCTAGTAAAAGTAAACTACTTGTTCTTTCGGGAAGAATTGAGCCCAGAAAAGGTTTCTTACCTTTTTTTACAGAATTAGCTAAACAATCTACTGCTTCAAACATTCACGTAGTATTTTTATCACACTTTAGCCAAAGCGAAATACTTAACGAGTTTTTCTCTTCCATTGACCCTCTAAAACAAAACATTACATTAATAAATAATCCTTCAAGAGAGACATACCTTGAATACGTACGCTGTTCTAGCGTGTATGTACTTCCATCGGTAGATCTAGAAACGTATGGTTTTGTGAGTCAGGAAGCCTTAATGCTTGGGGTACCAGTGATTGCTTTTAAACATGTAGGAGCTAATAAAGAAATTATTCCTAACGAATATATGCTTAATACTTTCAGTTTCAAGGAATTGGTGAACAAAGCTTTAGAAACTGAAGAGTCGACATATAGCTCTACTACTAGTAAGATCTACAAAACATCTTGGGAAGATTTTGTTAAAAAATTAATAAAACAAACGAGCCAGTCTAAAAAAGCCTGAACAGAGAGCAACTATTGTGTTATTTATGTAATTCACTTCTATTATTGCTAATCCATCACCTCTAGGTGTTGGCATTGTTACAATGGAGAAGAACCTGTTGAATGAAAAAATTCCGAGTCTTTTCAGTAACGTGACTACTAGTCTTACTTCGAAGTTACTGTTTCTTGCATCGTGAAGAAAAATATATGTACCACGCTTACTATAGTGGAGGGCTGAATTTACATCCTCTAAGACACGTTGGAATGAGTGATCAGCGTCAATGTAAATAACATCGAACTTCCGTGTAGTTGGGCTTACATGCTGAGAAATAGTAGCAGTATCACTATGAATAAATTGGAGTTTCGTTCTATACTCTTTTGGTAGCTGTGAGAAAAACTCCTCAGATTTTTTCTCTACGTCAACAGTCACCAGCCTCACTAAAGATTTAGCGCTCAATAGGTACAAACTTACTAAACCTTTGTATGTTCCATACTCTAGAAAGCTTTCCGCTTGTACGGTGTTCGCAAAGGCCAACAAAAACTCAGCCACTTCTATTTCTGAGTTCCATTGCTGTTTATCTGAACTTATAACTTTGTTAATCAATGACTCAATTTTTCTGCTTTTCATTTTTCGCTTCTGTCTAAGTTGATAGCCAGAGTATAACAATAATTCTTAATAAGTGCTGGCAAGAAAAAGCGAAAAGACAAACCATCTTTCAACTCAGCTACGGTAATTTTGAGTGGGTGAGTAAGCAAGAAGAAACATTTCTTTATAAGAAACGTACCCCTATATAGATATACTTCGACCTCTTGGTATGTCGACGGATTAATTGCATTAAGTCTCCGAATATTGCTTCCATACCACCAGAATCGCCTAAAAAAATTTATGATGCTCCCTCTTAGGAAATCATGCAATACAATAATTTGTGGAACAAAAAGAATAACATTACCAACTTTATTTTGAGCCTCGTAAAACAGTGTATCCATACCTGCAGTCACTCTTTCATCAAAGTAAATATTACTTTTTCTCTGCATTCCTAAATCAATCAACATAGTTGTATTTCCAAAACAAGGTAGCACTTTAGGCTGATTTTCTGATTTATTATGGAAAGTCGCCATGTATGTAGAAAAAACATCAGTTCCCAATGGGATAATCTTGCCCGTAACAGCAAATACATCTTTTACTGCAATTTTAACGCTTATTAAATTTTTAAAAACAGTTTTGCCTAGAACAACATCATCGTCAACGTTGATTACTATGTTGTTTCTTACTAGTTTAAATCCTAGATTAGTCGACTTAGCTAAATTCATTTTGTGTGTAGTATTTGAGATTGTTATGCAAATAACTCGTATTTTTATTGCTTTAACAGAAACAACACATACATTAATACCCTCCAAACCCTTTTCTATTGTTCTAACAATGATAATTTCCTCCGGAAGAAGCTGTTGTCTAAAGATAGAGAGAACAGTTCTGATCAAAACTGCATCCCTACTTCTGGTACAAATAACAACTGAAAATAGTAAGCTACTTCTCATAGATGTGCAAACTTGTTGACGTATCATACACTAGCGACCCAACTTCAGTGTATTCGTTAAAATAAGTACCATTTTTAACTTTGTCTACAATGTACACGTCATAAGCTCTCACTAAAAATAGAGTGCAGTTTTCTCCAAGAAACTGTTTTTTCTGAGTTTCGAACGTAGTTATTGCGTTTTTGGAGTTATAGTTTAGTAATTTTGCTTCAGGTCTTTCCAGTACTTTTCCACTATCGAGGTAATATCTCACTGCATCAAAACCAACTTCGTGTGAAACGACTATGTTTAGACATCTTTCCTTCTCCTCATAAGCCCCAATCACACTTGCGAATTTACTATAACTGTACTTATCATACAAGCTAGTTCGATACATGAACAACAACCATAGTAGTACTGTGCATAACAAAAACCCTAACCTAAGAATAGTACTTTTGTTCTTAAACAAAAAATAAAGTAGAAAAAAAATAAGTAGCAAATTAAACCTTATTTTTAGAACATTAAAGAAAAAAATTGAGAACGAAAGTGAAAGCATGAACAAAGATAAGTATAGTAGTGACCATCTTCTTTCCTTTGATGAATGAATGCTTCTAATTGCAATGACCAGGGAGAATAACATAAGCAGAAAACCAGTTGCCTTCCCAAGGAAAAATAAAGCAGTATCTGTGACATTGAGATCATACGTGCCTCCCCAACTTATATCTAGCCACAGACTGTCGCTTAGAAGATTCCTAACACTTCCAACTATATCTCTGTCACCAAGTGATGCATAGTTCTTTATCCCAAGCTGACCAAAGCTGCTGTTAAAATAACCCACCAACCAAACTACAAAACAAAGTAGAGGTACTAGGATATGTTTTAAAAGTAATATATCTTGTTCTTCTTTATAAAAGAGATATCGGGTTAGGTAAAAAGCAATTACAGAAACTACCAAAAAAAATGATGAGAATGATGAAAATAAAGCAAGTGAACAAACTATTGAAATGATGTGAAGGTTGTTTTTTTCACCTCCTCTAGCTCTTACTAGAGTGAGTAAAAACAGAAGTTGAAAAAATAACCCTGGACCATATGACTTAAACTCACCGGAGTAAAATATGAACGTAGGACTGAGTGATACTGCTATGAGTAGTAATGTCTTCCCAAGCTTATCATTCTCAAAACTGTGATCGAGAATCTTTGAAAAAACCACTATAGATCCAAATGAAAAAAAAACAGGCACTATTCTCAATAGAAGTTCGTTGTTCCCAAATAGTGTAAAAACTAGTTTATAAAAAATGTAGACTATAGGCACATCTCCAACATGGGTATAGCGACCGAGAACCAAGTCACTGAAACTAGATGACTCAGAAACATACCAAGCTGCTGCTTCATCAAATGACAATTCAAAGCTGCTAAGTGAAAAGAAAAGTAGGTTTGAAAACAGTAGTAGAAGCAGTGGTAACAAGACTGTTAGTTTTTTTGTAAAAAAATCAGTCATTTCAAAGAAAAAAACTGTACTTAATAAACTTCCATGATCACAGGAAAAAGGCTCACAGAGTCAAGGTTTATTGGAACAGTCTCGTTAACTCTTACTGGAATGTCATCAAACATGTACTCTTCACCGTTTACTATCTTCGTCCTTACCTCTAAATCAAAGTAGATGTCTCTATAAACAGGATCAGTTTTCAACAATAGGTCGCCATATATTGTTTGTGTCACTCTTTCAGCAGGTACATTGGTTATTGCTAAAATTTCCAGAAGTTCAGTCCCTCTTGAATCCAGAATAGTATCACCCACACTAACTGGTTCAATAAGGTAAGGTAAAACGCTCTGTCCTAAAGCGCGAATTTTTTTTGAACTAATAGTTACTTGCCTATTATCTGACGAACCAGGAAACTCGGTAACAAGCCCATCAAAAGTAACCTTTGAGAAGTTAAAACGTATTGGCGAACCAAATCTTACTGCTTTTCCTCTGGTTGAGTAGGTTTTTGTCCTAGTATCATAGGTAGACTTAACGCGCAAATCTATATATACAACCTGATGAGTTGAAGCGATATCAAATTTTTCAACATTAACAATTCTGGCTATCTCTCTTCCAGCAACATCAAGTTCAACATCACCAACCTCAAAACGTTCTGCATACCATTTCTTCGGTACAGTACTAGCGTACAGGACATCTTGGTCAGTTACTTTGACCCTAATTTCTATGTACTCAGACTTTCTATAAAAGAATATGAAGAAAACTAAAAGTACAATACAAAGAAACAAAAACACTGCAATATCGAAAAAAGTGAACCTCTTCAAAACTGCTTGGTAGTATTTTTTTATCTGTCGACTTAATTGCATCATTTCCTTGTTATACCATGTCTAGATAAAAGCCCAAAACCCAAAACAATACCTAAGAATGGGAACTCGACAATTCCCACATGTGGCTGAAACAAATAGTAGATAAAGAAGATCAAACAACCAGCAAGGTACCTAAAACTGTGGTCTACTAACTCATGTTTTGTACTTACTAGACACCTGTTATTTATAACTGTTCTAATAAGAAAAAAGAACGGCATGAAAAAAAAGAACACTCCAGTCAGGCCAACTTCTAGCACCATTTGCAGATAACCCAAATGAACTGCGGCGGGAAACACGGACATTACTCCTTGTGGAAACAGACCATGTAGCACGTACTCATTTGTACCAACCCCAAAACCAACTAACGGACTAAGTGTCACAGCCTCAGTTGCTTCTTCCAACATTTTTAGTCTAACCGTACCACTTGACCCAGGAGTAAATGTGTTAAAGGAAAGCAATACTCTCGGCACCGCAACAAACGCAAAAAGAACAGCAAAAATGCAAACGTACACAATAAAGGTACTATTGATATTTTTGACATACTTTTGTACCTGAGCTTTGTACGTAACAATAATGAGTAAATATAGTAACACGAGTGCTATCCAAGTAACTCTACTTTGTGCTAAAAAAGCCGTTACTAAGCCTAGAATCACTAAAATACCTTTCGAAGTAGTAAGTGACCTCAAAAAAATTGGGAGATATAACACCGTTAGTACCAGCTGCAGTAAAGCAAATTGGTTATGAAACAAAAACGTACCGGCTACCCTAAACAGTGAGTTATTTTCGTCTCCACCAGTGTAAAAGGCACTACCCTGACCAAACTCAATAACATGTCCCGTATGAGACTGAATTAAAAACTGATGTATAGATAAAAATGCTTGAAAAGCTACCATAACTGCCAAGCAGCTAAAGAAAAGTGATATCTTCTTTTTCTCCGTCACACCAATAAGTAAAATGAAGAAGGCATATACTATAATTTGACAGTACTGAATCAACCATGTCACGGATGCAGCTGGCGCAAATGAAAACCGTAGTGAGGATAGTAATCCTACTAAAGCAAACACAACCAAAGAAAGTAGCGGGAAAAGTACATACTTCTTTTGGAGCACTGCAAGTATTTTTTCACTTTTATCAAACAGAACTGATTTTATTAAAAATCCTAAAGCAAATCCCAGCATCACATTTGATACATGCAAACCATAACCTAAATAGTATCCTTCCTTAAACTCTGTGAGAGCTATTTCAGCGCCACGTATTACTTCTATAGTGTAGTATTTGTTGGGATTAAAAAATGGTAGTGTAAAAACAGCAACTAGAAAAAAACTTAACCAAATGGTTTTTACTCTAATCTGCAAAATCAATGCTAGAAGCAGGCCAAAAGCTACCATTAACTTGAAACTTGTTAAGATATCACTTAAGATCACCAATGATGCAACCCCCAGGACAGCTGCAACAAAAACCTCGTCAGAAGAAGAAAAAACACCAGCACCAAACTCAACCATTTTTTTATATCCTCGTGCGATCATGGAATGCGTTTGAAGCTTTCGACCAGTGTATCGATTCAATTTTTTCTCAAACATACAAAAAATACCAAATACTATTCGTGGATGACTGTTCAAACTATACAACAAGGCAAAGAAAATTCATCAGGCAAAAACTTACAAATCACATTGTAGTTTTTAACAGACAAAAAAAAGGCAGCATTAGGAATGCATATGAACTTATTCACAACTATGCAAAAAAAAATAGTGCTATTATTTGCAATATTGATGGAGATGATTACTTCTCTAACAACCAAGCTCTTGAAACTATTGCCAACGCTTATACAACAACAGGTTGTGAATATACCTACGGAAACTGTCGTGTAAGAAACGTAGAAACAGGTGAATTTTTTACCGCAAGTAGTTTCGATAGACACGCAAACAAGCCATACACTCAAGAAGAAAAAAACTCTTCACTAAGAAAGCTACCCTTCAAACCGCTACATCCCCGCACTTGGAAAGTTTCACTTTTCAAAAAAATAAAACAAAGTAACTTCAAAGACGCAAATGGAAATTGGCTAAAGTACTGTGAAGACATGGCCATCTTTTTTCCACTTATGGACCAAGCCCCATATGGTGGACAAGTCATACAGTCTGAGCTATATACCTACAACATTTCAACAAAGCATAATGATACAATGATTCACCTGTTGGATACTCTAAAGGACGAAGTGTACATTCGAAAGTTTCAAGGTGCTCAGCAAAAAAAGATACCACCACCAACTAACTATTAACTACTCACCACTGCTGTCAATGCCATTTATTGGGTCAGCAATGTATGCACTACAGTTGGTACTTGTTTCGAAAGGATTTCTACAAAACATATACTTTTCAGGTCGTCAAAGTAACCTCAAAAAGGCACTACTCTCTGCCCTTGAAAACCACCAGCCCAACAAAATATACGTCACGAACACGAAACTACACGATATAACGAAAAGTCTGAGCTCTGCAACAATTGTTCTAGATCTAAAAAAACCACAAAAACTCACACAAACACATGCCTATGATGTTATGTGGAGTCTTGTACATGCCGATTACGTGTCGGCCAAAACAAAAACTAACTATAGCGCCCTTATCCCAAAACCATTTCCCATTGATCCCATTATTCTTATCCCTTACCACGAGGGTGATGTTGTTCTTTGTAACTTTGTCATAGAAACTGCCAAAGCTCTTAGTAAAAACGAACACAACGTTACTCTACTCCGTGATGCAAAAAAAAAGTGGATACTACTTGCACCAGTTTACGGGATACTCTCTCTGTTTTCGTACTTATCTAATTTGAACCAAACTAACACCCACAAAACTCTCAGTATTTTTTCACTTTTTCCTTCCTGGATAAAACTCCACCATAGACTCAAACGCGCAGACCTTATCTTCTCTCAACTACAGACGTTACTATACATAAAACTACTACGCTGTAACCTTATTTGGACTTTTGACCATCTTGATCTTGAACTGGCAACAGTCATCAAGAAAAAAAATAAAGAAGTGAGAGTACTGTATGACTGTGTTGATTACTACAGCTCTCAAGATGTACAAACACAGAAGATAACTGAACTAAGAGAAGCAAAACACATGAAGGTTGTTGATGCCGTTTTTGTAAACTCTAGAACACTTCTTGTAAAGAAAAAAAATAACAATAAAAATACCATACACACCTACCAAGGCTTCGATAGTACTTCATTCCTATCTCAAAAAAAGCTATCAATGGATGAAGTTGCTATTCTAGAATCACTAAAACGCATACTATATGAGAACAAAAAAACTACTCTCGGATTTGTTGGAAACATCGACTATCGCTTTAACTTCCCACTTTTGCAAGCTGTCATAAAACAAAATCAACAAGCAAACTTTGTATTTACCGAGAGCATTATTACTACAAAAACAGAGGACAGCAGTGACAATATTCTAGCAGAAGTAAAAAAACTCAAAGAGTGGCCCAATGTATACTTTGTACCCGCAACAAAAAATCGAACATTCATTAAGGAACTCATTTCATTATTCGACATCGGTATCATTCCCTACAAAACTACTATTCCTTTTGTAAAAAATAGTTTTCCAATGAAACTATTCGAGTACTTTTTTTGTGGTTTACCAGTCCTTTCCACAGACATCTCTGAATTACGTTGGTATAAAAAATATGTACATATCAGTGAAACTGTTAGAGGATGGAGTATGTATATAAGAACCTTCAAACAAAAACCAAATCATCAAACAAAAACTAAAATGAGAGAGTTATCTCTCCAACACAGTTGGAGTACTAAAACTGAACATATTTTACAAGAGCTACAAAACCTAAAATAGTTCGCTATACGAATCAAAAATTTTCTTACCCCCCTGAGCTTTAACTTTCCCTTTTTCTAACCAAATAACCTTTGTACAGTTGCGTTTTAACTCTTCAATCCAGTGACTCACCATAATAAGTGTCTTTTTTTTCTTCTTAAACTCCAAAATTTTTTTGTTTACTCTGTCCCTAAAAAATCCATCACCCACAGCAAAACCCTCATCAAGGAGCAAAATTTCTGGATCAGAATGGATAGCTACAGCAAAACCTAGTCTCAGCTTCATGCCGCTAGAGTAGGTGTATAGTGGAGCATCAATGAACTGGCCAATATCGGCAAAAGCAACAATTTGAGGGAGCTTTTCTCGTATCTCGGCCTTACTCATCCCTACCAACATACCGTTTAAAAAAATATTTTCTTCACCCGAAAGATCTGGGTGAAAGCCTGCTTCTAAATCAATTAAAGAAGCAACTCTACCTCTAATTCTCATCTTCCCAGAAGTCGGTTGTGTTATTCCTGCAACTAGCTTCAACAATGTAGTTTTTCCAGATCCGTTAGAACCTATTATTGCCACCCTCTCACCCTGTGTGATAGAAAAACTGATAGCGTCTAGAGCCTTAAACTGCTCTACCGTTCTCTTACTCATAACTGTTTCAAAAAATGTCGGTTTATTGTGCCTAAGCGTGTAAACCTTACTTACTTTTTCGGCTGATATCACTACCGGTTCTTTTTCCATATTCAATTTTTATTTTCTAAATCCAATCGTCAAATGTTTTACTGTGTTTCTTAAACAGACACCAGCCCACAACGGTGATAATTGCTCCAACGAAAAATCCTATCGTTAGGTGAGCTGTATTTGTGACAGGAATGTTCAGCAATGACAAATGAAAAAGTTCAATAAGTGAGGTAAGTGGGTTTAAGTAAAAAAGTATGTGCAAGTACGGTGGTAGTAGTTTAAGTGTATAAATAACTGGAGTTGCATAGAACCAAAGCGGCATTACAGCTTGGATAAAAAAGTTAACATCTCTGTACCAAACATTTAATGTGGCTAAAAGCAACGACAAACCGCTCGTAAAAAGAGTCAATAAAAGAACGAGTGGAACCACCCACAACATTCTTAAGATATAAAACAAAAGCTGACTCAAACCATACTGTTCAAAAAGTAATTTATCACCAGCCAGGAGCACCATCAATATACCTAATGCTATCAAAAAATGGAAAAGGTTTGATAAAACTACAGACAGAACAATACTTTCCCTTGGAAATTTCGCTTTTCTAATGAGTTCTCGCTCATTGATAACCATAGGCGTATTTTTTAGTACCGTGTATGAAAAAAAATTCCAAGGCAAAAGTCCTGTAAACAAGAACAAAAAGTAATTATCAACTTTGACTGGCACGAAGAACTGAAAAACTAAACCAATTACTGCCATTTGCAGTAACGGGTTTAAAAAAATCCACAGAAATCCAAAAAATGCATTCTTATAGCGAACTCGAATCTCCTTTTCTGTCATGGTTAATACAAAATCCAACCATTGCTGACGTTGCGCCTTTAGTCTCACCATAACTGTATTACCATACTCGAGAAGTTATTGTTTGTTAATATCCAAACTAAATCTGCTGCACCGAATAACACGACACCTCTGAGCAAAAGTTGATTCTCGAGTATTCAAGCAGATCTGTGCAGTGTTTATTGCCTAGACAGGTGTCAGAGTACAGTACCCAAAAAGTTCCGTTTTTTCTATCAACTAATGTTTGTAAATCCTCCTTGGAACCAATAAATTGCTGTTCGGTTTTGTTCACCTTTTTTCCTAACCTTGGTAGGTAATACATGGAAAGCGGATGATGGTATGTTTGTGGAAGGTAGAGGATAACTGGGTTTGAAACACTACGCCCACCATTTACGATTTCTTTAAACCCTTTCGTTATTTTAAAGCCGTGCAACGAAGCAGACTGCAAAAGGAATACTAGAATCAAGATAGTCACTGGAAGTAAAGCTACTTTACTAAAAACGTTCTCAGTCATTCCACTCACAAAAAAAATAACTGCTACTGCAGATATAAGCATGTTCCTCGAAAGAAAAATGGGTGAAACCACCTTAGAAAAAACCAGAGATACGAAGATTGGAAGTACTACTATAGCTAGCAGCAACCAATAGTTTGACACAGATTCTTTCTTCCTTAGCTTCAAGAAAACAAAGGTAAAAAATATATAAGCACACACACATATAACTTTGAACCAGTGCTGACTTAAATCCAGTATCCCAATAATGTTCAGTACTTGCTCAAAAATAAAAGCAAACGACATATCTGCAGGAACGCTTCCAGGTCTTACACCACCGCTGAGTGTTTTGTATAACACTACTAACTGGTAAGACGTAAGTGAAACAAAAGTCCCAATCACTAGCCAAAAGTACTTTTGCTTTTTTCGCTCTCCAAAGAAAAATGCCCTGAAAACTACACTCAATACTAACCAAGCCGCAGAGTAATCAACGTAGAAAGCAAGTGCAAGCAGTCCACCAAGTATCAACATGTCTCTGGTGAGTAGCTGCGTTTTCTTCAAATACTTTGACACGAAAAACCACAGAAACAACAACTGAAAAAACACTGCCATAGCATACATTCTTACCTGAAAGTCCAAGTTTACAAAAAACGGGTTAACCGCGTACAAAGCAAGCACTACCAACCCAGACTTAGTGCTAAACAGTTTTCGTCCAATCAAAAAAAGTAACACACTATTACCTACATAAAAAAGCAGAGACAAGCTGCGCATCCAAGTCTCACTATCACCACCCAACATCCAAAGCTTCAAAAGAATGTAGTACAAAGGTGGGTGCACAAAGTCCCAGTACTGCCCTTTGGAAAAAATGAGGTCAACAAGTGGAAGCTGAGCTAATGACCAAGAAAATACTTCGTCAAGCCAGAGGTCAGCAAATAATGCTACTCTTAGCCTCAAGAAAAAACCCAAAATAACAACACAAACAGCTACAACTAAACTCTTTTTCATACAGAAGTCTCATCGTAGCACAAAAAAAGCGCTTAATTCTGGCCTCGACCTATCTTCGCATCCAGTTGCCCGGACACTATTGTCAGCGCTGAGGCGTTTCAAGACTCTGTTCGGGAAGGGAAGAGTTGGTTC
>CAZMZI010000006.1:16770-29157 GCA_964570775.1 uncultured Pseudomonadales bacterium | reverse complement strand
TTAGAATACATCAGTATGCAAGTTATTGCCGTGCACAACACAAACATACTGAGAGTTAGTCAATTCTTACACTCTCTATCTTTTACCATCCCAATTTGGATTGTGTTTTATCAAAGTCATCTTAGCGTGCAAGAAATTTCGTTGCTTGTAGCAGTTGGATATGCTGTACAAGTACTTACTGAACTTCCAACAGGCGCTATTGCGGATATGTTTGGAAAAAAAACAACCATAGCTCTTGGTCATCTACTGGGTGCCATTGCTTTTTTTGCCTTTCCTTTTGCAGCAACATTTACACACTTTTTACTACTTTCCATGCTCGTTGGTATTTCAGATTCGCTCTTTTCTGGAGCAAATGAAGCAATGCTGTATGATTCACTTAAACAAGATAAAAAGGAATCACAGTTTGCAGCGGTACAAGCTGATATTGGATTTTGGTACCAAATTGGTCTGTGCACCGCTACTGTTCTTGGTGGATTTTTATATCGCTTTCAACCTGGCCTACCCTATATCATGTATGGGTTGGCATTGTTGTGCGGATTTTTTCTAGCATCACGATTTAAAGAACCACTTATTGATTCTGAAGTGTTCACCATCAAAAATTACTTTAAACAAATAAAGTATGGAGCGTTAGAAGCATTTAAAAATAGTCACACCCAGCTGGTGTCGTTATACCACATAGCGGTTGGTGGCATAACGTGGACTTTAGCACTGTACTTTAACTCCTATATGTTTGTAGCACTAGGATTTGGCGATGAAGCCAGAGGAGTTATTGAAGCAGTACTAAGATTATTCAACATTTTTGTTCTGGCTAACTTACTTAAAAATCAAAAGCTGTTTACTCAAAAACGTACAGTACTCTTTTTTCCCCTCTTAATGATGTTCTCTCTTCTGCCAGGTGCACTATTATCTGGGTGGTTTGGCATTCCATTTATAGCAGCAGGTATGATGTCATCAACTGCACGATGGATTATCTTGGGCAAATATACAAACCAAGCCTACGACTCAAAATACAGAGCAACGGCAATTTCTACGCTCAGTATGCTTATTGGTGTTATATTTATTGTAATTACCGGAGTTTCAGGTCCAATTATTGCTGCCACAAGTGTTAAAACCATGTACTCATTGCTTGGGCTTCTCACCATTGTAACCGTAGTACCTCTAGCAAAAATACTCATCAAACAACAAAAAAATGGAACTATTTTTGCTTAGCCATTTGCAAACCAATATACGCAACCATACATCCACCAGCGATATCGATACTATAGTGACCTCTGGAGAGTAGTAACACTAAAACCTGGAGTAAGAAAAAAATGAAAAGCATTTTTCTGACATTCTTTTCTTCTTGAGGAACAAGTAAGAACAGTAAGAGTGCTGCAGCGGTATGCCCTGAACTAAACATGCCATTTTGCGGCACATCAAAAATACCATAGTTTGTAAAGTTATCGGGATACCTTCCCAAAGGGGTTAATCCAATAAATGCTGCTCTCATGTAGTGAATATGCGCAACACTAAGCAGTATCAGATTAAAGAATGACATGGTCATTCTCTTTCTTAGTGAGTACATAAAGACAATGAAAGAAAGAATTAAAAGTGGATCACTTAAATACTGTGTCCACATCCACAAAGGTAATGAATCAAAGAGAATATCAGGAACCATTGGTCTGTCTGGGTAGAGAACCCCAATAAGGTGACTAACCACCCTATTTGCCACAACACCACCCAAAAGGTAGAGTAACAAGATAATTGTTTTACTGTGCTGTTGCCAAAGTCTCTGCATACGATTTCCTTCGCACTGGCATACCAGTAAATACTTGTGTCATTGCTGTTTGCATGCTTGGTTTCACAGTCACAATTCCCTGTGGTTCCAAATATACTTCGGAATCAATTGCAATTTGACTACCTTGGTGGGCTAACGTAACCGCTTGCTTCCCAATTGGTCGTACATTTAATGTGTTTGTTAAACTTTCCAATCCAAAGAAAGCATGTGCACAAGCATCAAGCATGACTCCCAGAACTAAACTTGTCTTTGGCAAATCAAGTTTATGTTCACCCACTGTTACTAAATAATTATTTCCTTGATATCGCTGTGTTGGATGAATAAATGAATATTTTCCGGTGATATATGGTAAAAAATCATTCACAACTGCAACTTCATACGCAACAATTTGGGTACCATCTTCCAAAGTTGCAATAGTTGGTTGAGATGGCATACGTTTCCAAAGGTACTTAAGAACACCACCATAACGCTGCATTCTTGTACTAGCACCAGCTATTCGCAGCTCTTCAATTTCAGAAAGTACGGGAACTACAACCCCACCAGCATTTACCATCCAGTTTGAATTTCTTGTCTGATCTTCCGAAAAAGTAACAGTGTTTGCTCGTGTTGGTATGCTTTCTAGCATCCCAAATAATGATCGTAACATTGCACTATTAACATCTTTTTCTGTCATGACTTTTTTTAAACCTACAGTTTTTGACAACACATTTTCGCCCCCAAAACCAAGTGGGAGTAATGATGCGGTAGATCCAGAAAGTTGCAATGTGTTAAGCACACTAAAGTGTGTGCCATCACCTCCCAGTGCAACAACAACCTGAGGAGCTAATGCTAGATATTCCTCAGAATGTGCTAAAAAATCGTGCAAACTAACAACAAAGGTTTCTAACTGAACTCCTGCAGCTTCAGCAATATTTCTAGCTCGCCTTTGCCCTGCTTTTTCATTATGCACTACTAGAAGTTCATTGAAATCAAGTTCAGTCATAGTAGGTTACTGAACCCTCGTAGCCACAACAATGTGTGCGTCTGCTGCAAACACCGAAGTTTTTGTAAAGAGTACAATCTCCTGAGTAATATCTTGTAAAAGGTTGGTTACTTCGGCATATGGCGCACTTCGCAGAGCGACAACGGTATACCGGTACACACCATTATTTGTGCCAATAATACGCACCTCATCACCTAAAGTAACTTCACTCAAGTTATGCATTTCTGAAAAATACCCTGCACTAGTGATGAACAGTGAACCAGGTTCACCTAGTTGTGCAGTACCAACTTGTTTAATTGCGTTACCATTGTACGATTTTTTCGCGCTACCTGTTGAAACCATATCTGCCACATACCCAATACTTGGTATACTAAGCGAACTGATAGCAACTGGTTTTACTACACTACTTTCTTGATAGTTTGTCTCAGCAATCAATTGATCTGGTGTAGAAAAAATGGTAACTGTAACACCAATACCTAAACCAAGTCCCATAGCTGCTACAATAAGTATTCTATACATAACTTAATTATATCAAAATATATCAAATTTAATACTGTATACTAGAGTGAAATAGAGAAAACTGTGAAAAAAATACTTTCCACAATTGCGCCCTTTTTTATTGGTGTTTGTGTAACCTTAGGTGCACAACAATTGCTGCCACTCTTTATTTCAGAAACTGGCGAATTAATGATACCAACCATTATCCAGCAAGAAAAAGAGTTACCTCTAAAAAAATACGCACTTCAAAACCTTTCCCAAATCTCACCTGCTCCGTCCTTGATTACCATCACCGACACGTTACAAAAAACGCCAGACTACACTGCCTACCTCTTCCAAATGGACATTAGAAATAAAACAATGTCTGGACAGGTTACAATACCAACAGACACAACGTTTGCACCTAATCATCCAATTATTGTTATGCTCCGGGGATATGTAGCTCCCGAGGACTACACAACCGGCACAGGCACCAAGAATGCTGCAGCAGCCTTTGCAAAAGCAGGATACATTACGGTGGCCCCAGATTTTTTTGGCTACGGACAAAGCGATCCAGAACCATCTGATAGTTGGCTTGCTCGATTTGAAAAGCCAGTACTAGTTGCGGATCTGCTAGCATCCCTACAAACAAGTGGTATTGTGCTCTCCAAACAACAAACACTTACTTCAAGTAAATTAGGAATATGGGCACATAGCAACGGAGGGCAAATTGCACTCAGCACTCTAATTGGGTATGGGTTTTCGTATCCCACCACACTTTGGGCCCCAGTTACCGCACCCTTTCCTTACTCTGTACTATTCTTTTCTGACGAACTTGCTGATGAAGGTAAGTCGCAAAGAAAGTGGATAAGTATGTTCGAAGAAGACTATAACTCATTCGACTTTTCACTCACACAACATTTAGACACACTCAAAGGACCACTCCAGCTACATCATGGAGAAACCGATGATGCTGCTCTCATAGCATGGAGTGACGAGTTCATGATGAAGATCTCCAGTGAGAACGAAAAAAGAGAAAAAGCACAAGAAACTGCTGTGGCAAGTAACTCTGCCACACCACTTCCACCTATTGAAATTACCTATCATCGATACCCAGACACAGACCACAATATGCAACCAAGCTGGAACACTGCAATTGCAAGAGATATCACCTTTTTTAAAACCTACTTACCGCTACCTTAATGTGTATTTTGTGACATAACTCCTTGTGGAGTGTTCAGTCTAAGTGGTGATGGATCAATAGCTTGAAGTGCAGCAACTGTACGCACTCCTCTAAACACTAAGCTTAAAATGATATCTTCCGTTAAGTTGTGTACATGGAAGGGAATAGTTGGAACACCATACGGCAAATGATTTAAATATGCTCTTCTTGTTTCCCCCTCGACAAATGAAGGCATTCCAAACGGTAACATCTTATTGTCTAAGTATTTTGTACGAGCTGAAGCTTCACCACCATACGGTTTAAAGTAGTTGCCTTTTTCATCAATACAGTACAACATTCCACCTGGCGACTCTATAGTGCCACCAGCGGCCACACGAGACACACCAATGCCTGTTGCTCCTAATGCAAGTGTAGTAGCAATATGATCACTTGCACCTCCTTCAACAATAACAGGTATAGTTACCCTACCTCGTAACTCCCACAGTAAAACGGGCCAATCAATTACAGAACCGCTCCGTACACCCGTGATACATCTGCCACCTCCACCAATACCAATATAAAGACCATCTGCACCAGCTTCTTCAAGCTGTACACCTTGGTCAGCATCAACTACCTGACCCACAAATAGTTCAATTTCATTGCCAAACTCTGTGCGTAGTGCCTCAACTGTTCTTAGTCCACCTAAACCTGGCTCAGGTGAGTACACACGAAACGCACGCACACCAGCATTGTAGAGTACTTCAGCACGGGGCAAGGCTTTTTCGGGTACGGCGTCCAGCACTCCCATAACGTTATGCTGCCAAATGGAGATAAGCTCACTCTTTTGTTGTGGCGTTCTTCCAATAAGTACTTCACTTTCACTCAAGGCCTTGAAAACCTCAGTAACCACTGCAGCTTGCCGTTTAATATCACTCAAGGGACCATTTCTAGGCACCCCTACTAACGATAAACACTGTGCCATAGTTGAAATTGCGTACACACTACCCCAAACATCTGGCATAGCGGATCCAACTAGTAAAGAACGAGCATACTTACCAAGTTTAACAAATGGTCCTTCTTTGAGCCGCTCTTTTCTTGAAACTCGCTCTCTCTGTGAACCAACAACTCGTATTCCCAGATCTGAAATTGACAGAGCTTGACCATGCTCAATTGCTCGAACCAAAGCACTATTACTCACTAGTGGTGGGGGAATAAACGGGTTTTTTTGTACCTGTTTTAGTGCAGCAATTCGTTCCGGATGATTAAACAATTCAAGAAAATAGTGTCGAATGCGCAGAATTCTCACCATAGTTTCTGGTGCAAGCATGCCCATCTGTGACTCATTTAGAAAATCAAACGGGGTATGTAACATACCTTGACTGGGATATGCTTGATCGGCTGTCCTACTTTCAAGGTACCAATACCTCAAATAACTTGCCACATTCTTTTCAAAGGGTGCAAGCTTTTGAGTAACATACGATTCCCACAAGGGATTATCTCTAAACGAGGAAAAAGGATACTTTTTTTTGTCCACGCACTTACTGTACCAGCTCGCCAACAGGTGAGCAATGCATATCACGTATGTTCCGACACGTCCTCGAGCAAATGTTCACTCACCGTCTTTGACTTTACTTGCAAAATTTTTCGCTCCATCTGTCTTTTGCGCGTACCCATTAACTCGTCATAGCCATCTTGCAATGTTTTTAGTTGTTTACCGTACTTTGAAAAAGATTCGTAGAATTTCTCCCACTCCATTGAAAACTCATCTACGTGCTTTATCACTTCTCGCAGTTTATCACCTACCATAAAGTTGCGATAACTTTCGGCAACAGTTCTTGCCACAATAAGAAAAGTAAGCGGTGAAACTAACAGTACACGTTTCCTGAGTGAAAACTCAACAATATGTGGAAATTTTTGATTAATAAATGAAAAAACCATCTCATTTGGCACAAACAAAATGGCATAATCAAGTGTGTTAAATGCAGGGTTAATATACTCTGAAACTTTAGTTATCTTTGTTTTCAAGTCTACCTCAAACTGTTTCAAATGTTCTAGCTGTGCAGACTTTGTTTCAGCTTCAGCTAGTTTTTGCATTTCGCTATAAGGAAACTTCACATCAACGGGTACAACTTTATGATCAGGCAGCAGCAATGTTATATCAGGTTTAAGGGTTGAATTATCAAGCTTACGTTGCCTACTATAATGCGTACCTTCCACTAGTCCATGTGATAGCAATAAATCTTCAATAATTCTCTCACCCCAAGCACCGCGTTCCTGATTGTTAGTAAGTACCTTGCTTAGTTGCTCTGTAGAAATCTTCAAATCTTGGGTTAACGCTTTCTGTTGTTCCAAAGCTGTTGAAATTGCAGCAAATTTATGGACTCTATCTTGCTCAAGCAATCTAATTTCTTCTTGTCTCACCTTCATATCCTCATGTAGTTGCAACACTAATTTTTCAATGCTTGCTTTTGTATGCTTCAGGTCTGCGCTAATTACTTCTTTTTCACCCATTAAAATTGATTTACTTTGTTCTGCTACCCGCTGCACTGATAGTCCAAACACTTTATTAACTAATTGTTCAAGCTCTTCACCTTTTTGCTGAGCCAACATCTTACGCTGCGTGTAAAAAAGGACAGCAAAACCAACAACTACAACTAAAAGCACAATTCCCGTTTCGAGTGACATATGGGTACAGTATACTGACAGTACCGTACACCGACAATGTCATAAACATGCACATAAAAGCCCGCTCAAGACTACAACCTTCAAACACTCCAAGAAAAAGTGTTCACACCACTGCTAGTAAACTACACCTGCCAAATCTGAAAAAGCTAGCACCTGGGTATATACAGCACTGGCCATTACTAGCAGCGGCAATCTTAACAACACTGGTGCTACATATATTGACAACAACTGTTAGTCCAGCAGTTGTCCAGAATCTTGTTTTTACCAACAGTTACCTACCATTCATTTTTTTGTTGTTTTCTACCCTTTTCTTTTGGTTTAGCTATGCGTTTCTAAACACAAGACGAGGAATAGCTCTAGCTTATTTCTTTACATTCATTGTTTTTTGTAAATTCCAACAAGTTGTTATTGATCTGACAGTACTCCTTTTGCTGGTCAGTACAGTAATTGCGATCGAAGTTTTTCCTCTGCTTTTTCGCTTTAAACTACCACAAAGAAATCCTGGCTTAAAAAAAAGAGCTGTCTAGACTACAATATACCCTGGAGATTCCACTGCTATGACTCAACAATTTTACATCACCACTACTCTTCCCTATGTTAATGCCGAACCACACATTGGTTTTGCATTAGAAATTATTGCTGCAGATGTTATTGCACGGTTTCAAAAGGAATATCTGGGCAAAGAGGTAATCTTTAACACTGGTACCGATGAACATGGTCAAAAAATATATCAAAAAGCACAAGAAAAAAACGAAGATCCACAGGCATATGTAGACCGTTTCGCAGCTGAGTTTAAAAAACTGAGTTCACAACTCAATTTAAGCGTTACCCATTTTATTAGAACAACAAACCCAGATCATAAAAATGCTGCACAAGTTTTCTGGAATGCATGCATAGCTTCAGGAGACATTTACAAAAAAATGTACACCATTAATTACTGTGTGGGTTGTGAACTTGAAAAACAAGCTTCCGAACTTGTTGAAGGAAAATGTCCTTTACATCCAAATACTGCACTTGAAGTTCGTGAAGAAGAAAACTACTTTTTTGCATTCTCAAAATACCAACAGCCTTTACATGAATACTATAAAAGTAACCCAACCTTTGTTCACCCAGACAGTAAAATGAAAGAAATTACAGCATTTGTTGCTGGTGGTCTGCAAGACTTTAGCATCTCTAGGCTTAAAGAAAAAATGCCTTGGGGAGTACCCGTACCAAATGATGACACTCACGTCATGTACGTTTGGTTTGACGCACTGGTCAACTATATTTCTACCCTAGGCTGGCCAAAAGACCAGGCTACATTTACACAGTATTGGCCAGGAGTTCAAGCTGCTGGTAAAGATAACCTTCGTCAACAAGCAGCAATGTGGCAAGCTATGCTGCTCTCAGCAAAACTACCGCCAAGCAAAAAAATTCTTATTAATGGTTTCATTAGCATTGGTGGACAAAAAATGAGTAAGTCCCTTGGAAACGTAATCTCTCCAAGTGAAATGTGTGAAAAATACGGTATAGACGGCACAAGATATCTGCTCATGTCACTTGGACCTTTTACCAATGACATGGATGTCACCTGGGAAAAGTTGGATACAACCTATACAGCTGCACTGTCAAATGGCCTAGGAAATGTGTGCTCAAGAGTTGCCAAACTGTGCGAAAAAAACGGTGGAATTTTCTCCACCTCACCTCAACAACTCTCTCCAGCATTTAGTGAAGCACTCAACGAATTCGACATTGCTGGGGCCCTTGCAAACATACAGAGCAAAGTATCCCAACTAGACTTGTACTTTAGCCAAACCGAACCTTGGAAAAAAAGTGGTAATGAGCAATTTGATATTTTGCAGAAAGCACTGGAAAGTATTCGCCAAATAGTACTGGAACTAACTGTTTTTATGCCAGATACCGCAAAAAAACTTACCGTTCATTTTGGAGGATCAAAAATTACAGCTCTCGCACCACTCTTCCCTCGTTTACCGCGCTAACTGTACAAAAACACTATGCCAATTTTCGACAGCCACTGTCACTATAACCTTGAACCACTAACTAATAGTTGGGAACACTTTCACCAGCTGGCACTACGTGCAGGGGTAAGCCATAGCGTCATTGTAGGAACATCTGTTGCAACAAGCCAATTAGCATTTGAGCAATCTCAAACGAACACTGGACTCTTTAGTTCCTGTGGTATTCATCCCAACGAAGCACATGACATTGTGGCACTATATAAAGATGGTGAGTCATATGACACCTCGGCAATTACCACACATATACAAAAAGAAGTAGAAAAACTGCTTCCTCTCCTGGAAACAAAAAAGCCAGTTGCCATTGGTGAAACAGGTTTAGATTTTTATCGATTAAAAAGCAGGGGTGGAAAAAGAGCAATGGTTATTGAGGCACAAAAGCAACTCTTTGTACTGCAGCTTCAATTGGCAAAACAATTTGACATTCCACTTATTGTGCATGTGCGAGACCAAGACGGCAGAGTTGAAGACACGGCGTATACCAATACTTTTGAGTTACTCAAAGAGCATGGCTGCACTCGTTTTGTACTCCACTGTGTTTCTGGTCCGTTAGGATACATCACCCAAGCAGCACAGCTTGGTGGATACATCGGTATTGCCGGAAACATAACGTACTCACAAGACACCACCTACTTGCATGAGATACTGGCAGTTATTGATGCCAAAAAAGTACTTGTAGAAACCGATGCACCATACTTAGCACCAGTTCCCTACAGAGGACAAGTCTGTGAACCACACATGATTGCTAAAACGGTAGAACATTTAGAATCAGTGTATTCTTTGTCTGCCGCTCAACTTTTCAAAAATGCCTGCACTTTCTATGGTATTCAGGTACAATAGACTACTAGTATGGGAAAAGCTCTAAAGCATTTGGTCCGCCGGTACCCTGTTAAAACAAGGCGTTTCTTGGAAATTCTTCCTGGATTTTTTTCCTGGTCCCTCATACTTTTCCCGTTTTGGGGTTCACTCATCATTCCTGAGTTTGTAGCCTATTATGTAATAGCTTTTGCGGTCTATTGGCTCTATCGCTCCACATCTATGTCCATACTAGCAGTCATGGGGCATTTCAGAATCAAAGCTGCTACTTCATTCGATTGGTTAAGTGACATTAAAACGAGCTTTCCAAAAACCTGGGATAGTATTCACCACATCATTGTGGTTCCTACTTATAAGGAACCAGTAGATACATTGCGTAGAACTCTAACTGGGTTATCACAACAAACCTATCCACTTAAAAATATTCATATCATGCTCTCTTTCGAGGAACGTGAAGGCAAAGATGCACACGCAAAAGCAGATCAACTTACAAAAGAATTTGGAAAGACATTCGGCAATTTATGGACCACATATCATCCAGATATTACTGGAGAAGTAAAAGGCAAATCCTCAAACACAGCTTGGGGGGCAAGGGTTGCAAAAAAATTGCTTGTGGACGAAGGCAAACTTGAACTTGAAAAAGTTACCATCACCAGTGAAGATGCAGATGCGCTCTTTCATAAAAGCTACTTCACTAACGTTACGCAAGAATTTTTATCAATCCCAAAACCATTCAACACAATCTGGCAAGGTGCTGTGGTGTTCTACAACAACATCTGGAAAGTTCCTCCACCAATTCGTGTTCTAGCTTCCATGTTTTCAGTCATCCAAATACATATTCTTATGAGAAGTGACAGACTTATTAACTTCTCCACCTATACCACTTCGCTTCGTCATATTGTTGATATTGGTTTTTGGGATACCGACGTTATCCCAGAAGACTACCGCCTCTTCTTTAAATCATACTTTGCTAAAAAGGGTGACTTTGAAGTCAGGCCCATTTTCTTGCCTATTTACTCTGACGCAGCTGAATCAAATACATGGTGGTCAACATTCACTAATCAGTACGAGCAACTTAAACGCTGGGCATGGGGAGTGAGCGATGACGCCTATATTATTAGGCAGTACATACTTGCAGACGAAATCCCTTTTTGGGAAAAAACAGTACGCGTATCTAAAACAATTGAAGATCATTTTTTATGGCCAGTTAACTGGTTTGCGGTTACCATTGCTGCCTTCTTACCTCCATTACTCAACCCTGAGTTTAATAGAACAGTTATTGGTAAAACATTACCCCAGGTTACTTCAACACTCTTAACGCTCTCACTTATTTCAATGGTTGTTATTTTTATTATTGACGCTGTTAATAGACCACCTAGACCAAACAAAAGAAATCCATTCTCCTATATCTTGCAACCATTAGAGTTCTTACTCTTACCAATAATTGGTTTCTTCTTTTCGGCACTTCCAGGAATTGATGCACACACAAGATTAATGTTAGGTAAATACATTGAGTACAAAGTAACAGAAAAAATCTAAGGAATACGGTGCTTAAAAAAATTTGGCAAACCATAGTACATATAGACCTAGCTTTAGATAAACAGTATCCTTTTTTCATTTTGTTGGTGCTTGTGTTAGCATTGCGGATCCCCAACCTCACCGAACCATATTGGTATGGTGATGAAGGAATTTACCTCACCATTGGTCAGTCATTAAACAAGGGTGCAATTTTGTACAAAGAGATCATTGACCACAAAACACCCATTATTTATTTTCTGGCCCAAACCCATACACAACTTAACTTCAGACTTTTAAACATAGCTTGGATGCTTGTTACTACCGGATTCTTCTACTATTTTGCAAAGAAACTAACCAAAAATACCTTCACTGCATTTTCTGCCGGTCTCCTGTTTGTACTGGGAACAACCTTACCAGCACTCGAGGGAAATATTCCTAATGGAGAACTATTTGTCATGGGATTTGTGTTGGCTGGTGGCTATTTTTTACTTAACAGTTGGTATGGAGATTGGTTTTTAAAAGGCAGTACCTCACTAAAATCGAACAAAACACCAATTCTGTTGGGAGGGGTATTCCTCTCTCTTGGTGTTCTAACCAAGGTTCCAGCCATCTTCGATGTCGCCGCATTCCTTAGTTTTGGATACTTTGCTTTATTGCAATCCATTACATCAGTGAATATCAAAAAAGCGATAACAAAAATCAAAGGACAATTATCACACATCGCACTAGGATGGGGCGGGATACTACTTGGACTACTTATTCCAATTTTCGTTTCAATTCTTTACTTCATTGCGCTTGGAGCTGGCAAAGCATACCTCGACTTTGGATTGCTCTATAACTTTAGATATGCCGGTAACTGGGTGTTACCATTTAGTGAACCTTGGCTCCTGTTTCTTTTTACACTGCAAGGAAAAGTACTTCTCTTACTGTTACTGGTAAGTATCCTCACACTCGC
>CAZMZI010000006.1:10093-16670 GCA_964570775.1 uncultured Pseudomonadales bacterium | reverse complement strand
CTCATTGCTACTATGATTGGTATGTTCGACTTACTTGGTTTTCATACCTACCCCACCAAAGCATACTACTCAAGATGGATTAAACTTGTCCGAGGACAGATAACTCCGGCTGAGTACAACCAGGAATTCGACTACTTAATGGCTGACAACTATAAAGCAGCTAAACTGATTCGTAGTAGTGAAGATAACTCTCTCTTTATTTGGGGCACAAATCCCATGCTCTATGCGCTCTCCGACAAAATGCCAACAGGTAGGTTTACCGTCTCTTTCCATATTAAAGACTTTAATGCCTATGACGAAACCTATGCAGATCTTGTGGCAGATGCTCCTAAATACATAGTGGTAATGAATAACGAGACTGGAGCATTCCCACAGTTTTATAGTTATCTGCAAAGTAACTACATACCAAACACTCAATTCGATAACTTTGTGGTATGGTCAAACTTACAAAAATAAAAGTATGGCAGCACATCCCTTTCAACAGATTAAACAATCACTTCAACTACCAAAAGTAGTACAAAATGCAGTTGGTATTTCTATCGGCATAACAGTGATTATCACAATTTGTAGTGCACTGTACTTCTTTTTTTCACAGCCGCAGATACCACTTTTTTACTCACTTACCCTTCCAAGTCAACAGTTGGTGCCAAATTACTTTATTTTTATCATTCCTTTTCTTTCACTTAGTAATACCTTTGTAAATACTGGGATATATCTCCTTCTCAAAAAATATGATCAGTTGCTTACAACGCTGTTTACTTGGTCATCACTAACTATTCAATTTCTGCTCTTATTTATAGTTCTAAGAATAATCTATATAACCATTTAAACTACCATGATGCCATTTATCCTCAGCTTTTGTATTGCAGCACTCACTGCACCTGCAGTTATTGCAGTTTATACAAAAAATGGCTGGGTCGATGATCCTGCAAAAGAAAAGCACGTTAAAAAAACACATACCAAAGCTGTTCCTAGAGGCGGTGGTTTAGTTATTTTTGCAGCTTTTGCAGTTTCTTCAGTACTATTACTGGAAATGGATAAATATTTAGCTGCTATTTTGATCTCGTCGCTTCTCCTCACCATTCTAGGCACACTTGATGACATTTATGATATTCATCCAAAGGTGAGACTTGTTGCGGGCCTCTTTGCAGCACTCATAGTTGTTGGTTCGGGTATTGGCATTGCCTACGTCACCAATCCCTTTGGCCCTGGTGTCATTCACCTGGATATACCTCAAATCGCAGTTACTATTGGCGGTAAACTTCGTACTGTCTGGATACTCGCAGACCTGTTTGCACTCCTGTTTATTCTCTGGAACATGAATAGCGTTAACTGGTCTAAAGGTGTTGATGGTCAACTACCTGGCTTTGTGTCGGTAGCCATGATCATCATTGGTTTGTTGTCTGCACAGTTTGTTGATGACCCAACGCAATTCGATACCATGACCTTCTCCCTCATAGTTGCAGGTGCATTTGCCGGATTACTGGTGTGGAATTGGTACCCTCAAAAAATTATGCCCGGATATGGTGCTGGATCACTGGCAGGTTTTTTCCTAGGCGTCACAGCCATTATTAGTGGCGCAAAAGTTGCCACTGTTTTAATGGTGCTTGCCATACCAACAGCTGACGCAGTTTTCACCTTGCTTCGAAGAGTAAGTACAAAAAAATCTCCACTTTGGGGAGACAGAGGTCATTTGCACCACATTCTTTTAGACCAGTATCATTGGTCGAAACAAAAAATTGCAGCGTTCTATCTGGTAACTACAGCAGTACTGGGCATAAGTTCTCTCTACATGAATAGTTTCCAAAAAGTACTTGCTGTTACCACTATTTTTCTAGTCGTTTTTGCGATTCATGTGTATACTAGGGTGACACAGAAAAAAGAGCCAAAATGAAGCTTTTGCTTGCAATCATCAAAACAGCCAGACCGCAACAGTGGATAAAAAACCTTGCGTTGTATGCAGCTCTTATTTTTTCTGGTTTTTTCTTTTACGATCCAATTGATGCCCAACCATATGTTGTTACTGTAACCTATGCATTTGTAACTTTTTGTGTACTTACCTCTAGCATCTACTATATCAACGACATAGTAGATTATCATGCAGACCGCAAACATCCGTTTAAAAAGAAACGACCAATAGCTTCGGGTGAACTATCAAAAAACGTAGCCACCATAATTGCCATTTGTGGACTGGTACTTGCAGCAGTACTCTCTCTTAAACTTTCAGTCTTTTTTCAATTACTCGCTCTCGCTTACTTTATTTTGCAATTCTGGTACTCAAAACAACTTAAACATATTCCAATCTTAGATGTGAGTACCATTGCCACTGGCTTTATCATTCGCATTTATGCGGGCTCTGTGGTAGTTAACTTGCATATGAGTGTTTGGTTCTTACTTACTGTTCTTTCTGCATCACTTTTTCTTGCTGTGGGAAAACGACAAAGCGAGCGTACATTACTTCTTGCAAATGAAGACGTAAATGTAGGTGAAACAAG
The DNA here is from genome assembly GCA_964570775.1 of uncultured Pseudomonadales bacterium. Taxonomy (GTDB): domain Bacteria; phylum Patescibacteriota; class Microgenomatia; order UBA1400; family PJMF01; genus CG1-02-43-31. Next base: position 14,175 of record CAZMZI010000006.1, on the reverse strand, counting down.
AAGAATTCTTAAACGATATACACAACGGCTGTTAGATCAATATACGGGTATGTTTGCAATGGCTACATGGTTAACGTATGCTCTTTTTGCATTTCAAAATGAAGTACGTCCTCCTGATAGTGTTTTTGCAGATATATATACTCAACTACCAAAAGCACTCCATTCACAAAAGCTACTCATGCTTTCAGTACCATTTGTTATTTTTGGTGTTATGCGCTATCTTCAACTAATCTATGAAAGTAACCAAGGCGAGTCACCAGAGAGGGTTTTGTTACGTGACAGACCGCTTAAAGTTACTGCACTCGTATTTGGGTTGGTAGTAATGATTGTTATTTATGTTTTAACGTAAGGAAGCTAGACTGTGAAACTACTTGCAAAAAAGTACTATGTAATTATTTTGGGCGCAATTTTAGCGTTTGCTTTTTTTACAAGGATTTACAGAATTACCGTACCAGAGCGGTACATCTTTGATGAGGTGTATCATGCAGTCACTTCTAAGCTCATTGCACGTAACGATCCAAGAGCATATGAGTGGTGGAATGCACCTGTTGAACCTGATACTGCTGTTGACTGGTTACATCCTCCACTCGCAAAGTACACTCAAGCAGTTGGCATGCTCATTTTTGGTGAAAATGTATTGGGGTGGAGAATCAGCTCAGTATTTTTTGGTACTTTCGTTATTTTCTTAATTGCAAAACTCTCATTAGTACTCACTAAAAACCACTGGATTAGTCTTTTGGCTGCATTCCTGGCATGTTTAGACGGTTTGTTGCTAGCACAATCTAGAATTGCAATGAATGACATTCACGTTGCTTTTGCCATTCTGCTTACCCTTATAGTCTATTTAAAAACAGATCCATTTGTCGTGGGTATAAAACGCAAAGCAGAGTTCAAGTGGTTACTCATCACTGGTATTTTAGCTGGCATTTCAATTGGAACAAAATGGTCAGGAGTATTTGTGCTTGGACCTATTTTTGCTTACGAACTCATTTATTTGCTGCAACTTTTGCTGCATAAAAAATCTGTCGCACTTGCTGGCAAGCGCCTGTTTACCTTATTGTTTTGTTTTGTTGCAGTACCAGCACTCGTATATGTTCTTTCCTACACACATATGTTTTTGCAAGGCAAAGATTTGAAACATCTGTGGGATATGCATACACAAATTTGGTGGTACCAAAACAACCTCACAGCAACACACCCGTACCAATCAACGCCACTCCAATGGATAACCAACCAAAAACCAGTCTGGTTCCATGTCGATTACTCTGTACCTCAGCACCGAGCAGATATTTACACACAAGGTAATACTGCCCTCTATTGGGTTGGAATTCTTGCAGTGATTGGGTTCCTACTAGCTAGTGTAGTAAAACTCTCTGTTGCTTCACAAGTGAAAAAAAATACACTGTTGGCACTCACCACTGCCGCCCAATCTCCACTCATGTTTACACTTGCAGCGTACTTTGCAATGTGGATTGTTTGGATTAAATCACCAAGAATTATGTTCTTTTACCACTACACCCCTGCAGTACCTTTTTTAGTTATATTAGTAGCATGGTTTTTGGTAAAACTCTCAAAAGGTACAAAAGTACTGCATAAACAGCCAGCCGAAATTGTTTGTGTGATTATTGTAGGACTCATCGTACTCAATTTTGTTGTGTTTTTCCCACACTGGACTGCAATACCAATGCCAACAAGTTTTGTTGACAAAGTGTACTTCTACTTTAGTAGTTGGAAATAACCTAAAAACTTTACAAAAAGTCTAGTTCTTCAAGGAAGGCGAGATTTCGTATTTCTGTCATTACCTCAATAATAACGGTTTTTAGTGCAGCAACTTCTTCGTTTTCTATGGTAAATCGCTCCGTTGCAAATCCTCCAGCTTCCTTTGGCTCTAAGAACTCAAAAGCTACTTCTGACACCGTATAAGGAAATGAAGGATCGAGTTCGGCCAACATTTTGTAAAAAACTAACTGCCGTTTATAGCTGCTTCTAATAGATTCTGGTAACTGTAACTCACGTGAACTTAACTTAGCCTGGCTTGTTTTTGTTTTACCTTCAATATCATTTTTAGTTCTGATCTTTCCCGTTTTATAGTCAACAACTCGTACCTGTTTTTTATTGGCGTCCAGCAAATCAATCCTATCAACCCTACCAACAACCGTAATGGGATCTACAGTAGACTCCAACACAACTGGTCTAGAATGCGATCCAAATATAAACTCTGTTGCAACCGGTTTTTGTACTACACTGTGTGCTGAATGGTATTGTTCTAAAATTCGTGTGCCTTTGTCCAGCCATCTTTCTTTCTCTTCAGTAAGCAATGTTTCACGTTGTAACGCCATAGTAAATCCAGTAAGTAAATATGACTTGTCTGGTACCTTCCCATCAGGTTGAACCTTTTTGTACCAAGACTCTAGTGCGGCGTGCATTGCTGTACCATAACTTAAGTACCCCTCTTTTACCTTTGGCACTCGTAATAATGATTGCCAAACAAATTTTTTAGGATCCTCTAAGTATGCATTTAGTGCGGTGACCGACAACTTAAAGTCACCAACAAGTGATGCAAAAAATGCACGCTCTTTTTGTGAAGATATGGTGGGACCAACAATGGGGATACTAAGTTTCTTCTGCATAACAAGCTCATCAACGTTTGCAGATTCACTGGCTATAATGGGAGCAGTATATTCACTAATCTCGGTTAAAAACATACTTTTAACATAACTACTCGTACTACCACCAACGGTGTGTGCCTGCGGATAACTAAGATAGGTTGCTTTCTTAGCTCTCGTTATTGCCACATAAAAAAGCCGCCTGTCATCTTCATTTTTTTCTGTATGCTCAACATCTACAAAACGCAACATGCTTGCCGGCAATGGAATATCAGTCTTTTTTCGTGCGTTTCCCCACTTTTTGTCCCGGAGTCTCATCACAAATACATGATCCCATTCTTGCCCCTTTGCTTTATGCACCGACGAAATAGAAACTGCACCTAAAACTGGTGAGAGTGCTTGTACTTTAAGTGGCAACGCATTTTTACGAATTACAGCAACGGCATCTAAAAAGGAGAATACTGTAAATGAAGCATCTTGAGTTACCCATGCTTTTACTTCTTCAAACAAACTAGTCAGTGCAAGTATGTGCTGCTTATTTTCAACCTTTGTTGCAATCCAATTAAAGAATCCAAAACCCTGTTCATGTGTATCAGAAATAAGCTCACTAAACCAAACATGGAACAACTTTGTATATGCTTGTGCATGCCAAAACTCTAGTTTTCTTAAAACAGTTTGCATTGCTGATACTTGCCCAACATCTACACCACACTCCTGCGACAAAACAACTGCATCTTTTCGCAAGAATACATTTAAATCAATCTTTCCAGCAACTGAGGCACGTTGCAGAATAAACACCGTACTTCTGTCTAGTGCTAACCAATCATACAAAAGCACTTTAAAGAGTAAACCATCATCAAATGTTGTGCTAACACTTGCAATGAGCTCACAAAGCGCAAGTAGTTGCAAAATATAGGAATCATCAAAAATAGAATCACCAATGTCAGCTTTACATGGTATAGCTTCGTTCACCAACTCAGCAACTAGCTCCGTTACATCACTGTGGTTTTTATAAAGCACAGCAATTTTTTCTGGCGTAACATTGCTACTTAGAAGTAATTTTATTTTTGAAACTATAAACGCCACCTCATGTGCCACTGTTGGTGCCTCATATACTTCCAAGGCACCTTTTTCAGTACTGCTTGATACTAACTTAGTGGTTACGGCTTTTTGGACCCTATGTTGAGCTTCTTCTCCAACTATAAAGCTAGATACGGAGGCAGCATTATTACTAATTAGTGCGTGAGCTGCATCATACATAATTTGTGGACAACGATATCCTTTTTCTAAAGCGATACTTGTTGCTGTTGGATACCTCTCCAAAAATCCCAACATGTTTTCTACAGAAGCACCTTGAAAACGAAAAATTGATTGATGTGGATCACCTACTACAAATAAATTTGCAGCTTCACCCCAATAACTAAGTAACAAATCAACTACTCTATTTTGTGATGCATTAGTATCTTGAAATTCATC
>CAZMZI010000006.1:0-9993 GCA_964570775.1 uncultured Pseudomonadales bacterium | reverse complement strand
CTCGCAAGCTTTTCTAATTCAGTGTGTCCATCACCTAATAATTCAAGTTGTTCAATTGCTGGTAAGCTTGCACCAATAATTCCCTGTAGATCTCCATACATATTAGAAGTACTCAACACTACTTTCTCTAGTTCTTTTTCTCTCTTGGCCCAAATTCTCGTTAATGAGCGTTTTTCAGTTTCCAAGTCATCCTTCATACTTACAAAAGCCATAACAATATTTTCAACTCTGTTCTTGAACTGAGCTCCAGATAAATATTTATATAACAAATCCATTTTTTCATCTCGACCCACCAAAGACTGCTTTACTTTGGCAACTTCAATTAACTGAATACGTAGTGCATGAACAAGTGGAATGATGTGAGTATATGAAACCACCCACACACCGTTTCGTAGTCCAAACCCCACCATATTTTCGGGAAGTACCTGTGTTACCAAAATTGCAATGTCTGCCTTAACCAATCCCTGATCATGTTTTAACTTAGATATCCAAGCTTCACTAAATGCTTTTGTATTTTTTGACTCCCAAATGATAGTGCCACTTTGAGTACCCATTTTTGCATTTACTTTCTGAACCAAGTCGGCACCTTTAGCACCTGTTGCCACATCACTTATTTCATCGGTCATAAATGTGGTTGTAAGTAACTCAAGCAAGTCGTTTTCCTGCACCTCACCTTGTATTTGCATTGACCCTTGTTCAGCCTTACGTTTTAAATCGTCAATTTGCTTGCGCATAATATCCAACTGTTTATCTTTTTCTTGAAGCTTCAACCGTTGGTGTTCACCTTCTTCTCGCTTAACTTGGTTAGAAATTTTTACCCGTTCTTCATCAATTTTTCGAGCCAACTCTAGCTCTATCTTCTTTTCACGTTCTTCAAGTTCCCTCGATTTTTTACGTAATTCAAGTTCGTTCTTTTCGGATTCTGCAAGTTTCTTGGTGTTTTCTTTTAACTGCTCCTCCAACTCACCAACCATTTTGCTTTGTTTTTCAGCTGCTTTTTGTTGAGCAATCACCCACAGCTTCTTTTTTTCTGCTTCTAAGTCTAGCTTTAACTTCTGCTCCAATTCTTCTGTAAGCATTTTTGTTACTGGAATACTGGTCCCGCAGTTGGGACAGGTTACGTGTTGGTCTTGCATAGGCGTATGGTTACGTATTTTCTTCTGGTTTTAGTTGCGCAGCAAGTGTATCAATTTTTCTCTCAGTTTGGAATGCCTTTTGGGCATACGTTTCTTTTAGATCACCTTCACTTGCATACTGAGCCCTCACTAACTTCTGTCGTTCAGCTTGAGCTTTCTCGTACCTGTTTTGTAAATCTTGGGCCCTTTTTTCACCAAAGGTTGTGGGTATAGTTGGCCTAGAATTTTTTGGTGGTGTTGGACGTAAAAAACGCATATAAATGTAGTATAGCAAACAAGAATACGTTTCTGTGCTAGAGTGTACATATGTGGACTTTTTGGCAAAAAAAGAACAAAGAAGATAACAGGATACCAGTTGTCACAATAACTCTTTTTTTTCTGCTACTCTTCTGGACAGTTGATACCAACCAACGACTTACCTTCTTAGGAACTAACATCCAAAATCAGTGGCATACGGTCGAGTTAAGCTACCTTGAACTTTGGGCAGTATTACCGCACTATTCACTCTCTCAAGAAGACAAAGACTATCTAGAACAAAAGAGTACCAAAGAACTGATACTAAGTACTGCAGCTGAGTGTAAGAAACTAGCACTCCAACAGCAACAACTGTCGTGCTATCAAGGTGTCGTTGATAAACTCCACACGCTGCCCTCATATGAAAACGTTGTTCAAAAAGAGCTCACATTGCTACAAGAAAGCATGTCTCGGTATCAGCTCCAAGTACAAGATTACAACACACTGGTTGGAACATTCCCTTACTCAATAGTAGCTGGACTACAAAGACATGCACAACGTTAGTTTGTTAAAAAAATACCTAGTGAGTTTGGTTGTTTTGGGCGTAGTACTGGTTAAATTAGTACTTCCTTACATGTCCACCCAGCTTCCTACGGGACATGATATAGAAGTCCATGGAGTACGGCTTGCCAATTACTATTTAGCTTTAAAGCAAGGCCAGTTTCCACCACAGTGGGCACCAAACATGAATCATGGGTTTGGATACCCAGTATTTATTTATAGCTATCAATTACCATATCTTCTTGGTTCATTCTTTTTTGCCATCACAAATAGTGTTGAGCTATCACTTAATAGTTTAGGTGCATTTTCAGTACTCCTGGCAATTTCAGGCACGTACTACTTAAGTTTAAAAATACAGAAAAACGCTCGTCTAGCGCTACTTGCTACTTTGCTCTATGTGTTAAGTCCATACTACTTACTCACTCTCACCATTAGAGGTGCCATTGCTGAACTGCTTTTTTTGAGTATTCTTCCCTGGTCTTTGGCATTTGTTACAAAAGCCAAACAAGATATTTTCAACAGCTTTCTCATTTTAGTTACCACCATTGCCCTTATTACCAGTCACCATATTTCCCTCATGGTAGCCTTACCACTACTCTTTAGTTGGGCAATGTATCAAGGGATTACAACAAAAAAAAGTAAAGAAACCTTTGTGTATACGCTACTGCCACTTATCTTTGCTGTAATCGCAACAAGTTTCTATTGGATTCCAGCACTGCTAGAAACACAGCTAATTGAAGTAGCTGGTTCAACTTTTACTCAAGTTTCGCAACATTTTATACGTGCTACCGATTTAGTGTGGATGTTGTGGGATTGTGGACAGTACTGCTACATTTGGCAACAAAGACCAGTCCCAACCTTCCTGGGACCTGCTGTTGTAGGTTTACTGATGATCAGCCTTTGGTATGTGCATAAATCGCACAAAGAGAAACAAACAGCAAATAAAACGTCTACATACTTTTGGATTGGTGTTTCACTACTCACCACCTTGTTTGTACTGCCATTTTCTTTTCCACTCTGGCAAGCCTCAAAGCTTATTGCCATGATAGAGTTTCCTTGGCTGTTACTTTGGGTACCAACTATTGGAATGATAATCACCTTACTTTATATAGATACACAAAGTCTTGGGGTAAAAAAAATTGAGCTTTTCTTTACGGCGCTTATCATTGCGCAAACCGTGTTTGCATTCCTGTTTTGGACAACCCCAAGAGGGCACTTTTCTAAACCCCTTGAAGACTGGCTGCAGTTTGGTGACATTACCCAAAACTACGATGGCCTCTTACCTCGCGGTTTTGACAACCATAAAAATTTACGACTGGTTGAACCTTTAGTGGTAAGAGCTCAAGATCAACTAGCATTTGAAACCACAGGACAATCACAACCTACTCAATCCGGCACAGCATCAATAGTAAACTGGGTTGGAACTGAAATGGAGTACACGGTATCTAGCTCACAGTCAGGATTTGTTATTCAGAAAACCTCCTACTTCCCTGGTTGGCATGCAACTGTTGACGGAAAGGAAGTTGAGATACTGCACACCGATACTGAATTTCCAGGTAGAATCTTAATCCCCATTACAGCTGGCGAACATACCATCAAAGTTTTCTATACTGGTGATACTCCTGCTCGGACAGGAAGCAAGATTAGTTCACTTATCGGCTTGCTAACTTTTAGTGCTTATCTATGCGGACTTCACTACAAAACCTCAAAAAAAAGAGCATAAGTTTTTGTAGTAAAAACTGGCTTTTGATGCTGGTTGGTTTTTTTGTTTTTTTTAGATACTTTTTCTTAACAAAACTTCCTGTTTTTAATGATGAATCAATATACATCGACTGGGCATGGCGGTCAGTACACTGGGATGGCTTTGCGTTCTTTTCACAGCTCGATGGAAAACAACCGTTAGTATTGTGGATTATTGGCGTCACACAAACTTGGTTTGCGCATTTGCTTTGGATCAGTCGGTTTACTACTGCCAGTTTTAGTATTCTTACTGGCCTTGGAGTGTGGCATCTTACGTTTTCAGTAACAAAGCAAAAATCAGTCTCATTGCTAGCAACCATCTTGTACCTAACTCTCCCACTGTTTGTTTTTTTTGATTCCCAAGTACTCTTTGAGTCTGCAAGTACTGCATATACAGTGTGGTTCTATATCGTACTCACCTGGTTTTTAACAAATCCAGATGGTAAATCTAGCCTTGTGCTAGGTGTAATTATCGGTTTGGGAGTTTGGATTAAAACCAGTTTAGTGCTACTTTTTATTCCTACTATTGCCCTGGTACTACTGCACTGTAGTAGTAAACCAAAGCTGATGCGTTCAACACTCTTGTGGTTTTTGTACTCGCTCCTCTATACCTCATTTGTTTTACTGCCATTAGTACTTCAACCTAGTTTTATTGATTCTTTGCAACAGAATAGTAGATATACATTTACACTGGCTGAACTACTGCAATTTCCATTTAAAAGTTGGGTACGTAACAGTGTAGAGGTTATCAAAACAAGCATAGGATATCTTACACCGGCTATTATCATTCCAATTCTTTTTTGGAAAAAAGTAACTAGTAACTCAAAAAATAAATTCAAAGAACTTATACTTTTTTTTGTTCTTTTGTGCACAGCACACATACTTACTTACAGAGTTTTGCAACCTAGGTATATTGTGAGTGCTCTGGTGCTCGTAGTGCCAGTTTTGGCATATGTACTTGGAAAAATGGTGCATCATACAATAATTACAAAGAGACTTGCTTTAGCATGTGTGAGTCTCATTTTAGTTGCTGGTAGTGTGATGCGAGTATTGCCACAAACCTACTTACACACTTTACAGGTAACACTCAATGATAGCCTATACGCGTCTTACTTTGTTAATTGGAACTCTGGCTTTGCTAGCCAGCAAGCTGTAAACGCAATTAAAAAGGAGATACAGCACAAACCTGCACGAATCTTAGTTAGGTCTGATGCCGGTAATCCTGAAAGCATGGTTTTTTACTCATTTCATGCTTCACCACAACAACAAGTGAGCATTTTCGACCAAACCATGATGCCAGAACTTGCCTCATATTCTTGTCTCACCAGCTCTGTGCCAGTGTACTTCATTGCTAGAGATTATCAGCTTGCTGGCACTGAAAGGTTCTGGGATGAAAAGTCAAAATACTACAACGATGGTAATCAAACTTCTGTGGGGGTGTATGTACCTAAGGCAAATTGTAATCAAGAAGTACTGAACTTAACACAATAATGTTACTGTAAGTCAAATATCAACACCTGCTCTTCTGCAACTTCTTGCACTACTGCATCAGGATAATTTATTGTAATAGATTCTGGTCTACTGGCAAAAACAATGCCATCTAGTGTATATGCAAACCAGAGATAAGGTTCAGCACCCAATCTGTCAGCGTGTTCACGTGAACGCACTAAAACCAATTGATCTGTTTCTGGCAAAAAAAATACGGAATGTAATGAATATTCCAACCTTGCTAAATCAGTAAAAACATTCACATAATCCAAAGCCGAGTCACATTCTGACAAAAGTTGAGAAATAACATGAATAAAATACATGCCATCACCGCTATTTTGTTCTGGGTTTGATTGGCCAGTTTCCTCAAGATAAGTGGAAATATACCCTACTGCACTTCCAACTACGTTTGGTAATGATACGATAGGAGCCAAATAATCTTGTACTCCAGCCTCACCACCATGCGCAGTGTACTCCATAACATAACTACTACTAGTACCATCCACAAGTTGTTTGTTAATCAACCAAGCTTCTAGAGTTTCATTTTCTTCTAGTGCATCTTTTAATAACAGCCAGTTGTTCTCATTATGATCTAATACTGCTATCCCAACCTTGCTTCTACCTTTTTCGTCTCTCAACCCTTTAAGTTTACCCTGCTCTGTAGCCCATGCTTCCAAGGCATCCAAACCACTACCTGCATACTTAACAGGTTGTGCTTCACGTCCAAAATGTCCATATAATCCTGACATAGTCAGGCATTATACCAAACCAAGTAAAAATTTACTTTCCCCTGGCAATCACCGCATTAATTGCCACCCTAAATCCATTCATTGCCTCTTCATACTTTTTCATGTCAGCTTTAGATTGTTCACACTGTTGCTTAAAAGACTCAGTAAACCCATTACAAGTCACATTAGCTTGTGCAACTGCACCATTGTAGTTAAAAGCGTTAGTGTCAAACTGACGAATATAGTTCGACAGCTCATTGTAGTCACTGGTGGAATAACATTTGTTAGAGGCAAACTCACCTTGGCTAATAGTTAGTTGCTTACAGCCACTGCCACTACCAGTACTCGTTTTTGCTGCAGCTGGTTGTGTCTTTTGTACCTGAGGCTCTGGTAACTCAACAGGTACTTCTCTGTATAGTAAGTTAGCCACAATAAAGTCTGTATCCGTTTTGGTTATTTGTGCATCAACATCACTTGGTTCTGCACTCCAGCTGGTAATGTACATGAGTCTATTCCCATCTTCACTCACAGCCAAAAAGCCACGTTCTTTTTGATCAGTGTTAGGGATACCAACTTCGACAAATACTGTTTGAACTTCACCAAAACGGCCCTTCTTACCTAATGTAATAGTACGCTCAGTATTAGCTGCTGCTAAAGCTGCAAACTCATCTAAGGTAAGTTTGTTTGGATTTTGGGTACATTTTATAAGTACGGTAGGGACATCTGTTGAGAAGTTCTTAGTGTCCTCTGCAAATGGTTCTGTTGCATACCTCATATATGCTCCAAGCGTAAACTTTCGTGGATGTACATCTTCATCTAACACCACAAAACTGTCTGAGGTAAGTGAATGTTCCTCATAGTACCATTTACGAGTTTCTTCACCCTCGCCAGTAGTTGTTGCAGGATGAGGTATAGCAACACCGCAAGATGAGGGAACACGAGTAATGGGAGCAGCAGTCTCTTGCTGATAGGCTTGCTTTATTCTATCCAGTAACCCTTGAGACTTGAATGCTTTGGCTACTCCAAGGACGATAAAACCAAAAATAAGATAGCCAACTAAAGATATCAAGAGTATCCAAACTAAGCTCGAAGGTTTCTTAAGATTAGTAAGTTTTCGAGCCTGCATATACATTTGGATATTAAATGCAGCGCCAAACCAACCAATTAACAAGTTGGCAACAAAACGGAGCATCATTACCATGATGCCAGATGACTCATCAACTTTAGCGATAACGTTTGGAATGAAATAAAAAATAATGACGTACATAAATCCAAACGCAAGCATATAGAGCAGAATGGTACCTAGGTGTGAAGATACAATGCGGATACTGTTCTTTAGTGATGCAACAACTCCTTCGCCTTGTAGTACCAACTCATACTGCGCAAATGAGAGCAACAAGCTAATAATCAAACCCGGTACAAACAGCACAAACATGCCACCAGTTGAAAGCAGCGACACAACAATCTGTGTAATGAAGAGTGGCAAAAGTAGAGGAAGCCCTTTTGTGATAGATTCACCCAGTGACACTTGCTTTTTCTCTCCTAACAAACGAATAAGTACTATTTGTACTAATAATCCAATAATGGTAGTAATCAGCACGGTTATACCAAAACCCACTCCCAACATTGGCCATTTTTCTGCCAAACTTTGCATCAATTCAACACTGGCTTGTGGATCTGCTTTAATATTTTTGAGGAGTGAAAAATCAATGTTTACTGCTCCCAACATGAGCGTAATAACCGTACCCAAACCAAAGACAACAATACTTAAAAAGCTGCTTCCAAATGCAAGTCCAACTAGTTGGAGTAACCTGCCACTCACCACATGCCACGCATCGGCTGCTATCGTAGTAATTGGTGGAAACACCTGTTTTTTCATTCATTCCTTTGTAAAAAATAAAGTACAAAATTAGTATAGCACTTTTGCATCCCTACTTTTTTTAGGCAGGTATATGGTACTTTCCCAACCTACTAGTGATGACATTCAGCAAAGCTAAACCCTTAGCTTTGTCTATAGCTATACAGTACTCAACTACAAAAAATCCCAAAAGTGCCACGATGTACAGTGACTGTATTGCGTGCAGACTACTGCCAAAAAACCGCATACTTAAGTCGATCAGTACCATGAGCATGCCATAGCCAATACCAATGTGTAAAAAAATTGGTTTTTCATACCACCAGGTTTTAAACAGTGTTACTGCAAAGTACTCTAAGATAATCCCAATTGAGACAGATACAAAAAATAGTTTTGGTAACAGTACTGCTGCAGCAAGTGCAAAAGGTATCCAGGTGGTTCTCCAACTATAGTTATGTCTAGAGAACTCTAGTTTTCTGCGCTGATACAAAATAAGTGCAGCTACCACTGTTAAAAAGATCAACATGCTAAGGTTTGCTGTTACTGCAAGTGCATGCACAATAACTGTCACAACGCCCCACCCAGGACCAGCCCAATACACATAGCCATGGTGCGTGTTATATCTCCACTTTTTTCTGTACACAGCAACCGTATCAAACACCACATTTATCAAACTACCAATAATAAACAGTATCCACTGTTGTGGTGTGGTTGCCACTGCATAAGTACCCAGAAAACAGAGGGAAATAATAATGACAGAACTCCACCAGTATTTTTTGTACGCATTGTGAAATGCTAAGAAAAGTACAGAAAAAAGAATAGTTGAGAAAATAAGTTGCCAAGGACTTAAGTTAAGCATGAGCATGTATCGTACCATTTTTTCTACGAACATATAACAGTACTGCAAATAATCCATTAGCAACACACCAGGTGATTGGGTACAGTGCAGTAATCACTGAATACTGTTGTAAGGCTATAACAGCTAATATAAATCGAAACGTGTTAAGCAAATAAAATGAAAGTGTCTCAGAGTATGGTTTGTTCCATGATTTACGTATGGTTGGCACAAAACCTAACAAGTCAGTAAGTGTTACCAGTACTGCAGAAACGAAGGGCTGCTTAGCAACTAACCAGAAAAAGACAGAGATACATGCAAGTATCAAAAAAAAGGTATCCAAGGCAGTAATATCTTTTTTTCCTTTTTTTAGTAACGCCAAAACAGCAACCAAACTGCACATGCTTGCTGCTGCTAACGTCACATACGCACCAACTCCAGCACCATCACTTATTTGTAAAGCAAAAGCTAGTGCAGTTACAAACCCCCACAAAAACCAACTGTAAATATGTGGTGTGGTTTTACCACTTACTACGTTTTTAATGTAGGGTACATACCCAACAAACACTAAAAAAACTGCGATAACTCCAATACCACTTTTTATCTGGGAAATATCCATACTGCATATATCATGCATTATTCTAAGTGTGATAGAAAGTGGCACTCACTTAGTTCGTACTCTTTTCCTTTTTTCACCACAGTGGTAATTGAACATTCCTTGATATTTAGATCATTTTGTAGTGATGCATTTGGCAACTTTTGAGTTATGACATCCATGTCAAAAATATATTTTAAAAAATCTGCAATTGCCCCACCATGTGTTACCAAAGCAACATGTTTATGTCTTTCTTCGTCGATTTCTTCAATAAGATGAGTAATTCGCTTTCCTGTGCTTAGTGAGGAATCACCCCACTGAGGCGTGTAGTCTCTGTGCTGTGTTGCCTTCTTCCATTCTTTCACAAATGCATCAAAGGTTGTTTGTTTGTAATCACCGTAGTCCATTCTTTCTTTTAATCGAGCATCGGAGAGTATTTCCAAATCAAGTGCAGTTGCAATGTAAGCTGCTGTTTGTTGGGTACGAATCATTGGACTAGCTACTATTTGGGTGATTGGCCTTGCTAAAAGAAACTCACCCGTTTTTTTAGCTTGGTGGTGACCAACATCAGTAAGCTCTGGATCTGGAGTAGCTTTTTGCTTTTCACCATGGCGAATGAGGTAGAGGGTGAGCATAGTTCAAGTTTCTAACTACCAATAAAAGTATCCATACCTTTAGTCGATGAGATTTTTCTTTTTTAAGTCGTCAAAAATAATTTGATCCACAGGACCAACTATATCTCTTTGAGCGTAAGTATAGTATGCAATATCTTGAATTTCTGAGCTCGGCGTAAGTTCACCAACATAGTCTGCCGTATAACA
>CAZMZI010000005.1:1421-29175 GCA_964570775.1 uncultured Pseudomonadales bacterium | reverse complement strand
GTGTAGTAGTAACAGTATACCAAGAAGTAATAAGTTGTACGTAGTATAAGGTTCTTGAATATGCAACAAACGTTATCAGATGCACATGCACTTTTTACCCAAAGTCTTAAAGATGCGGGCAAAGCACATGCAACAGTGATAGCTTACAGTAAAGACATCGAGCAGTTGCTCGACTTTGTCTCTAAGCGTGGAAAAGCTCATGTAGATGAGGTTTCTGACGTGGATATTAATGAGTTCAAAGAAGTGCTTAAAAAGCAGCGCTATACTGGTAAATCTATCTCTCGCAAAATCAACTCTATTAAAGCCTTTTTTAGATACCTTATTGGACAGGGTTCGCTCACCCAAAACCCTGCAGAAGTTATTACTCATCCAAAGTATGACTTAACACCTCCAAGAGTGCTTACTAAAATTGAGTACCGTGCATTAAGAGACGCTTGCAGAGGTGACTCACGTATGTATGCCGTTGTTGAAGTACTGCTTCAAACTGGTATGCGTATTTCAGAGTTAGCAGCATTGCAACTCCACGAAGTAGACTTTGACCGCAACGTTATTATTATTTCTGCACAAAACTCTAGAGAAGCTCGTAAAGTCCCTCTCAATGATGCTGCAAAGAATGCACTTATGGACTACTTGCAAATTAGACCACGTGCCAGAGAAAAGACGGTGTTTTTAACCAAAACATGCAGACCTTTCTTGGTAAGAAACATTAGAACTGCAATCGATAGATACTTTAGACTTGCTGGTATTAAGGATGCAAAGGTCAACGACCTTCGCCATACCTTCATAATCGAGCAACTTAAAGCTGGCACACCACTTGTGTATGTGTCACAGTTGGTTGGTCACAAGAGAATTACAACAACGGAGAAGTACTTAAAGCTTATTGAAGCTCCAGAGATGACTCCAAATATTCAAATTGAAGAGTTGTAATCTTGTAACACATCAGTGAAAATGGAAAGAGAGACGGCCCACAACCCCGTCTCTTTTTTGTACCTGAAGGCTGGTATAATTGGGCGGAAGGATTTATGAAACAACGAGTACTTTCTGGCATGCGCGCAACGGGGAGATTACACCTAGGTAATTATCTTGGTGCAGCTAAAGGTATGCTTGCGCTTCAAGAGCGAGATGACCTTGAAACAATCTACATGGTTGCAGATGTGCATACGCTTACAACTCCTTACAGTGTCACCGAACTTACCAAAGACCGCAGACAAGTAATTATTGATTATTTGTCTGTAGGGCTTGATCCTCAAAAAAGTATCTTGTTTCAACAAAGCATGGTGCCAGAACACCTTGAGTTGGCCTTTTATTTTTCGTCAGTAATGAGCATTGCACGGATGCAACACTTGCCAACGTTTAAAGATAAAGTTAAACAGCACCCAGACCATGCCACTATGGCATTACTCAATTATCCTTTGCTGATGGCTGCAGATATGTTGATTTATCAAGCTTCTTTGGTGCCCGTTGGCACAGACCAAGAACCTCACTTAGAAATTGCAAGAGAAGTTGCCAGGAAAATGAATGCAGAGTATGGGATGTCATTTCCAGAGCCTGTTCGGTTTGCTACGGAAGGCGAGTACGTGCCATCCCTTCTAGGATCAGGCAAAATGAGCAAAACTGTTGAAGGTAGTGCAATTAATTTAACTGATAGTCTTGACACAATTTTAGCAAAACTTAAGAAGGCACCCACCGATAGCGGTAGTGGTAGTGAGGTACCGACAGAAGGTGGGGTGGCTTACTTATTTAAGCTTGTTGGGCTTATTGAAGGCAAGCCAACTCAACAGATGTATGAAGCCGAGTATTTGGGATCAGGTGTGAAATATGGCAAGTTAAAAGAACAACTTGCACAAGCAATCTTTGAAATGCTCAAACCAATACAGACAAAGCGAGAAGAACTAGAAGTTGATGTAGCATTTGTTGACACTGTCATTGCAGATGGAGCCAAGCGGGCACAGGAATTAGCACAACAAACAGTTACCCAAGTTCGCACAGCAATGGGACTTCGATAGCGTTAGAAAGCAAGTATGGAAGATACACAATCACAAAAACCAAGTATTTCGTATGATGATTTTATTAAATTAGATATTCGTGTGGCAACTGTTTTAGCTTGTGAACCCATTGAAGGCGCAGACAAATTACTGAAGGTAACGCTCAATGTGGGCGAGTTAGGCGAGAGAACAGTGGCAGCTGGTATTAAACAGTGGTATCAACCAGAGGAGCTGGTTGGTAAAACAGTGATATATCTGGCTAACCTGGAGCCTAGAGTGCTACGAGGTGTTACCAGCCAAGGAATGTTACTAGCAGCAGGCGGTGATGAAGCAGTGTTGTTACTTCCAGAGAAAACTGTTGCACCAGGAGTAGTTGTTCGTTAACCAGCCAGAAATTGGTCTGGGATAATTAGTTTTTATCCATTATAATGCCCACCATGAGTACAGATAAGAAGCCTGTAGGAACACCACTTCAAGATGGAAATGCAAAGAAACCAGTTGTTAAGCGGTTTGAGTTAAGTTTTAATCCCGGTGATTTGTTTGGCAAAGGTTTATTATTTGTGTTAATAGCTGTGCTCTTTTTGCCTTATGTGATGAGCATAGTTTCCGGCAGTGGCGGACCAGAAAAAATTGGTATTAGTCAGTTTGTTACCGATGTCCGTGATGAAAAAGTAACTAAGGTGGAAGTACGTGGTGAAGAGGTTACTGCCATTTATGGCGATGGTAGCAAAAAAATCACACGCAAAGAAGCGGGGTCCTCTGTAGTTGATGTGTTATCTGCAGCAGATATTGACTTAGCAAAAACTGATGTTGTTGTTGAAGACTTGTCACTCTCTTCCTATATCTGGGATTTGGTAATTGGTGTTGTACCTATTTTATTAATGGTGGTGTTCTTTTTATTCCTGTTTCGCCAAGCCCGAGGTGGTCCTGATGCCATTATGGGCATTGGCAAAAGCAAAGCCAAGCTATTTGTGAAGGGTAAACAGAACAAGAAGTTTTCTGATGTGGGTGGTATGGATGAGGCAAAAAAAGAACTGGAAGAGGTTGTAGACTTTTTAAAGAATCCAAAAAAGTACGAAAAAGTTGGTGCCAGAACTCCGAAAGGTGTGTTGTTAGTTGGTCCAGCTGGTACCGGTAAAACATTACTTGCCAGAGCAGTTGCTGGTGAAGCAAACGTGCAGTTTCTTTCAATCGCTGGTAGTGAATTTATGGAGATGTTGGTAGGTGTTGGAGCTTCTCGTGTAAGAGATTTGTTTGATACCGCAAAGAAAATTGCTCCTTCAATTATTTTCATTGATGAAATTGATGCTATTGGTAGAATGCGCGGTCAAGGAAACATGGGTGGCCATGATGAGCGTGAGCAAACACTTAACCAAATTTTGGTTGAAATGGATGGATTTACTCAAAATGACAAAGTGATTGTGATGGCTGCAACTAATCGTGGTGACATGCTTGATCCTGCACTTATTCGCCCTGGTAGATTTGACCGTAGGGTTATGGTTCGACTACCAGATTTGGAAGAACGCAAATATATTATAAGCATCCATGCTAAAGGTAAACCATTTGTTGAGGACTTAGATTGGGAACGTGTAGCAAAAAGAACAGTTGGTTTTTCGGGAGCTGATCTTGAGAACATGCTTAACGAGGCAGCCATTGCTATTGCCAGAGAAACGCGCACACACATTTCCATGGAAGATATTGAAGAAGCGTCACTTAAAGTAAAGATGGGTCCAAGCAAGCGAAGGTTACAAGACGTCCACGAGCGTGAAATGACGGCGTACCATGAGGCTGGTCATGCACTGGTAGCTCATACTTCACCTCATGCCGATCCAGTACATAGAATTTCAATTATTTCCAGAGGTAGTGCACTTGGCTTTACTTTAACCCCGCCTGAAAAAGATAAATTGCAGACTACTAAGTCTGAATTGATAGATAGAATTGCAGTACTCATGGGTGGAAGAGCTGCTGAAGAGTTGATATTCAAAGAGTTAACAGCAGGAGCAAGCAGTGACATTGAACGTGCTACCCGTATTGCTCGAGCAATGGTTACCGAGTATGGCATGAGTGATTTAGGCCCGATGAACCTTTCTCCACTGTATGAAACAACAGACTATGGCAAGGGTTGGGGAGAGCCACAAAAGATTTCAGCTGCCCTCCAAGAAAAAGTTGACCAACGCACATCAGAGTTTTTAGAAGCAGGTTATAAAGAAGCAGTATCTGTTCTCAAAAAATACCATGCGCAACTAGTAGCGGTTTCTGAGAAACTCGTTGAAGTTGAGTCGTTAGATGCCGATGAATTTGCTAAACTAATGAATATGCCAAAAGCAAAGTTTGAGTATCAAACATTGATGGCGACAAAAGCACCAAAAACTGCAAAAAAATGATCACTACCCATGCTTATGAGAAAGAGTTAGAACGAATTTCTCGAACTCGTTTTATTATTTTTGACGGCCACGCACTCATTTATAGAGCGTATCACGCCTTTCCAGAGTTAACTTCACCAGACGGCCAGTTGGTAAATGCTCTGTATGGCTTTTCGCGCATTATGCTAACCGTTATTCGTGATTTTGAGCCGGCATATATCGCTGTTGCTTTCGATCATAAGGGTAAGACAAAGCGGGCAGAGGCATTTGAACAGTACAAGGCTCATAGACCAGAAATGCCCGACGATCTAAAATTACAAATCCCACTTATTAAAGAATTAGTTACGACGCTTAACATTCCAACATTTGAACAAGAAGGTATAGAAGCGGATGACTTAATTGGGTCTATTGCTACATATATATCAGGGCAAAACAAAGAAAAGACCGCAGATGATGGGGTACTAACTACGGTTGTGAGTGGTGACAAGGATTTACTCCAGCTTGTTACTGATGATGTCTCGGTGTGGATTCCTGGTAATAAGTGGTCGAAAGACACCGAATACTTCCAAGCTGAAGTAGTTAAAAAAATGGGCGTCACACCACAACAAGTGCCAGATCTAAAAGCACTGATGGGAGACAGCTCAGATAATATTCCAGGTGTAGCTGGCATTGGCAAGGTTACTGCTCAAAAACTAATTGAAGCATTTGGCACAGTAGAAAACTTGTATGAAACAGTTGAACAAGTATCGACGGGTGGAATTACACATCCACTGCTAAAGGGTTCTGTGCTTACAAAACTGCTGGCAGACAAGAAAATGGCATACCTGAGTAAAGAGTTGGCAACAATCGATGTGCATGTTCCAATTAATTTCACTTTAAAAAAATGTGTAGTAACGGACTATGATAAAGATGCTGTCGCAGCGCTTTTTGAAAGATATGACTTTAAATCACTGGTGCAACTATTGCCCTCGGATGCGTTTGAAGAATCAGTGCAGGCAGCACTCTTTTAGGTATGTCAGCTACAAAAAATAAAACACTCAAAGTTGCACTCGTGCATGACTATCTTCGTGAGTATGGTGGGGCTGAACGAGTTGTAGAGGCTTTTCATGAGCTTTTTCCATCTGCCCCACTGTACACGGCTTTTGTTGATGCTAAGGCGTTGGGGATACATTGGAGCTCGTTCTCTGATTGGGATATTCGTGAAACCAACATGAATAAACTGCCGTTTTACAAAAAGTTTTTTTCTCCATATCGCGTTTTTGCACCGCAGGCTTTTAAAGCGCTCGATTTATCTGAGTATGACGTAGTGATTTCTTCTTCAAATGCGTACTTTGCTAAAGCGGTAACAACTGAAAACGGCTCAAGTAAGGCAATACACATTTGTTATTGTCATACACCAGCTCGATCACTGTATGGATACACAACCATGAGTAACTGGAAGCAAAATCCTTTTACTCGTTTTTTTGGTACATTGTTAAACCATTATTTACGAGTAGTTGATTTTAAGATTGCTCAACAAGTTCCCTACTTTATTGCAAACTCAAAGGAAACACAGCGAAGGATTACAAAGTTCTACAGAAGAGACTCTGTAGTAATGTATCCGCCGGTAGATGTTCCAGAGAGCTCACCCAGAGATATAAAAGGGGAGTATTTCTTATATGTAGGCAGACTTGCAGCAAGTAAGCATGTTGAGCTCGCAATACAAGCCTGCACGCAGTTAGGATTATCCCTCAAGGTGGTGGGTAGTGGTAAAGGCAGTGAGTACTTACAAGAACTTGCCGGACCAACCGTAACTTTTGAAGGGTCGGTAGATGATGCAACATTACATAGGTTATATGAGAATGCAAAAGCTTTGATTTTTCCGGCAGAGGATGAAGATTTCGGCATAGTACCTGTTGAAGCAATGGGTCATGGCGTACCTGTTATTGCTCATAAGTCTGGTGGGCCAATGGAAACAGTCATTGAAGACAAGACTGGACTTTTCTTTACGGATCTGACAGTTGCCTCAGTGGTTTCTGCTCTTGGTAGGTTTGAGAAAAAACAGTTTAGTAGAAAAACTATTTATGCTCATGCACTGCGTTTTAGTAAAGAGAGATTCAAAAAGGAAATGCTAGAGCTTATTAATACCTTACTCAAAAATTAATTTTTCTTGAAGGTAACAAGCACCACAGTGTTAGGTGCAAGTGAGACAGTTGTTTGTAACTGTGACTCTGATGTTGCCACAACGCCAGATTGCACCAGTCCCGTATGGAATTCTTTAGTAATTGTGTAGCTTCCCGTTGGAATGCCTGTGACTGTTATGGGCACGTTCTCACTATGTTTACCCGCTTTATCAAAGTTGGAAAGTACTACTTGAATGTTACCTGCATCATCTTTAGCTGCTAAACCTTTTGTCCAGCTACCTTTGCCCAACAACTGTACACGTTGATTGCCAATTTTATCTAGCAAACGTAATCCATGGTATCGAGGTTTTGCTGTTGCACCGTGGTCATTATGAGTAAAAAGTCCCCAACGGCCCCATTTTGCTTGGCCATTTGGGTCTTTACCATCTTGAATTTCAAACACAAACGCGCGCTCAACAATTCCCACCATTTCAATTGCGCCAGCAACAGTGTGTGCTGCGCCATAGTTAGTGTCGTATCCTGGGTCGTTCTCACTATCATGTCCCCACTCGGTGATGTGTAATTCTAGAGTACCCTCAAGGTTAGGATATCCTTTAAGCCATGTTCTTGCTTCCGACATATCAGTACGATATTGATCGATGTCGTGGTTATATCTATGCCATGAAAAAAAGTCTAACCTAGTTCCCGTTTTAGTAGCATGGTCAGCCAATGCTTTAAACCAGTTCTTATAAAGCGCTGTTATACCTGGTCCACCAATTTTATAAGGTTGAACCCCCCGAGCATTACCAGCACCGCGAACGGCATAGTCGTAAAGAGTTATGTAGTTGCGATCACCATAGTATTTCCAGCCACCAAATAAGTCCGGTTCATTCCACACTTCGTAATACACGTCTCTAATACCTCTGGTACCACTAATATGTTCTACTGTTTTTTGGATAACTAACTGCCAGTCACTGTAGTTTTTTGGTGGGGCTACAATGTCGCCAGAAGAAATAACCGGAGGCATATAAGAAAGGGCAATATAGGGTTTGGCACCAACAGCCAAAATGTCATCGATAACCAGGTCGAGTTTTGCAAAGTTGAAGGTTAAATTACCAGGAGCGCCACCAACAATATCGTAAAAATCATAAATATGGTCTATGCGAATATAAGTTGGACGGAGCGCTTTGACTTGTGGAGTGAGTGCTCCAATTCGCCAGGCATGGTCTTCACCACCTTGTGCTAGGTTTCTCCAAGGTCTGGGCATAGGTCCAATTATTTTGTCGGCTGCTACTTTTATGTTTGCCGGTTCACCACTCGCCTTAGAGAAAAACTCGCGTACTTGATCAATTTGAAGTGCTCCTACAATGGCAACACAAAAAAGTCCAAGGAAAAAGAGTCCTTGGGCAATAAGCTTCATCCTATTTACGTGTCGATATCTAGTGACGTGCATGTGCAAAATAGTGTAGCATTATTTGAGTCTTGTTGACAATTTAGCAATCAGTAGCTATTATTGCTAATAAGGAATCCGGTATGATTGATCTTACTGCGCGACAAATTCAAATTCTTCGTGCAATTATTGAAGAATTTATTAACACTGCAGAAGCAGTTGGTTCTGAGACTATTGATAAAAAGTACACTATTGGTGTATCCCCGGCTACGATTCGCAACGAAATGGTATACCTTGAGAAACAAGGGTACCTTAAGAAAAGTCACAGTAGTGCAGGTAGAATACCAGCACCACTGGCCATGAAGCTTTATGTTAATGAGCTCATGAAAGAAAAAGAGCTGTCAGTTGCAGATGAAGTTTCTGCTAAAGAAAAAATTTGGAATAGTAGAAATGAAACTGACGAACTGCTGTACCAAATGACTAAAGTGTTAGCAGAGAAATCAAAAGCACTTGCGGTAACCATTCTCGATGATGACCGGATATACCACGCTGGCTACGCTAATTTGTTAAAAATGCCTGAATTTTTTGATATCACTGTGATGAGAAATGTATTGCAACTTTCAGAAGAGATTAAGTTATTAGAAGAAATTTTTACTTCTGGCACCAGTGAAAACCTTGTTCACGTTATTTATGGTCCAGAATTGGGCAACAAAAATCTTGAACCGATTGGTATGATCCACATGTCATTTGTGATTGATGAAAAGCCAATTCATGTGGGAGTACTAGGCTCAAGTCGTTTTGACTATCCCTATATCATTCCAGTTATGAAGTATCTACGCGGATTGATTCGTGAGATTGTTGAGTAGTGCCAAATAGGCCATTGATTTGATGTATATAAAGGACAGATATGCACGCTACTGTGGGTTCTAAAAACCAAAAAAAAGAAGAAAAAAACGTTACAAAACAACCTGAAGTAACAGAAGTTGAGACGTTGCAAATGCAGATTGCTCAGCTTGAAGAAAAGTTAACACAGGCGCAGGTTAAAGAGCAAAGAGCATTGGCTGATTACCAAAACTTGGTTCGTAGAACCCAAGAGGAGATGGTGCGGCGCAGCAAGTTGGCAGCACATGACTTTGTTGTCTCACTTTTGCAGCCAGTAGAGCATCTACACATGGCGGCACAGCAACTAAAAGATCCTGGACTTACTATGGTGGTGGACCAATTTTGGAAAGTGCTAGCTGAGCAAGGTTTAGAAAAGATGGATTGTTTAGGAAAGCCATTTGAATCTAACAGCATGGAGGCGGTTGAATCTGCAGGTAATGGTGAAATTGTCACAAAAGTACTTCGAAATGGCTATATGTTGCACGATGAAGTTGTACAAGTTGCACGGGTGATACTTGACTAAAAAACAGTCAGTTTTAGAAGTAAAAACTAAATTAGCAGTCAAACACATTTACTGCTTGCAGTCATAACATGTGTTTGCTAAAATGGCAAAAAAGATAAGATACGTACTAGTACATTGTGAGAGGAAATTCTATGTCAAACTCAAATAAAATCATTGGTATAGACCTTGGAACCACTAACTCAGCAGTGGCGGTTATGGAGGGTGGATCACCCAAAATTATTGCTACAGCCGAAGGTAGAAACACCTATCCATCTATCGTTTCATTTAAAGGTGAAGATGTGACAGTGGGTGACGTTGCAAAACGACAAATGGTGCTTAATCCAAAGAAAACAGTGAACTCTGTTAAGCGTTTTATGGGTGGTAAGTTTAATGATAAAGCGGTTAAAGAAGCAATTAAACATGTGTCATACGTAGTTACTGAAGGTAAAGATGGCATGGCCGTTGTTGATATTGATGGTAAGCATTTTACTCCTCAAGAAGTTTCGGCAAAAATTTTAGCTAAAGCTAAAGCAGATGCGGAGAGTTATCTAGGTGGTACCGTTACCAGAGCAGTTATTACCGTACCAGCATACTTTAATGACGCACAGCGCCAGGCAACTAAACAAGCAGGTGAAATTGCAGGCTTAACTGTTGAGCGCATTGTGAACGAACCAACCGCTGCAGCACTTGCCTATGGTCTTGACCGAAAAGGAAATGAACTCATTGCGGTTTACGATTTAGGGGGTGGTACTTTTGATATATCAGTCTTAGATATTGGTGATGGTGTGTTTGAAGTAGAAGCAACTAATGGTGACACATTCCTTGGTGGTGATGACTTTGACAGTAAAATTATTGATTGGATAGTTGCTGAGTTTAAGCGTGAGCAAGGTAAGGACCTTTCTAAAGATCCACAAGCATTACAGCGTATTAAAGACGCAGCAGAGAAAGCAAAAATAGAGCTTTCAAGTGCCCAACAAACAGAGATTAATCAACCATTTATCACTCAAGGTGATGATGGACAACCATTGCACCTTACTCTTACTCTCTCAAGAGCAAAACTTGAAGAGTTAGTTGATGAGTTAGTGAAACGCTCATTTGAACCTGTCAAAAAAGCGCTCAAAGACGCAGGTGTTACCGCTAAAGAAATAAGTGATGTGGTACTGGTTGGTGGTATGACTCGTATGCCAAAGATTCAACAAGAGGTTGAAAAGTTCTTCGGCAAGGTTCCTCATAAGGGTGTTAATCCAGACGAAGTAGTGGCAGTTGGTGCGGCAATTCAAGCAGGTGTGATTGGTGGAGACGTTACAGACGTGGTACTTCTTGATGTCACCCCACTTACGCTAGGACTTGAGACGCTTGGTGGCGTGAGAACTCCACTTATTGAGCGAAATACAACCATTCCAACAAGTAAGTCACAAGTGTTTTCCACAGCTGCAGATAACCAAACATCCGTGGAGATTAATGTTCTTCAGGGTGAAAGAGAAATGGCTGCTGATAACAAAACGCTTGGCAGGTTTATCTTGGATGGTATCCCACCAGCTCGCAGAGGAATGCCCCAGGTTGAAGTAACTTTCGACATTGATAGTAATGGTATTTTGCATGTAACTGCTAAGGACAAAACCTCTGGAAAAGAACAGAAAATAACTATTCAAAACTCAACTAACCTTTCTGAAGAAGAAGTTGAACGAATGAAGGCAGATGCAGAGAAACATGCAGACGAGGATAAGCGTAAGAAGGAACTTGTTGAGGCTAGAAACCACGCACACAGTGTTGTGTTTGAAATTGAGAAACAGTTAAGTGAATATGGGGATAAGTTGAGTGAAGACGACAAAAAAGAAATTGACGAAACAGTCAAAAAACTCAAGGAGCTAGCTGATAGTGAAGATGCAACGAAGGAGTCAATTGATAAAGCTGTTGATGAAACCTTTAAGTCTGCACAAAAAATTGGTGAAGTAATGCAGAAGGCTCAACAAGAGGCTGCAGCCAAACCAACAGATGAAGCTCAAAAGTCGGACTCAAAGTCAGAAGACAGCAAGGGTGGGGCTCAAGAGGGCGAAGTGGTTAACGAGTAGTTACGTATGCCAACTAAACGCGACTACTACGAGATTTTGGGCGTCAAAAAAACAGCTACAGACCAAGAGCTAAAATCTGCTTATCGTAAGATGGCGCTTAAGTGGCATCCAGATAAAAACCCTAAAAATAAAGCTGAGGCTGAAAAAACCTTCAAAGAGATTAACGAGGCATACCAAATTCTTTCGGACAAGGGAAAGCGTCAAAGTTATGATCAATTTGGTCATGCGGCGTTTGACCCTGCCAGTGGAATGGGAGGCAATCCGTTTGCGGGTGGTTTTGGACAAGGGCAGGGGCCTTTTACCTACACCTATAGCTCGAGCGGTGGAAACCCTTTCGGGGCTTCCGACTTTGGCGATCCATTTGAAATCTTTGAACAATTTTTTGGTGGTGGATTTGCTCGAGCACAACAAAGACCTAGATACTCTCTCACCATAGAGTTTATGGAGGCAGTGACGGGTACTACAAAAGAAGTACGGATTGAAGGTAAAAAGCACACCATAAAAGTCCCAGCAGGGGCAAACGACGGTACCAGAATTCGCTTTGATGAGTTTGACGTGAGTATCAACGTCAAAACACATCCAAAATTTAAGCGTGACGGGTATGATGTCTTTGTTGATCATTCCATTCCATTTAGTGTTGCGGCATTGGGCGGCACAACTAAGGTTGAGACGTTGGGCAGTGAGCTGAGTCTTAAAGTCCGTGCAGGGACACAAACGCATACACTTATTCGACTTCGTGAGGAAGGGATACCCCATGTCCGTGGTGGTGGAAAAGGTGATTTGTACGTACGACTTATTGTAGTTGTGCCAGAAAAACTAAACCGACAGCAACGAAAAGAACTTGAGCGACTTGAAGCGGTTGGACTCTAGGCATTTTGTCATGCTTTGGTATGATTTATTCATATGGCAAAGAAACGCATTCTTCTTACTGGGGACGATGGGTATAATTCACTTGGAACGAGAGTTCTCATTTCTCAGCTAAAAAATGAGTATGACTTATTTGTAGTTGGTACTTTTCAACAGCAATCTGGTGTGGGATGCAAATTAAGTTTAACGGATGGTTTTGACTGGGGAAGTAGTGAGGTTGATGGAGTACCGGCACTTTGGGTAAAGGGTGCGCCGGGTGACGGCATTGAGCTTGCAGCTTCCTATTTTGAAGACTCTTTTGATTTGGTTATTTCCGGTGTGAACTGGGGGGCAAACTTGGGCACAGCACTTTTTTCGTCTGGAACGGTAGGAGCAGCACAACGAGCACTTGCTGTAGAGTTGGCACCTCGTGCAATCGCATTTAGTTGGGATTTACCTGTTTCTTCCTACTTTATAGATCATGGAACTGTAGAAAGCGCTGAAGAGTTTTTTGCGTATCCTGGTTCTCAGCTACTACCACTCATTAAGTGGGTCCAGCAAGAGAACTACTTCGGCGTTCCGCTTATTAATATTAATTTACCAGCTAAGCAAACGAGAGAAGTACGCATAACAAAGTGTTACCCTAGTATTAAAGATATTTATACCTATCTAGAAAAGCCAGAGTTTGCAGGAAAGTTAGGGGGACACTATACCTACACTGGTCAACGACAAGATAAGAAAAACGTTGATCTTATGTATGATGTATCGGCAGTAGATGAGGGATACATTTCAGTAACACCATGTCAGGCTCATTTTACTGATACATTTGCGTTTGAAGCACATAAAGCTAAAAAACATACTCTAGATTAGAGTGGTCTTTTCGTTGCCTTTTGTCTTGATAGTGGTATAATGAGTGTGTTGTTGATAAGGGAAGGGCTCAAGATAGAGCTCTTTTTACTTATATAAGCACAAATGTAGCAAAAAACAGAATAGTAGGAAGCAAAGGAAGAGTATGTCAACTTCTACCAGTAAAGTAGTTCGCACAGAGTTCGCAGCAGCAATTAACCAGATTGCTAACGAGCGCAAGATTAGTACTGATTCAATTTATGAAGCAATTAGACAAGCACTTATTTCTGCATACAGAAAACAGTATGGTGATTTAGGTGAGGGTTTTCATTACTATACTGATCTTAATGAAGATTCGGGTGAGTCTAGAATTTTTAAAGCACCAGCAACTAAAGTTGATGAAGAAACTGGCGAAGCTCTTGAGTGGGATACAAAAAAGGCTGAGGACGTTACACCGGCTGGATTTGGTCGTATTGCTGCTCAAACTGCTAAACAAGTTATTTTGCAAAAGATCCGTGAATCTGAAAAGGATCAAATTATTTCTGAATACACTACCAGAGTTGGTGAGATTGTTACCGCTCAAATTTTGAGAATGGATGGCAGAAAAGTGATTCTCGACTTAGGTAGAGGTCAAGGTATTATGCCACCAGAAGAACAGATGCGTGGTGAATTCTATAAAGTTAATACTAGAATAACTGTTCTAATCAAAGAAATTAGAGATACTCATCGAGGTGAAGCCATCATTGTTTCTCGTGCAAGTGAAGCGTTGGTAGTGAAGCTTTTTGAGCGTGAGGTTCCAGAAGTGGCAACTGGTGCAGTTGAGATTGCACTTATTGCCCGTGAGGCTGGTGTGAGAACAAAGTTGGCAGTCAAATCAACCCAAGAGGGTGTTGACCCAGTTGGTTCATGTGTTGGTCAACGTGGTGTACGTGTACAAGAAGTTATCCGCGAACTAAACAACGAAAAGTTGGATATTATTCCTTGGTCAGATAACATGAGAACACTTTTACAAGGTGCATTGGCTCCTGCAGAAGGTTTGAAAATTACTATTGATGAAGAGAACAGAGTTGTTGAAGTAACTGCCCCAGACGATCAGCTATCCTTGGCAATTGGTAGAGGCGGTCAGAATGTTCGTTTAGCTGCAAAGCTTACAGGTTACAAAATTACCATTAAGTCTGCTGATGGCACAGTAGAATCAACAATGACAGGTAAAGAAGAGTATGAGATTGATACTTTCGAAGGATTATCTGCAGAAACTCGTGAGTTATTGGTTGGTCACAAGCTTACAACACTTATGGACTTAGCTCGATTTAAAGCTAAGTGGCAAGAATTTGAGATTGAGGAAGACCAAAAAACACTACTTTTAGAGAAAGTTACTGCATTTGAAGTTGCAGAACAAGCTCATGCAGCAACCTTTGCTGCAAAGAAGGATTAAGGAAAGACACCGCATGGCGTTACAAGCTCGACCACCAGTTATTACCATCATGGGTCACGTGGACCATGGTAAAACATCGCTTCTTGACTACATTCGTAAAACAAATGTGACGGCAAAGGAGGCCGGTGGTATTACTCAACATATTGGTGCATATAGCATCATGCATGATGGGAAAGCCTTAACCTTTATTGATACACCAGGACATGCTGCATTTAACAAAATGCGTGAGCGCGGTGCAAAAATTACCGACATTATTATCTTGGTTGTTGCTGCAAATGATGGTGTGAAGCCTCAAACAATTGAGTCAATTCGACACATTAAAACCAGTAATGTGCCCGTGATCGTTGCAATCAATAAAATTGATTTACCAAACGTAGATACTAACATCGCAAAATCTCAGCTGGCTGAGCACGGCATAGTTGTTTCTGACTATGGTGGTGATGTTGAAACGGTTGAAGTTTCTGCAACAAAAGGTATTGGTATTGATAAACTGTTCGAGACCTTACACTTAGTTTCAGATCTTTTAGAACTAAAAGCTGATCCTGCTGCTCCACTTGAAGCAGTAGTAATTGAATCCACAAGAGATAGTAGACGTGGGACAGTTGCTACCGTTATTGTGCAAAATGGTACTTTATCGGTACGACAAGATCTATACACAGATACTACGGACGGAAGAGTTAAGCTTCTCACTAACGAGCTTGGTGAACAACTTACTGCAGTTCAGCCTGGTTTTCCTGCTGAAATTATTGGATTTAAAGATGCTCCTGCAGTTGGTTCAATTGTCCATGATGCAGTTGCGACCTACCCTGAAGTAGAAGAAATTCAAGAAGAAGTGGCTAAAAAAACTAGTGCTGGAGTCGACTTTGCCGCATTAATGGAAGACAAGCCAAAGCTCAAGCTCATTATTAAGGCTGATACTGAGGGTACATTGGAAGCAATTGTGCAAACACTAGATGAAGACAGTACCGATTTGCTTTTTTTTGGTGTAGGCGAGGTAACTGAACGAGATGTTGATATGGCGAAGGCTAGCAGTGCTTTGCTTATTACCTTCCACAGTAAAGTTTCTGGCAAAATTAAGCGTATGGCTAAGGATGAGGGCATTAAGCTAAAGTCGTATGACATCATTTACAAACTTATTGAAGACTTACAAAAGCAACAGCTTAAACTAATTGAACCTACCATTGATGAAGTTGTGCATGGAGAGATTGAAATCATGCAGATTTTTGAAATGAAGGGTGAACGTATTGCTGGCTGCAAAGTTAAAACAGGTGAGCTAAAAAAGACAGATCTTCTACATCTTAAGCGTAACGATGAGATTATCAGTAATCCAAAAATAAAGTCGATGATGCATGGAAAAGAGGAAATTTCCTCGGTCAAAGCAAAAAATGAGTTTGGCATGACATTTGCAAGTAAGAAGCAGGATTTTCAAGTTGGTGACATTTTGGTTGCCTATACCGTCCAGGATGAGTAAGTGATATAATAAGCAGTATAAATATGTAGTTAGGTTACTATATAGTTTTGGTGAAAACGAAGACTATATGGGCGCTCAAAAAAGGGAGCACATACCATGGCATTATCAAAAGCCCAAAAAATTCAAGTTATTAAAGACTTTCAACTCTTTGAAGGTGACACTGGATCTCCAGAAGTTCAGGTAGCATTGCTTACTGCATCTATCCAAGAACTCACTGAACATTTAGGTTCACATAAGAAAGATGACCACTCTAGAAGAGGTCTTCTTAAGCAGGTAGCTAAACGTCGTAGACTTCTTAACTTCTTACTTTCTCGAAGTGAAGATCGTTACCGCAAACTTATAGATACTCTTGGTTTATCTAAGTAATTCTAAACTTGTTTTAGCGTTTTACTTGTTTCCCTGATTTAAAAGTTGTACACTGATCGCAGGGTATAACAATGTTTTGGGAGCTATATGAGTAACAACAGTACTGATTCATTTTTAATTTCTTCATCGCTTTCATCTGCTTGGCAGCTTTTCAAAGAGAAGTGGCTTACTGTGTATGGTCTCATGATCCTTCCTTTGGGTTTTGGTTTCTTGTACTCCATGATAATGGGTATGATGTCAGAATCGGAAGGTGGGCTACTGAGCTTAGTTCTAATGTTCTTATACCTCATGATCCAACTTGTAGTTGGTATGGGTGTCATAAAGGGACTTATTTCACTTTCAAGAGGCGAAGAAGTAACCATGGAAACATTTAGTGGTATGGCACCTAAAGTGTTTAATTACTTGGGTGGCATGATCCTTATGTCACTAATCATTTTTTTTGGTTTTATTGCGCTGATTATTCCAGGGCTATACTTCTCATTAAAATATTACTTTGTGCCATTTCTTATTGTTGATAAAGGTTTAGGGCCTATGGAAGCACTTAAGGAGAGCGCCAGAATGACCAAGGGAGTTAAATGGGATCTTGTTGGCTTTATGATGGCAGTAATGATATTTGGATACTTAGGTATACTTGCCTTATTTGTTGGACTATTTGTAACGCTTCCAGTTGCGTACATTAGTTTCGCATTTTTATATAATCGCATGTTGGCCAGAGTACAAGAGTAAATCTGGCTTATATCTGCTATACTATACCCAAGTAAATTAGTAACGAGAGGGCTGAGGATTCAAGAGAGACGATAACCTGTTGTATGTGGTTATCTTTTCTCCAGAATACTTACAGTTCTCTCTCAAGATTGTGCCCGTTTAGGGCAGAAGGAATAGAATGTCATATCCTACGTACCCAAATACGTTTAAGAGAGATATTGTAGTGGGAGATAAAACCATTACCATTGAAGTTGGTAGATACTCCGAACAAGCAAGCGCAGCAGTGTTGGCAACTTGCGGTGAAACAACAGTGCATGCAACCATTGCACTAGGAAGAAAAGTGAACTTGGGGTATTTCCCTCTTTCTGTCGATTTTTCCGAAAAACTAAATGCAGCTGGAATCATTAAAGGTTCTCGTTGGGTTAAACGTGCAGGTAGACCACTTGATGAAGAAATTCTCAAGGGCCGTGTTATCGACCGCTCACTAAGACCACTTTTCCCAGATGGAATTACCAATGAAGTACAGATAATTGTAACGGTGTTCTCATACGATGGTGAAAACGACCCAGATATGTTGGGCTTGTTGGCAAGTGCAATTGGTCTTTCAATTTCTGAGATTCCTTTTGACGGCCCAATGGCTGGACTTCGCGTTGCTTACAGCAAAGAAACTAATAAATTTATCTATAACCCAACTGATACTGAACTTAAAGAGTACTCAGACTTGGACTTAGTTGTCTCAGGTTCTGGTGAAGCTATTGTCATGGTCGAGTCTGGAGCTAATGAGGTTTCAGAAAAAGTAATGGTTGAAGCACTACTCAAGGCTCAAGACGAGTTAGGCAAAGTGTGTACAGCTATTAACGCTATTACCGCAGAAATTGGTAAGAAAAAAGTTGAACTCATTTCAGCAGAAGACATAGCTAAAAAAGAAGCAACCGAGTCACTTGCAGAAGAAGTACGGGCTGGATTTGAGGTTGAACTAAAAGAGGCGGTACTTAAGTTGGCCAAGCTTGAGGATGCAGGTCTACCAGAAATTGAAGCAACCATTTTAGAGAAGCTTAATGAAAATAGGTCTGAGGAAGACCAGCTGGAAAAAGGAGCTGTATCTGCTGCTGTGCAGAAGGTTCTCAAGAAAATTGCACGCCACATGATCATCGATGAAAAAACTCGTCCAGATGGTAGAAAAACAGACGAAATTAGACAGATTTGGAGTGAAGTTGATGTCTTTGCAAGAACACACGGCTCAGCAATGTTTAAGCGTGGTGCAACTCAAGCTATTACTGTTGCAACGCTGGGTAACCCATCTTTGGGACAACTCATTGAGAGTATTGATGGTGAAGAGACAAAACATTATTTCCATCACTACAGTATGCCTCCTTATGCCTCTGGTGAAGCAGGTAGATTTGGTGCACCAAAACGCCGCGAAATTGGTCACGGTGCGCTTGCAGAACGAGCTCTTCGTCCAATGATCCCAACACATGCAGAGTTCCCTTACACCATTCACGTGGTGTCCGAGATTGTGAGCTCTAATGGTTCTACCTCACAGGCATCTGTCTGTGGTTCAACCTTGTCTCTCATGGCTGCAGGTGTGCCACTTAAGAGACCAGTTGCTGGTATTGCAATGGGACTTATGAGTGACGGCAAAACATATGTTGTGCTTTCAGACATTCAAGGTCTTGAAGATCACGTTGGTGATATGGACTTCAAGGTTGCAGGTACTAGTGAAGGTATTACTGCAATCCAGATGGACATTAAGCTTAAGGGAATTCCTCGAGAAGTTCTCGAGCAAGCACTCGAACAAGCTCGCATTGGTAGAGTCCACATCTTAGGTGAAATGGCTAAAACAATTACTAAGCCAAGAACAGAGCTTAGTGTGTTTGCACCAAAAGTGAAGCAACTTACTATTCCAGCTAGCCGTATTGGTGAGTTGATTGGTCCAGGAGGCAAAGTTATTAAGGGCATCATTGAAGTTACTGGAGCAGATATCAATGTTGATGAAGATGAAGAAAATGAGCTTGGTGTTGTGAACATTTCTTCCTCAGATCAAGCAAAAATTGATCATGCGTTTAACATTATTAGTGGCATGATGCGCACAGTCGAGGTAGGTGAGGCTTTTGAGGGTACTGTTACTAGAGTTGAAAGCTATGGAGCTTTTGTCCAGTACCTGCCTGAACGTGAAGGTCTTGTACACGTAAGTGCTATGAGTACCGAGTTTGTTCGTGATGCAAGTGATTTGGTAAAAGTAGGTGACGTTGTTCAGGTTAGAATTGCTGAAATCAAAGATGATGGCAAGATTGGCCTAACAATGCTCACACCAGAACAAGAAGAAGCAGCAAAAGCTCAACGTGCCCAGGCTCGTGCAGAACGTGGTGACTCACCTGACAGAGGTGGGTATCGCGGTGGCGGTGGAGACAGACGTGGTGGTGGACGAGGCGGTGATCGCGGTGGCAACCGTGGTGGATATGATCGCCGACGCTAGGTTTTGCTAGCTAACTCGCCCTGCCTGCATAGCTTTTTACACTCACAATCGAGTATACTTGTGGTATGCATATTTCTGCACTCAGAACTGCCCAGCAGATGTTCTGTCTCCTAGAGCTTGATAGAGCACCGATGTTAGCTGAGGCAATGGGATTATCAATTTCTGATCCTACCCATAAAGTAATTCTTGATAGTCTCATGAAACAAATGGTGGAGCTATATAGTCCACACGTGTCAGGTATTGTGTTGAGTCCTGAGCATTCGTTTCAGCATGCAGGTGTGTTAGACGTTGGATGTGCGCCGATCCTATCAATGGAGCGTAAAGCTGCGTCGGTCGACCCCATGATGCCTCCTACTTTTGTTGACAACTGGAGTATTGAAAATATTGCAAACAACTATGCCGTTGCTAAGCTAGAGTTGTACTATCACCCCTCAGAAGCCCAAGCTGCACTAAAAAAGCAAATGGTTGCTGAAATTTATGATTACTGTAAATATGAGGGCATTGATTTTATTTTAGAGCTGCTGGTATACCATGCGGGTAGTGAAAAGCCATCGTTGCATAACTATACTGAGTCACAGTTGGTTGCAGTTCAAGAATTTCGTGAAAGTTGTGACTTGTTAGCACTTGAGTATTTGGGCGATAGCCTTTCGGCTGTCACCATTACTGCAGAGCTTGATATTCCTTGGATTATGACCATGCGTGAGCTTGAATATGATCAATGCAAGCGTGAGCTAAGAGCATCACTTGAAAGTGGCGCACAAGGATTTCTAATTGGGGATGTGTTTTGGCCAAGACTTGAACCTGCAGTTGCACAAAAAGGACAGGTTGATGTGCAAGTACTAGAGCAAGAAATTGCTCACCAAAGTAGGGACAGAGTGCTAGAATTAGTACGAATTACAACAGAGTTTGGTACAAAGGAAGCAAAAAAGGAATAAGGAGATATTTATGAAACAGCTTATCCAAAACCTAACCTACATGACAATCATGCTCGTAGAGGTATTGCTCAGTTTAAGGTTTATTACTCGCCTTTTTGGTGCAAATCCAAAAGCACCCTTTATTGCTTGGTTGTATGAAAACACTGCTCCACTACTAGCACCTTTTTCTCAGGTTTTTCCTGCGCCATCAGTAAATGGCAAGTTTGTGCTTGAATTTACGACACTTTTCGCCATTTTTGTGTATTCGTTTATTGCGTATCTTGCCTTAGAACTGTTAAGCATTTTTAATACTTTTGGTGAACAAAAGAAAA
Organism: uncultured Pseudomonadales bacterium; assembly: GCA_964570775.1. Lineage (GTDB taxonomy): Bacteria > Patescibacteriota > Microgenomatia > UBA1400 > PJMF01 > CG1-02-43-31. Next base: position 8,488 of record CAZMZI010000005.1, on the reverse strand, counting down.
AATGAAAATAAAAGTTACCAGAACACTTCCCATTGTGCTCTCCTTGATTGGCAACTCGATCCAGAGGGCAGCGGTGGTGTTCGTGGTTTCTATAATTGGATTGTCTGTGGTGCTTAATACTGCTTTGCAAATTGATGCACAAGCAGTTCGTCCAGTTGCGTTAGGATTAAGCACGCTGGCCACTGTTGCCTTTTTACTTTCAAAAGTGTTAGAAGGTGTGTTGCAGGCAAAAGGAACATACATGGAGGTAAGCGCTCAACAGCTTTCTGGTGTTGTCTCTGGCTTTTCTAGTAATTCTTTTACAGTGCCACTTACCAAAGTAGGAACATTGCACATTTACCAAAACTTTTTTGACAGACTGTTTGGTATTTGTGCTGTAGTGTACACACAGATGAATGTTACGATGTCAGTGTATGGATTTGACAGCACGGATGCTCAAGCATTCATTAAAAAGTGTGTTGAGTTCCAAAGTAAAAAATAATTATAGTAAAGGTTTTTATGTTTATACTACCCAAGTTAGCTTTTGACTATTCGGCTCTGGAACCTCACATTGATGCTAAAACAATGGAAATTCACCATACCAAACACCACCAGGCATATATAGATAAACTAGCTGCTGCTGTTTCAGGCACTCCACAAGAAGAAATGACTGTCGAAGAACTTTGTAAAGTTGCAGGAACGTTATCTGCAGCAGTGAGAAATAATGCTGGAGGTCACTACAATCACTCACTTTTTTGGACCCTCCTATCCCCAGATGGTGGTGAACCAACAGGCGCATTGTTTGAGGCACTGTTAAGTAGCTTTGGGTCACTCGAGGCATTTAAAGAGGCCTTTGCTGGTGCAGGGGCTGGCCAGTTTGGATCTGGTTGGGCATGGCTTATTCATGATGGTTCAAAACTTGTAGTAGGTGCTACTCCTAACCAAGACAATCCTTTAATGGATGTTGCGACGATTAAAGGAACACCCTTACTTGCACTAGATGTTTGGGAACATGCATACTATCTTCACTATCAAAACAGACGTCCAGATTATATTTCAGCATTTTGGAATGTAGTGAATTGGCAAGAAGTTGCCAAGCGTTACGCAGCGGTGACTGCTTAGTAAAGTTTCCATGTTACAAGTTGTGTTAGACGTAGAGACAAAACGTACGTTTGAGGAAGTGGGTGGCTATTTTCCAGAAAAACTGGGAATATCTTTTGTAGGAGCATGTGTACGAGAAGGGTTTACTGGCAAAGGTGAGATGCTTCGTTTTTTTGAAGATGATCTACCAAAGCTTTTTCCGCTGTTGGAAAAAGCAGACGTGGTTATAGGTTTTAACATTGATGCGTTTGATATGCCTACATTTCATTCCTATTATCAGTCAGACATTAGCCTCATCCCGACACTCGATTTAATGATGCGTATTAAGGACAGTGTTGGGCACAGAATTGGCCTTGATGCTGTAGCAAAGGAAACGCTAGGCATTGGTAAGTCTGGTGACGGCTTGGACGCCATTAAGTACTACCAGCAAAAAGAGTGGGAAAAACTAGCATCCTACTGTTTGCAGGATGTGGCAGTAACTAGAGATATATATGATTTTGGGTTGCAAAAAGGAGTGGTAAAGTTTAAAAATAAGTGGAATAGACTTATTGAAGCTCCGGTTGATTTTACCTTTACACCAAAGAAAAACGATGGTGTGCAAATGAGCTTGTTATAACCTATGGATACTACAAAACCATTTCTATGTTACACCGCTGGTGGCATGCTCATTCATGATGGGCAAGTATTGTTAGTCAAACACAAGAAACTTGGTATTTGGCTCAACCCCGGTGGACATATTGAAGATGGTGAGTTGCCACACCAAACCGCAGAGCGTGAGTTTTTCGAAGAGACAGGTGTGGAGGTACAAGCCATCGATCCTTTGGCTCACTCACTCATGATTTACAACAAATCAGAAAGCGAAAGTACTTTCTACCCTAATCCAATCAGCACCAATGTGCACTGGGTGAATAGAGAGAGTTATCAGTTGCGTCAACAAGCCGCTGATGCTACCCAGCGTGTGCCCACTGCAAAGTGGAAACGTGGTTGTGAGCAGCACGTAGGATTTTTTTACTTATTTCAACCAGTTGGTGGTATTGTATTTACTCAAAATACTGAAGAGACAGATGGTATTGCTTGGTTTAAACCGGAATCAATTTCTACACTTGAAACACATCAAAATGTGAAACACGAGTTGCAGCTGGGTTTTACGATTTGGAAGAGACTAAGTTAGCCTTTCCAGATTCATTCATGTATAATCCCTGGCATATGCCAAGCTTGTTGTCTATAAAAAACCTCCAAGTTTCGATTACCGAAACACCCATACTTAAAGGTATCTCACTTACTGTTAAGCCGGGTGAAGTACACGCAATCATGGGTCCCAATGGTTCTGGTAAATCAACTACTGCTGCAACCCTTGCTGGGCACCCTGACTACACAGTTACTGGTGGTGATGTACTCATTGATGGCAACTCAATTTTAGAACTTTCTCCAGATCAAAGAGCACAAGCAGGACTGTTCTTAGCTTTCCAGTATCCTGTTGAAGTTCCTGGAGTAAAAGTACAAAATTTTTTGCGCCACGCACACCAGGCACGGTTTGCAGATCAGCCAGAAAAACAGTTTAAGAAAACACTCGATTTTAGAAAACATTTACAAAGCTTAGCTGCAGAGCTGCAGATTGATGCAACCTTATTAACCAGAGGGCTAAATGAGGGTTTTAGTGGTGGAGAAAAAAAACAGTTAGAAATTTTGCAGATGGCAGTTTTAGAGCCCAAAGTTGCAATTCTTGATGAAACAGACTCTGGTTTGGATATAGACGCCATTAAAAAAGTTTCAGCAGGAGTGCTAAAAATTATTAAAAAATATAATACTGGAGTTTTGGTAATTACTCACTACAAACGAATTTTAGAGTACCTTAAGCCAGATTTTGTACATGTCATGATTAAAGGCGAAATAGTACAAAGTGGTGGTCCAGAGTTAGTTGATACACTTGAAGCAAGTGGGTACGCAAAGCTACTGGAAAAGTAGTAAAAGGAGCAATATGGCAAGAGCTTCACATCGTTTAACCGAAAACGTGAAACTACTGCAAAAGGCAGTAGTGGTTCATCGTGGAGAAGTGTTGCTATTGCAGAGAGACGCACAGTCTGCAACACGAGCGCTACAATGGGATTTACCAGGCGGTAATTCTGAGTGGCCAGTAAACGAGAGAAGTGGAAAAAGTCTTCATGCCCATGATATTGCCCGGGAAATTCAAGAAGAAACAACAATTCACGTTATTCCTGAACAGTTTAAACAGGACGCATTACTACTTTTTGACACCTACTTTTTGGATGACATTTTTACCATTCTTGTTGGTTGGATGGTAGAGTTACCAGATGATTTTGACCGCTCGACGGTAGGCCTAAGTCACGAGCATCATGAGGCGAAGTGGGAACCATTTGAAGAAGCTACAAGCTATGATTTCGGTTTTGCGGATGAGTTTATTATTCCCATGATTAGACGAGCAAAGGAAAAAGTACATGGCTAGGTTTGCTCAAAAATCTACTACGCAGTTTGAGGCAACGGATGTGTATGAGCATGGCTATTCGTACCCCATTTCTACCTATACCCATATTGCAAAACCTGGTTTGAGTGAGGCGGTTGTACGAGAAATTTCACACTTAAAACAAGAACCAGAGTGGATGCTCAAGTATCGTCTGCAAGCACTTACTCAATTTGAAGCAAAAAAAAGCCCGCTGTGGGGAGCAGATCTTACAGGTATTAACTTTGATGCTATTCGCTACTACTTACGTGCTAGCGATGAACAGAGCAAGTCTTGGGATGATGTACCCCCAGAAGTTAAGGCAACGTTTGAGAGATTAGGAATCCCCGAAGCAGAGCGTGACGTGTTAGCAGGAGTGAAAGCGCAATATGATTCTGAAGTGGTGTATGGATCGCTCAAAGATGTTTGGGCAAAGGATGGTGTGGTGTTTTTGTCTATGGATGATGGACTACGACAATATCCTGAGTTGGTAAAAGAATACTTTGGCACGCTAATTCCAAGTGGAGACAATAAGTACTCAGCATTAAACTCTGCAGTTTGGAGTGGTGGGTCTTTTGTGTACATTCCCAAAGGGGTAAATGTAAAAATGCCGTTGCAAACCTACTTTAGAATAAATGCAGAAAATGCTGGCCAGTTTGAACGCACACTTATTATTGTTGATGAAGGCGCAACGGTCCACTACATAGAGGGCTGTACTGCTCCAAATTTTTCATCTGGCTCTCTTCATTCAGCAGTAGTGGAGATTTTTGTTAAAAAAGGTGCCCGCTGCCAATACACCACAGTGCAAAACTGGTACAAAAATGTCTACAACTTGGTAACGAAACGTGCACATGTTGCTGAAGAAGCTCAGATGATTTGGACAGACTTTAACATGGGTTCTAAGGTAACCATGAAGTACCCAGGCTTTGTGTTGGCTGGTAAAGGTGCGCGAGGGGAAACACTGTCAATGGCACTAGCAGGTAGTGGCCAGCACCAAGACACAGGTTCTAAGGCAATCCACTTGGCACCCTACACCAGTTCTACCATTCTTTCTAAATCTATTAGCAAAGATGGAGGACGGACTAGTTATCGTGGACTTGTTAACGTTGGTCCACACGCACATGATAGTAAAAACACGGTAATTTGTGACGCATTGCTATTGGATAGCCTTTCTAGGTCGGACACTTATCCCGTTGATAAAATTTTTAACTCTAGGGTTGAGGTGCAACACGAAGCAACAGTTTCAAAAATTGGTGATGATCAGTTGTTTTATCTTATGAGTAGAGGAGTAACAGAGGAAGATGCACGCAAAATGATTGTTAATGGATTTGTAGAAGATTTAGTAAAGAAACTGCCACTTGAGTATGCGGTAGAAATGAACCGCTTAATTGATCATGAGATGGAAGGTAGTATCGGCTAATGCAAACGTTTGTTATAGTGCGCGACCAGCACCAAGAAATTCAACTTACCCAGCCAGGTGAGTACTTGGTTGAGTTAGTGGGAGAAGGTGCAGACGCTACAATTACAGGTGTTTGGGATGCTAAGGGTAAAGACCAAGTGCGTGTCACTGTTGTTATTCACCATAAAGCTAAGAACACTCGTGCAGAAACTACACTTCATGGGGTTGGGAGAGACAGCTCCTATGTTAGATTTGAAGGCAGAATAATTATTGATCCAGACTGTGGAAATAGTAATTCGTTTCTAACAGAGCGTGTCTTATTGCTTTCAGACTCAGCAAAAGCTGAAACAGTGCCCGACTTAGAAATTCATACAGACGACGTGAAGTGTTCACATGCAGCTAGTATTAGTAGAATTCCAGAGCAACAACTTTTTTATCTACAAAGTAGAGGTATTTCTCGAGCAACTGCTGAAAACATGATTGTTGAAGGTTTTTTGCAGTTGTCATAAGCTTTGGTAGTTCTCTTGGTACAATAAACGTATGTTAGATGTTGCACGGATAAAACACGATTTTCCTATACTTAGCAGAACGGTACATGGTAAACCATTGGTGTATTTAGACAGTGCAGCTACTTCACAAAAACCTCAACAAGTTATTTCGGCTATTTCAGAGTATTACCTAGGACATACCGCAAATGTGCACAGGGGTGTGCATACCCTTTCAGATGAAAGCACTACCGCCTGGGAGCAAGCACGAGCAACTATTGCAGGATTTTTTGGTGCTAAACCCACTGAGCTCATTGTGGTTCGCAATACTACAGAAGCCATTAATGGTTTAGCGTATGGTTGGGCTGATTACAACTTAAAGCCTTTTGATATAGTTGTTGTTTCCCAGCTTGAACATCACTCCAACTTGGTGGTGTGGCAACAAGTGTGTAAAAGAACTGGTGCTGAGTTAAAGGTTGTCCCAGTTCTTTCTGATGGTCAGTTTGATTATGAGTGGTTGGAAAGTAACAGTGATGGTTGCAAGTTATTCTCATTCAGCCATGTATCAAATGCGCTGGGAACGGTTTTAGATGTTCCGAGGGTAAGTGCTTTAGCCAAACAGATTGGTGCTAGAGTGCACCTAGACGGTGCGCAGTCGGCACCACACCTACCAATCAATTTTGCATCGCTTGGTGTCGATTTTTTTTCGTTTAGTGGTCACAAACTACTTGGTCCTATGGGCAGTGGTGGACTGCTAGTTAAAGAGAGTATTTTAGCAAATGACGAAATGCGTCCCTGGTTGTTTGGTGGCGGTATGATTGCTGAAGTAAGCGAGCAAAAAACTTTGTTTCATGAAGATATCACGGAACGTTTTACCGCGGGAACTCCCGATGTTGCGTCTGCCGTTGGGCTTGCTGCAGCGTGTGAGTACTTGCAAAACATAGGTATGCAAAAAGTGTTTGAGCATGATCAAGAGCTAGTGAAGTATGCTCTAAGCCGGTTGGCACAATTGCCACAAATTGAAATAGTTGGTCCCCAAGAAAAGAGAGTTGGTTCGGTGTCGTTCATATATAAAGGTGTGCATGCGCACGATGTGGCTCAAGTGTTAGATAGTGAGGGTGTTGCTGTTCGGTCAGGACATCACTGCACTATGCCGTTGCACACTGCTTGTAATTGGATAGCCACCGTTCGCGCAAGCTTTCAGGTTTATACTGATATCAGTGACATTGATGCATTAGTTTTGGCACTTAAAAAAGTTGCAAACGTGTTTGGAAAGTAAGATGTTAGTCGAAGATTTATATCAAGAAGTACTGTTAGAAGAAGCTGAGCATCCACAGAATAAAGGAACTTTGCCAAATGCACAGGTTGTCTTGCCGCTTAGAAACGCATCGTGCGGTGACATTGTGACTGTGTACTTGTCTGTAAATAGCGACGGTAAGGTATCAGAAATTTCTTGGGAAGGTGATGGGTGCGTGATTTCTCAGGCGGCCATGAGCGTAGTTTCTGAAGCTGTTAAAGGCAAGAATAGTGAAGAAGTTATGGCACTTGGTTTGTCGGATGTTCTTGAGTTGTTGCACTTTGACACTATTTCTCCTGGTAGGATAAAGTGTAGTATGTTAGGGCTAACTGCACTACAAAAAGCAGT
>CAZMZI010000005.1:0-1321 GCA_964570775.1 uncultured Pseudomonadales bacterium | reverse complement strand
GAAAATGGTGACCGTGTTGTCATTCAAATAGTTAAGTTGGATCAACAGGGTACAGCAGTAAAAGTGAGTAGAACAGAAAATGGCAAACTAGTTCTTGATCTGCGCTGTAAAGTTACCAGTGAAAACCCTGTTATTGAAATACATGACCACGAACTAGAAGAGAACAGAAAACCACAGGGTAAAGGTGGAACTTACTTTTCAGAGGCTGCGCTTTTGGAAGTTGTAACGGAAATTGGTGAGGCTGAAGAAACAGTATCAGCGTACACAGACTTCATTAGTCCACCACTTTCAGAATCTCCTCAGGAAGAATAACGTATACTAAGCACTATGCATATTTTTGTTGGCTCGCATAATCCTGTTAAAATCAACGCGGTAACAATTGCCGCATCAGAAACGTGGCCTGATACCACTATTATTGGTCATGATGCACCCAGTGGTGTGTCAGAGCAGCCCATTGGTGATGAAATGACTAGAGCTGGCGCACAGAATAGAGCGAAAGCGGCACTTGCTTGGGGAATCACTGAGGTACCCATAACAACGCATGCATTAGGGGTTGGTCTTGAGGGTGGCGTTATCGATTTAGGTACCGAGATGTGGTCCACCGTTTGGGTGGCAGTTACAGACTCAGATGGATATATGGCAGAGTCTAATGGTGCTCGCTTTCTTGTCCCTGAAATGGTAGCAAAAAGGATACGAGCAGGAGAAGAAATGGGACCAATTGTAGCTCAGGTCTCGGGTCTAGCAGATGTACGAAAAAAACAGGGATTTATAGGAGTGCTAACCCAAGGGTTTGTTGACAGAACTGAAGAATACTCTGGTATAACTAAAATGGCGTTGGGAATCTGGTATGGCAGAAATTGGCAGAATGCAGTACAGTAGAAAAAATAAATATGGCTACACCTCAAGTTTATAAAGCAAGAATTGAAGATAGAACAGTATTTAACGATAAGTTTGTTTCGGTTTTTTTCGAATTACTTGAACCACATAGCATGTCTTTTGTGGCGGGACAGTATGTATCACTTAAGGTACACGAAAACGGTACTCGTAGGAGCTACTCAATTGCTAGTAGCCCAGATATCCAACATGGCTTTGAATTAGCAATTGATATCACACCGGGAGGTGTTGGATGTCAATTTTTATGCAATGCTCCCATTGGAACAGAAGTGGACTTGCTTGGTCCATTGGGGACCTTTGTTATAGCAAATGACCCTACAGAAAAAGCAGTTGTATTTGTGGGTACTGGATCTGGCATCGCGCCATTGCGATCTATGATTCTTGATTTACTCCAAGTGAAACATGACACCAGACCAATCACTCTGCA
>CAZMZI010000004.1:2121-30049 GCA_964570775.1 uncultured Pseudomonadales bacterium | reverse complement strand
TGGTTACTCGTTGTGCCGGAAGGTGCGTAAATATTATGACCAATAATAATATTATTTGATCCTGAAGTAAGATTAGAAGCCGTATTGTAACCAAAAACTATATTGTTATCCCCTGAACTAATGTTGTATCCAGAGGAATAGCCAAACACGATATTGTAGTCACCATTCAATGATCCTCCAGAGTTATGCCCCAAGACAAGGTTGCCTATTCCAGAAGTAAGACCTTGCAGAGCCGATTCACCAATTGCGATATTTTCATCACCATTTGTTTGTGAATCTAGTGCGCTGTAACCAATAGCAATGCTACCTTCCGTACCATCTGCCATTTCAAGTGCTCTATATCCAATTGCAACAAACCTACCACCATTCGTATTATTATTGAGAGCGTTATAACCTACTGCCACGTTGTGATAGCTTGTTCCGTCAAGGCTCTCTCCTGCTCCGTAACCAAATGTGGTGTTATTGTCACCTAAGGCCCCTGCGTTATGACCAACTCCAGTTGAAAATACCGTATCATTAAAATTAATAAAGCCAGCAACCTGCAGCTTATTATTTGGACTTGCTGTTCCAATCCCCACATTCCCTCCAAACGTTGCCAGCCCTGTTACATCAAGTGTTGAGCCAAGTGTTGTAGCACCATCTACCCCAAACGTATTGTTAAAATCCACCGCTTGATCCACTCTCAAAGACCCTGAAATGGTGGCATGAGCAGCCACATACAAGTCTGAGTTCAAGATTGTGTTACCGGTAGCTCGTAATGTCCCAGCCACATGTAGTTTGCTAGTAGGGACTGTAGTTCCCAAACCAATGTTAGTACCATCGTCGTATAACACAGATTGCGTGACTGTGTAGGTATTACTCCACTTGGTAAGATAGTTAGTTGCACCAGATCCACCAATACCTGCAGAGGTACCAGAACAGTTCCCAGTTGAGAGACAAAACACACCTGTTAAATCTGGGAGCGTCCATGTTCTTGCAGCAGTTAAGTCTTGGCTTGTGATGGTGCCAGTGAACGGGTTTGAACCTTCAGCTACTGGATCGATTGAGATAGGATCTGTGTCTGTTGGCGACACAGTAAACGTTCCACTTGTGGTATTGTCACCCAAAATAACATTTCCCGATGAGTCAACCTTAAAGAATGTTGAGGTTCCGTCGAAACTTTCTATTCTAAACACATCTACTGAACCACTTGAAGCTTGCTTTATTATTAATCCAGTTGCACCAACAGCTGCGGGCGTAATAGTTTGATGACTGGCTGGATTTGTAACAAGACAAGTAGGACACGGATCACCAGATCCTGGCACTACTCCCCAATCTGGTACACCACCACTGATAGTAAGTACTTCACCATCCGAACCTGCACCTAAAACTGCCAATGTATTTGCGCCTGAAGCATAAATCAGTCCCCCCGATGCAATTGATGATAGCCCTGTACCACCGCTCGTAACAGGTAAAGTCCCGGTAATCTCAGTACCACCACCTGCTAGGTTAAGTGCTGAGGAAGTAACGACACCATTTACATTCGAGTGTAAAATGCCAGTGGATAAACTTGAAAACGTGATTGTTCCCGAAGAAGTGAAACCTGTAGCACCAGTAATTGGGCCTGCATTAGTGATACCACCAGAGCTGTTATTGATGCCATTAGAGATCACCGTTCCACCTGCAAATGTCGCATTCCCCGAAAAGTAACTTGTGCCAACCACGTGGAGTTTATACGTTGGGCTGTCCGTCCCAATACCAACATTATCTGAGGATGTCCCCAGATACACTTTACCTGTATCAGATAACCAACCTGAGACGTTAAGTGCTGAACCATTTGCTGCAATTGTTACTGTTTTTCCAGATGTAGAAAGAGTAATGCCAGTACTGGCCTCAAAGGTCATGGTGTCTGTGTTTGAAGCAGCACTAAATGTTGTTGATCCCACTTTAACATTTTTAAAAATATTTTGAGCAGACCCTAAATCATCATTTGTAATGGTAATGTCTTGAGTACCACTTACCGCAATTCCATCGCCTGCTGTTATGGTATATACAACATTGGGAGCAGTTAGTTCCCCCTCTACAATAAGATCTTCCTCAACCGTGGCCTCACCCTCCACAGTAAAGTCACCTTCAATAATTCCTTCACCTCCTACCGTCAGGATGCCTGTAACGTCACTATTTCCATTCGTAGTGCTATCACCAGTGGTCGTTGTGTCACCCTCAAAGGTTGCCTCGCCTTCAACAGTTATATCACCTTGGATGGTACTGTCACCTGCCGTAGTGCTTGATCCACCCACTTCAAGGTTTTCGTCTATTTGCAATGAACCAGTAACCAATGCATCTACAAAAGAAACAGTGTCCTTAAACACAGTTTTAATTCTAAATACCAAACTATTTTGCTCTTCTGGACTGGCAACACCTTTAACTTGACCTTGAACTTGTTGTGTAGATTCAGTTTCATTAGAATCACCTAGAACCGCACCTCCATCACTCTCTGTTACGCTTCTTAGTGCCACCGTGTCAGAAAGCGTCTGCTTCCAGGCTAAAAGTTGAGGGTGTAAAAAATACCCTGCAATTGCCACAAAAAACCCTGCCCACAGCAACAAGGACACCAGACGTCTTTTTGGACGAACAACTGGGTTTTTCATAACTGTTTCATCATATCGAGTTTCCCTCGAAAAATTGAGACAAAGATTACACGAACAAAGAACAACAATGTTACTCAAATACGCACAAACAGCCACATTGTCCGAGCAAATCAATCTTTTCTTGCTATTCAAAACCAGCTACAATGATGGAACACAACTTGATAACAAGTTGTTATTTGTGTTGCCAAAATAACAAGAAAAACACAATGAATACTAAAAGTACTCATGGACGAAAATAAGCAAAAAATCATGAATTTTTTACTTAAAATTACACCTACTAATCAAACTAAAAGTGTGAAAATGAAACTGCATAGTAAAAGTGTTCTATATATCTTTTCAATGCTTGTGTCGTTTCTACTTCTCTACACACACCCTGTAGAAGCACAAATAGTCACCACTCAAGAGCCACTTGGTATTGCCTACCAACTAGAAGTGACTTTTGTTAGCACAAGTGTTGAAGACGGAATGATTATTTCTCAACGTAATAACGGATATTCAGAAACAGTTGCCGCTTATGACAGAGCTATGTTTGGAGTTGTTGACCTCAGTCCAAGTATTGAGTTCACTTTTGGTGGAACTGAAACAACCTACCCTGTTATTTCGGATGGTACAGCAAACGTTCTGGTTTCTGGAGAAAGCGGACCAATTAAGCCTGGTGACAGCATTACTAGTTCAACCCAGCCCGGTATTGGCATGAAAGCAACTAAATCTGGGTTCACCCTGGGCATTGCAGAAAGTAGCTTTGAAGGAACAACAGCAGCGGAAAAAGGCTTAGTCACCATCAGATTTAACAAACAGTTCACTTTTGGTGAAGATACTCCAGATTCTGAAACCATTGCACAACGGCTACGAGAAGTAGTGAGTTTAAGTGCGATTGCAGCCGTAGAAGAACCAAAGGAGGTACTTAAGTACTTAGTTGCAGGCATAGTGTTACTTTCCTCGGTATTTATTAGTTTTTTCACACTCAGCAGAACGTCACAAAAAGGTATCGAGGCAATTGGTAGAAATCCTCTGGCAAGGGGTAGCATTGTAGTGAGTATATTTGTTAATATAGGTGTAAGTATTGCTATTATTATTTCAGGCGTGATAGGCGCCTACATGATTGTGACCTTTTAAACGCCATGCTACTGCCCACCCTTAACCTTACCATCATCCTGTGGGGCATTTTTTGCTTTGAACTCTTTATTGCTCTGTTACTATTTCTAGAAAGAAGAAAACAAACAACATTTCAACAAAAACTTGAAGATGAGCTTGCCATAACTAAAAAAAGTTGGAAAGTTTAGTACAAACAGCCAGTGATACTGCCGGAAAAACTATTCAAGATGCTTTAGGACAGTACTCAAAAGTGCAAGAGGATGTTACAAACCTCTCAAAATCACTACAAGAAAAATCCGAGAAAGTAAGTAACGAGCTCTCTAACTGGGAAAAAGAAACCATCTCCGAGCAACTCAAGGACTATGAGAAATTCCTTTCTCAAGAAACAAAAGCTACTATCCAAGACCTTCAGTCGTTGTCAAAAACAGAACTTAAAACACTTAGTGCTGAACTTGCAGCTGCTGTTGCACATACAAAGTCGGAAATTAATCAGGTTTTACTAGCAAATACTCAAGCAGCAGCTGCAGAACTGCAAAGACACACAGAGGAACAAAAACAACGAGTAACACGCCAAGCTGAGGCAGTAATTGACCAAGTTGTGGCTGCATATCTCACAACCCACCTTACACCCGCTGAAAAGCACTCACTGACACTGCAGCTTGTTGAAGAACTACTACCTCAAGCTAAGCAAGAAGCATAACGTATAAGGAGCCTGGACCTGTGATAGACAAACAACTCAACCAACTGGAAAGTATGCTTTTTACGCAAACTGACTGCAGCTCTCTGTTAGAGGGATTGCACCTGTTTGAGTCTCAAGTTTACAAAACCAAGCTTGACCTGTTAGAAGCACTAAAAACTTCTCTGCCTCATCGATTTTTTCCAGTGCTTGAACCACTTCTTACTGAAATTACTCCTAACGAATGCGTTCAAAGACTTGAGTTAATTCGCACTAAAGTAGGCACTTTACCTTTCGTACATATGGTGTTGTGTTACCAACCCACTACACAGCAACTTATTGAACTTACAACTACGCTTAGAAATAAAACAAATGTGCCACTCATACTCAGGTATGAAGTTAAGGAGAACCATGTTGGAACTCAAATTGAACTAAATGGCAAACGGTACACTAAATATCTACACACGGTTAAAAAATGAGCAGTAAAAACAATCAATACCCACTCATTACAGACGAATACGCCACGGTGATTGCTGTGCATACTCCACTCATTAGGGCGCGAGGATTTACTACAGTCAAATCCGGTGAAGTGGTAGTTTTTGATTCTGGTGCTATTGGACAAGTATTATCTTTCGATGAAAAAGGCATTGATATCATGGTTTTTTCCAATGAATCTATTCCTATCCACTCCAGCATCTCAAGAACAAATACCGTGCTTTCTTTCCCTATCCACCACCTAGAAATGGGTCAAATATACTCTCCTCTTGGTGAACTACTTGTTGGCGACGTACTTTTATCTCCAACCAAGGAAAAACAGTTCAAACCGCTCTATTCACCTCCACCAAGAATTCCGCAACGTAAGCGAATAACCACGCAACTAGAAACTGGCTACAACCTTACCGATATATTGTTGCCACTTGGCCATGGCCAGCGTGAATTATTAGTTGGCGATAGAAAAGCTGGTAAAAGTGACTTTGCCAGAGGAATGGCTGCCCATCAAGCCAAACTTGGAAACACTGTTGTGTACTGTTTAATTGGTAAAAAAATTTCTGATATTAAGCGCACCTATGAGTTTTTTGCTAAACAAAAATTGCTGAGTAACGTAGTACTTATTGCTTCAACTGCTCAGGACCCTGTAAGTACCATAAGCATCACCCCAACAGCTGCTATGAGTGTTGCCGAATCTCTCATTTCCCAGGGAAAAACCACCATTCTTATTTTAGATGACCTTACCTCACATGCTGAGTTTTATAGAGAAATTTCATTACTTGCCAAACGATTCCCAGGAAGAGATTCATACCCTGGCGACATTTTTCACGTACACGCCCATATGCTTGAAAGATCTGGCTGTTTTGTTAACCCTATGGACTCTACAAAAACAGTAGCACTTAGTTGTTTGCCTGTTGTAAGAACCTCAAACGGTGACTTAACAGACTTCATCACGTCAAACTTAATTAGTATCACTGATGGTCACTTACTCTTCGACACTAAGTTGTATGCTCAGGGATACAGACCAGCTATTAACACCAGCCTGTCCGTTACTCGTGTGGGTAAACAAACACAAACACCTCTTCAGCGAGAACTAAATCAGCAACTAACAAGTTTTCTTTCTGCATATCGTAAAACAAAAAATCTTACCCATCTTGGCACCGAAATCAGTGATCAAAGTCAAGCAATTCTTAAAAAAGGTGACTTATTCACTACCTTCCTGAGTGACGCAAATCAGACCTCAATCCCCCACTCAGCCAAGATTATCCTCGTGGGCATGATCTGGGAAGGGTGGTTCAACCAAACACATGAGAACGAACTTAAATCAGCAGGATTTAAACTTGGCAAAGCTCTTGAGATACCGCAAACTGCAACACAAATTACCGCTATTTTAGACACACACTCTTTTACAGAATTTTTGGAAAAACTTAGAGCAAGTAAGAACGAACTTAGAGAACTATGCCAAATTTAACAGACCTAAGAGCACAAAAAGAATCACTCATTACCATCAATGATTTTTTTCTGCGTACCAAAAACTCACCATTTACCAAATGCAAAAAAATAGAACTGCAACGGTGAATAGTCGCACTTTCTCACAAGGTCTTATTGATGCGTTTATTGACGTAAAACAAACCATTAAAAATTTATGGCAACAAGATAAAAAACATGACACACTTAGTTTTTCTACCTTAACTAAAAATGGAAAAAGCGCCGCAGTTTTCTTATCATTTGAAACCAAGTTCTCGACAGAAACTACAAAACGAGCTTTTGACTACTTTATTGCTAGTACTAGAAAAACTAAAACCGATCTTATCGTTACCGGAGCCTCTGGCAAGAGACTCTTTAGGGAGCGCTTCCCTGTTGGAACTCCCTTTACTTACTTTGAACTTACCGAGAAATTAACTAAAGTTAATCAGAATCTATCGCTCGTTGAGTATCTCTTTGGTTATGAACGCGTAACAATTTACTATCCCTTCTTTGTCACCATAATGAATCAAGAACCTCAACATAGTACTATTTCTGGCGATATTCCTCTTGGCGAGGTAGAAAAAGAACGAGAGCAAGAAAAGCGACACTTCTTATTTGAACCAGACAAAAAAGAAATTTTGCACTTTTTTGAAATCCAAATCTTGGCTTCTTTGCTACAGCAGAAACTCAAAGAAGCACACTTGGCTACACTTGGAGCTCGAGTCACTACGCTTCAGGGGACACAACAGAACTTAGAAGATAGACTTGCCCAGCTTCAACAGACTACAATGAGAACACTGAGAAATAAGGATAACAAGCGCCAGCGAAATAGATTAGCTGGCATGCGGTTTTGGAACTCATAAATGACAGATCACGGAATCATACTCTCCATAAAAAACTCTGTTGCTGAAGTTGAGTTTCTGGAAAATCAGCCAAATTTGTTTGATGTGCTTACAGTAGAAGATAGTAAACACAGCATTCTTGAGGTTGTTGCATCTTCGCGTGAGGGTGTCTTTTTTTGCCTCATTCTCTCTGGTGAGACAGAGCTACAACGAGGAAGTGTAGTTAAAAATACCCATGCTCCGCTTACTATACCTGTAGGTCAAGAAGTACTTGGAAGAGCCATCGATATTTTTGGAAAAGAACAAGATGGGAAAGCATTTGAAGCTAAGAAAACAAAACCACTTCACACAAAATCGGGAGTTTCTATTGCAGAAAGTATCATTCCAACTGAGTTACTTATTACCGGTATTAGGGCAATAGATTTTTTCACTCCTATCCTTAAGGGAAGCAAAACCGGGCTTGTGGGTGGTGCCGGACTTGGTAAAACAATACTCCTTACTGAACTCATTCATAACGTGGTTATGGAGAGTAAAAACAAGTCTCAGGAACATGTGTCCGTGTTTAGTGCTGTTGGTGAGCGTTCCCGCGAAGCGCATGAATTACTAGAGAACCTAGAAGAGTCGCAAGTGCTCAGTAAAATTGCTATGGTGGTTGGACAAATGGGTGAAAACCCCGCTGTTCGCTTTCGTACCGCCTACGCTGCCGCTACCATTGCAGAACATTTCAGAGATGAAGGCACTGACGTTCTCTTTTTTATTGACAATATGTACCGTTTTAGTCAGGCTGGATATGAACTTTCTACGCTCATGCAGGCCATTCCTTCTGAAGAGGGATATCAACCTACCCTTCCCTCTGAAATTGGGGTCCTACACGAAAGACTTGTCCCCACAACTACAGCAAATATCACCACAATTGAAGCTATTTATTTGCCTTCCGATGACCTGTTCGATTACAGTGTGCGCTCAACCTTTGACTACCTTGATGGCTACATTGTGCTCTCACGCGACATTTACCAATCCGGAAGATTACCTGCCATAGATTTATTAGAATCAAACTCCTCTGCCCTCACAACAGACATAGTAGGACAACGGCACTATCAGCTTTATTTTGAATGTAAGAAAGTGCTGGAATCAGCAAAAGAAATAGAACGAATCGTATCTCTTGTTGGACTTTCTGAGCTGTCTACCGAAGACCAAAAAGTGTATAAGCGCGCACAACTCTTGCAAAATTATATGACTCAAAGTCTCACGGTCGCCGAGCCACAAACAAATAAAAAAGGTGTGTTCGCTAACCAGGAAACAACACTTGATGATGTTGAAAAAATTTTGTCTGGCCACTTTGACGATGTGGATCCAGACCTATTCCTATTTATAGAAAAAATTGATGACAGTTGGTTAACAACTGCTACAAAAACACCTCAAAACACTAGTGAAAGTACTCCACAACTAGCAATACCTAGCGATCCAGAAGAACCAGAACATCACTCCATCCTCGACTCACTTTTTCACCATTCTGAAAAGAAAAAACAACCTGAGAGTACACCAACCTCACAAGATGCTTTACAAGAAACTCCTATTCCGATTGACCCCAACAACCCTCCTATGTCACTTTCAGCCAAAGACGCGGAAATACTTTTACAAGAAAAAGTGTACAGGGAACAAAAGTCGGAACAACAGCTTAGTATTGAGGATAAATACAAAGCTACATTACTTTTAGGTGCAAAAATGCAACAACAAACACCAAAAGAACATATTGAATCAACCACTACCTATGTGCCAACAAAAATGGACTCGGAATAGTACCTTACGATATGGCAAATCCAATTCCCGAAACATTTCTTTTTACGGTCTATGACGAAACAGGAGTGCTTTTTCAAAACCAAGTTACTGCTATAGAAGCCGTGAACGAAGAAGGACCTCTCAGTGTCCTCTCTGGTCACACCAACTTTATTTCAGTCATTAAAGGTTCTCTTACACAAAATTTGTTAGTTGCACACCTACCAGATGGCACAAAGCATGGCTTTATTCTCCAACAAGGTGTTTTGAAAGTGTTTAATAACCAAGCTGAGGTATTTATTGTTTTCGACCTGGCCATTCCAAAAACTACATAACCAAGCTCAGAATCTTACCTTCAACATAAATAACTTTTTTAGGTTCGGACCCCAACAATACCTTGGCAACTTCTGGTAGTGCTAGGGCTTTTTGCAGAACCACTTCTTTGTCTACTGCTTCCTGAGCAGAAATAGAAAGTTGTGCTTTAATTTTGCCATTAATTTGCACTGGGATCGTTACCTCTTCTTCTGCAGCTAGTTCTGGATCAGCTGTCGGCCATGATTCAGTATGCACAGTGGCGTCTTCAGACTGTGGTTGTTGTAGATGGAAAAGCTCTTCAGCCAAAAAGGGTGCAAATGGGGCAACTGCTCTTGTGAAAAGTGCTACTTCGTCTACTCCTGCGCCCGCACCAGATCGAGATGCTGGCTCCCAAACGTTTAAGTACTCCATCATTGCTGCAATTGCGGTGTTGAATTTAAGTTTTGGAATATCTTCACCAATTTTTTTAAGCGTCTGATGCAGTTTTCTCTGTACAGCAATCGAGGGTTTTTGTTGCGTTGGGTTCTCAATAACCGCCACAGAAAGTCTATGGATTCGTTGTAAGAACTTATACACTCCAATGACAGCTCTGGTATCCCAAGGCTTGTCTGCTTCAAGTGGACCCATAAACATTTCGTAGACGCGGAGTGTGTCAGCACCAAACTTACCAATAATTTCCTCTGGGGTTATAACATTTCCTTTACTTTTACTCATCTTTTTACCATCAGGACCAAGAATCATTCCTTGGTGACGCATCTTCATAAATGGTTCTGAAAATGAAAAATAACCCTCATCTCGCAAGAACTTGGTAAAAAATCTTGAGTATAAAAGATGCAACACAATGTGCTCTGGACCAATCATGTAGAGATCGACAGGCAGCCACTTCTGCAACTGTTGTTTTGCAGCAAACACCGTGGTATTTCTAGAGTCAACATACCGTAAGTAATACCAACTTGAGTCAACAAAAGTGTCCATGGTATCAAACTCAGGACGCCATCCCTTGCCATACAGCTTCTCAGTACGCGCTATAAACTCCTTTGAGGATTTGAGCGGTGATTCTCCAGTAGGATTGAAGTCTACGTCCGTTGGGAGCACCCAAGGTAAATGTTCTTCTTTTACTGGATGAGGATTTCCCTCTGGATCATATACTACAGGAATTGGTGTACCCCAATATCGTTGTCTCGAAATAAGCCAATCACGGAGTCTGTAGGTAGTAACTCTTCTGCCATACCCTTCTTTTTCCATATGATCCATCATTTTTTCTGTAGCTTGGTGAATTGGCATACCGTCCAAGAAACCAGAGTTTGTCATAATTCCTTCGTCTTCTTGGACCTGGTTTAACTCGGTAATAGGTGAACTGTCACCGTCAGACCCCACAACCACACGTTTAATTTCAATTTGTGTTTGAGGATGTGTTTTGTTTACAAACTGAGCAAACTCAAAATCTCGTTTATCATGGGCTGGAACTCCAACAACTGCACCTGTTCCAAAACCTTCTAAAACAAAGTCTGAAATCCAAATAGGCATGGTGTTACCTGTTAGGTGATTAACCGCCGATAACCCTGTAAACACCCCAGTTTTCTTCTTGCCATCCTGTTGTCTGTCCAACTCAGTCTTTTTAGATGCAGCTACTTGGTACTGCTCTATTTGGAGTTTTCTATCTGGAGTAATGTTGTGATGAGTAATGGTGCCCGCAATAATTTCCTTTGTCAAAGCATGTTCTGGTGCAATCACAATAAACGTAGCACCAAAATTGGTATCTGGCCTGGTGGTAAAACAAGTAATGGCTGTATCTATTCCTTCAATTTGGTAAGTAATTTCAATACCTGTTTTTCTACCAATCCAGTTGAGTTGTTGCTGTTTTGTTGGCGGTGGCCAATCAACACTCTCTAAACCTGTAATCAACTCTTCTTGGTACTTGGTTATGGCAAAGTACCACTGTCTCATGTCCTTCTGAATTACTTCAGATCCACACCGCTCACACTTGCCTTCAACCACTTGCTCATTTGCAAGCACTGTCTGGCATGAAGGAC
This sequence comes from uncultured Pseudomonadales bacterium, assembly GCA_964570775.1. Classification (GTDB taxonomy): domain Bacteria; phylum Patescibacteriota; class Microgenomatia; order UBA1400; family PJMF01; genus CG1-02-43-31. The sequence goes on along the minus strand of CAZMZI010000004.1, from coordinate 18,726 downwards.
ACCAATTCACCTTTCCCTCTTTTTGATATGCCAAACCTTTTGCAAAAAGTTGCAAGAAAATCCACTGCGTCCATTTGTAATACTCAGGGTGGTTTGTAGCAACTTCGTTATCCCAATCGTATGAAATACCTACTCGACGTACTTGTTTTCTAAAGGTGGTAATAGCTTGCTTAGTTGTCTGCGCAGGATGAATACCAGTTTTTATGGCATAGTTTTCAGCTGGCAAACCAAACGCATCCCAACCAACTGGAAAAAAAACTGCTTTACCATTCATTCGATTATAACGAGCTACAATATCAAGAGCGGTCTTACTTTCTACATGTCCCACGTGCAATCCAGAACCCGAAGGGTATGCAAAAGCAAATAGCAGATACTGCTTTTCAACTGATTTGTTGAGTGCTTGGTTTTCAGTACCTTGAAAAAGTGCCTTTTTCTCCCAAAAAGCTTGCCACTTCTCTTCCACTGCTGTGTGATCATAGTACTGTTGCGTCATGTATTCCTTAGCTAGGTTAGTATTCAAAAAAAGAAAAAATCCCCTGGTGGGGATAAGCAAAAAATGTTTCACTAACCCCACATTCAGTTTATCCAAGAAGAAGCTGAAGAAGAAGGGTTGGTTTTTTCATTACTCTGGGTAGTATACTAGAGTCATGCCTCGCACACAAGTCCTGCCACTTCTGGTACTCAGCATTCTTTTTGTCTATTTTTTTGCCGTTACTCCACAACTCACATCATATTCGTTACAGCTTTTTGCAATTGCAACGTTGAGTTTCATTTTTTTGAGATGGAAACAGAACAAGAAATCACCCTTATCGTTTACTCCAAGCCTAGCACCATATGAACTTATTCCTCTTACCATTGCTATCCTGAGTCTCATTGCAACCACTGGTAATACACATTCTTGGGTGTATGCGCTCACCTACGGATACTTGTTTATCATTATTTTTTCGCTCGAAATAACTGCAGCAGCAGTACTAGCTGGTTGTGTACTTTTGCTGCAACTCGCCCTTGTTCCCACATTTACACCACAAGAACTCATTATCCTGCTCAACATTCCCATTATTACTGGGGTGCTTCTTTTCGCAAAAAAACAACTTACTACCAACCAAAAAGAACTTGTTCTTATTACAGCTGAGGCTGAAGAACTACGCGTTAGTGACCAAGAAGTCCTCACACTAGAACACTATCACACTGAATTTCTTATACCTAAGTTAGAAGCAATGACTACCTTTGGTGAACCAAGAACTGATTTGGAAAAAACCTTGATTTCTCAACTTGAGTTACTTGTTTCTGAGAGCAAAAAAATGCTTAAAGAGTTTGAAAAGTGATGCACACACCTAGGTACCACACTCTTTTACTAGCACTAAAAATCTTCGGCCTTACTTTGTGTTTTTTATTTTCAAGTAATACAGTGACTATGGTACTTGCGGAGAGACTTGAATCAAACTCATACCTTATCCAATTTAGTAACTTCAATGTTACTTCCGGTAGCAAAAGTTCTACCACGTACAATGTTACTGATACAGTTGGCCAAACTGCTGCAGGAGCATATGGTGAATATGGCACTTCAGACTACTTTGTCGGAGCTGGCTTTCAATACATCTACCAAATTAAAGACTTTTCTTTTGTCATCTCGGATCTCACCATGAACCTTGGCGAACTTACGCAAGGTGCGTTTGGTACGGACAGTCACACCTTAACCATTACTACTAGAGGAGCTGGTGGTTATAGTATTTATGCCATTGAAGATCATCCGTTACGTTCTGAAAATGATGATGAAATTGTAAACACCACCTGTGATGCTGGCACTTGCACTACAACAACAGCTGGCATCTGGACCAATACAGCAATAAGCGGCTTTGGCTTTAACATGGTTGGAGATGATGTTCCTGGGGACTTCGTGAACAATACATATTTTAGACCGTTTGCTAATGCTGAAACTGCTCAACCAATGCGAGTGGTCATGTCTTCAAGCAATGTAGCTATAGATAGACAATCAACTGTTACCTACCAAGCTGCGAAAAGCGGTAGTACTGCTGCAGGTAATTATGAAACGGCAGTTAGCTTTGTGGCAGTTCCAGGATATTAACTATGCTAAAACATACCTATGCAGTTTAACCTTACCGTTACTCCAGCTGTTTCGTATATTCGAATCAAACCTGGGTCTATTGTGAATCACACTGTTACTCTGGAGAATAATAGCCTTGAACCTTTGACAGTGACACCCAGTGTTGTTGACTTTTCTTCCGATGGAAAAACAGGTGTGCCTGTTCTAAGTACTACAACGGCATTCCCCTACTTAGATCTTGAAAGTATTCATAGTCAAACAGTAACAATCCCTCCGCTCAAGAGAGCTCAACTAACACTTAGGTTTGAAGTACCAGAAAACGCTGAAGAAAAAGAGTACCCCCTCACACTCCTCTTTAAAAGTGCTCTGCTCCCTGCACCAAGCTCTGAGTCTTCAAGTAACCTTGTCGGAGCCATTGGCTCAAATATTATTGTACTCATTTCTCAAGATGAACAAGTTACTGACCAACTCGAATTCATTGAAAGTGGTGTTCCTTCTTTTTTGAACAGCACTGACACACTTACCATTGTTCCTCTTGTAAAAAATAATAGTTTCGCTGCCACAACTGTTGCAGGCACGGTCACTATTAAGAATCCTTGGGGAGCCGAACTCACCACATTCCACTTGTTTCCTGATACTGTGCTTGGATATAGCTCTAGAGAAATGAGAGCCATGAGAACCGTCTTTCAACCTGATATAGAACCAGAAGCAGTACCTATTGCATACAAAAATAGTCCAGCTTTATTTGGACCGCATACAGTTACTATTACACTCACACAACCCTACACAAGCCAAAATTCAAACCAAGTTGTATCTACATACACTTCCAATTTTTTTGCTCTGCCTTACATGACAACAGCTATTCTTTTTTTTGCTCTTTTCCTTGGAGTCTTTTTTGTTTTTTTTAAAAAGAAAAATGCTGATAAATAGCAATAATTTAAATTGGTATAGTTTGACGTAGTTGCTAATCACACCCAGGCGGAATAAACTAAAGCTACGGCTCATTTTTTTGTGCGTGATTTGTGCTGTTAGGTATTATTAAAAATGTTGTCATTATCTAAAAAAAAGCTACTAATTTCCTCAACACTGTTGATTGCTCTACTTGCAGCTGGTGGTATTGCACAGCGTAGTGAATCTGCCAGTCTTACTTCGGTGTCCTTCACACTATCTAACTCTAGACCTTCTTTCTCCGGCGCACTCGAAACTGGAAATGCTGAGAATGCCTCTCAAGTTATTATTGATGCTACTGGCTTTCCTTCTACCACTACAGATCAACTACAGGTTGATGACGCAATTGCTATTGGTAATGCAGGGACAATCAGTCAATACACTGCAACAAACATTGTTAGTGCATCAACGTTTAACATCACTCCTGTACTTGGTGGTGGTGACGCTGACACCGGTGACATTGTCATTTCTACACAGTCAGCAGCCGTGACTGTCAGGTTCACAACTGCTAACGCCGTAGCTAATGGTCGTTTTAGAATTCTTATTCCCTCTTTAGCAAATAACACAAACGCAGCAGATGGATTACCAGATCAAGGCGAGTTTGATTTCGGTGCATCCGCTCCTACTGTCACATGTCCAGACGACATATCTGGTTATGACTTTGTTGCTGGAACTGCCACTGCTTCCGCAATAACTGTTAGTGGTCAAGACTACCATGCATACGAATGTGCATACTCGGGAGCAGGCGCAATCGGTACAGCTTTTGATAACACTACTAACGATGCTATTAGCATTAGTAATATCATTAACCCCGCTCCAGATTCAGGACATACAACTGGCACAGCAGATTCATATTCTGTAATTGTGCAACACATTGATAGTAGTTTTACTGTGGCAGACCGAACAACTGCAGCAGTTGGTGTCATTGAGGCTGTGAGGATTACTGCAACCGTTGCACCTCAAATATCATTTACTATTGCAGGTGTCAGTTCGGGTGTATCAACATGTGGCGTAACTACCGATGTCACCTCTACTGCAGCGATAGTGCCGTTGGGGGAACTATCAATTAGTTCTTTCACTGATGCTGCACAAACACTTACTGTTTCTACCAATGCAACCAATGGTTATTCAGTAACTGCTATTGAAAACGACCAACTAGGCTTAGATGGCGGTACATGTACGGGTGATAACACTGGTTCGGACTGTATAAGAGATACCATTGGAAACAACTCATTGATGTCACATACCACTAGTGATGAATGGACAAGTACCTCTGCAAAAGGTTTTGGATATTCTATCCATAATGCCGACGCATCTACAGTTGCCTTTCAATACACTACAGCAACCGGAAACTGTACCGGCACTTACTGCGCACGCCAGTTTGCAGATGCAGAAAATAGTCAAGCTGCACAGTCCTTATTTAGCGCATCAACAGTGGCAGATAGTCAGAATATTAACGTCTGCTATAAAGCAATTATCCCTTCAACTCAGTCTGCAGGTTCATACGAAAACTACGTAACATACACAGCAACGGCAACTTTTTAAAAGTATATGAAAAAAACTACCTGCCCACATTACCGCACAAACAGACTAATTTTTGCAGTGCTCTTTTTAGCATTAGGTATGTTCTTACATGTACAAAATATCAATGCTCAAGATACTGATAACATGGTTGGTCTTACCGCAATCCCGCCTAGAGTTGGTGATGCTGAGCAAATAAAACTAAAACCAGGCAGTAAAGAGCAGGTGCAACTTAGGATCAGAAATAATTCAAATACACCGATTACTATTTTTACTCAAGCTCGTGATTTTGTCCTAGACCTAGATGGTGAAACTCCCATTCCTATTGAGGGTGAAAACTCAAACCGATGGAGTTTGGCAAGTTGGTTAGTTATCACACCTGTAGAACAGGTTGTACAACCACAAACCACCGTTGCTACCACCGTTCTTATTGAAGTACCTAAAGACGCACTTCCTGGAGGTCACTACGCCATGGTAACTCACCAACCAACAGCCCCAGGTGGTAATGCTGATGGTGCTGCTGCAGCTATTAGTCAAAGAGTCGGCTCACTTTTCTACATTATAGTTGACGGTCCAATTAATGAAGAGGCATTTATCCGTGACTTATCATTCCCGAAGTTAACAGAAATGGGGCCTGTACCCTTCTCTTTCACCGTTGATAACCAATCAGACATACACATTCAACCAAGACTTTCAGTGGAGATATATAACCTACTCAACCAAAAGATTGAAACAATTGAACTTGAAAGCAAAAACATTTTCCCACTCCTAAGCAGAGAGTTTACGGGCGAATGGACAAGAATTTGGGGACATGGGTACTACACGGCAAAACTAATAATGAGCTATGGTGAACAAGGAAATATTTCAATAGCATCTACTCATTTTTGGCTGTTCCCAATCAAGATAGTACTCGCAATTATCATTGCACTACTTACCTTGCTTGCGATTGGCATTTCAGTTCGAAGACATATTTTACACAGAAACAAAAATAATGAGCAAATTATCAAGGAATTAGAGAAAAAAGTAGCTGATCTACAAGGTGATTCACTTAAAAAACACGAAAATTAAGCATGTGTCACTCAAACCTCCAACGCGCCGCAACTTTTTTCTAAAAGTTGTATGGGTACTTTTTTTAGTTAATTACATTTTGCTTAGTGCAGCCCGTACATACGCGCTACAATCAAGCGTTACTGCTACAGTTCCAGATCTACAGGCCCCAAGCACACCAATACTTATCTCACCTGAGGATGATGAGACTATAACAACTGCATACCCCGTTTTTACCTGGCAACAATCTACGGATAACGTTGGCATTGATTACTATGAGTTAACCGTTGATGATTCAGTACTCTTTACTAACATACCCACCACAGCCACCGACAACTCTCAGTATACACTCACCTATGCAAGTGGCACAGGCTACTACACCCTAACTCCAAAAAATCCACTCAACGATGGGAGTCACACCTGGGAAGTAAGTGTATATGATGCTGCAGACAACTCAGCTACCTCTGTTAACTGGACATTCAGTATTGATACTCTAGCCCCTTACTTTGAGATCACTCAGATAGCAAACCAAACCGTTTTAATTCATACTGGAGATGCTGGCACCGTTCCCAGCCAACCAATACACTTAGCAGACAATGAACCACTGTTTTCTGGAACAGGTGAAGCAGGTGCATCAGTTCAACTTACTATCACCATACCTGGTGATCCAACTCAAGACCATACTTTTTCTGTAGAACCAAATGGTACTTGGTCTTTTCAATCCGGAATTTTCCCAAGAGATGTCACAATTACTTTCGACTTTGTCATTACTGACAGTGCTGGAAACATTTCAGTGCTATCAAATCTGCAAATTATCATCGACCCAATAATAATTATTATTCCACCTGCAAGTCCTTCTCCCACTCCAACCTCAAGTCCCACTCCCTCTCCTATAACAACACCTACTGCAACACCACAAGCTAGTCCTGAAGTATCTCCTCTACCTACAATCTCACCAACAGTAAGTCCAGTTCCGTCACCACAGTCATCTCCACTAATTTCTATTACTGTCATACCACCTCGGGAAATTATTTTTGAAACTATTCAAGAAATTATTGAACGAATGCCTCAAGAGCTCTTAGACATTTTGGCATTAGTACCTGAAAGCATTGTAACCATCATCACTGAACCCATCAGAGCAATCTCGCCAGCAGGTGCACTTGTTGCCACAGTTGTCATACCAAGTTTGGGTCTACTTGCACTCCTTCTGCAGTCTGGTGCTCAAATTAGCCTAGAATTTCTGATTAAACTTCTGCAAGCATTGGGACTGCTCCCTGTTAAAGACCCACAGGGCATGGTATATAACTCAGAAAACAATGAACCAATCCCTTTTGCACTACTTACTATCCAGGGACAAAATGGTCATGAAAATTTGTTTGAAACCGTTGTCACAGATGAGAAAGGGATATATCAGGGCATTAAGCTGCCCAAAGGGACATATAGTATTACTGTCTCACATCAGGACTTCGTTTTTCCAACAGCAAAGCAAAAACCGTACTACCTTACACAAGGTGAATACTACAGAGGTGAAACCTTCACCGTACAGGATACTAACAGACAACAACTTTTCTTGATTCCAGTTGACCCTAAAAAAGAGCTTGCATATCAAAAAACAACTCGAAGTAAGCTAAGGCTGCTTGTTGCCAGAGTACGACTAAAAAATATCATTGTACCCATGTTTTTATTGTCCTTGGTATTCATGCTTATTAACCCAACAGTCATAAACATGGTGATTGTTGGTTTATATTTGGTACTTTTTAGTATAAGACTGGTTAAAAAAGTAAGAAAAGCAGCAATTGTTGGCAAAATTGTTGATACTCAAGGCTTCGGTATAGCGAATGCTATTGTAAGACTCAGTAACCCTACAACTACAGAACTTGTTACACTGGTTACCACAAACAAACATGGAAACTTTGCCATACACTGCAAACCAGGGAAATACTACGTGAGCATAACCAAAACAGGTTATATACGAGCAACGGCGGAAGCTGCAATGAGCTTAGACGAAGTAGACGCAACAGAGAAACAAGCAAAATTAGATCTTGTACTCCAACAAGTTACCATAGTAACTTAAACAACAACTATCGGATAGTAAGCAAGTAACCTATTCTGTTTGAGCGTAGGTTAATTCTATCAGCCAACAGTAATCCGAAAACATCACGACTTTACATTGATTTGCTAGGTTTAACATGAGCATAAAACCATGTAGCAGTTAAGTAGCTTGTTCGCTAAAACCAGGTCAAAGGTTAAATAAGGTTCAAGGAATAAATATTGCTAGCTAAGCTCAACTTACCGATAAAAAGACGTTTTTATGACACATAGCATTTTAGCAAAAAAATTATATCCTATTGCATGAATCCCATATTTTAAACTCAGATATGGGTATTTCAGTGGAATGAATATAAAATATTATTTGCAAAATCAATCTTGAATAGGTTTAATTTTCCGTTGTTTTAACTTCATTTTCAAAAAGTATATCAATAATAATGATATCTTAATAAATAAACTGCATTTCTGCATATGTTATTTAACGCAGTTTATCTAAAAATGATTAACGCAAATAAATTGCATAATAACCGCATAGCCTGAAAATTAATTAGCGCAATTAGATAACAAGAGCTATTAATATATAATTAACATTCTATATACATCGCATGATAATATTAAAATGGATACCCGAAAACAGTGCTCTAAATTAGAGAGCGTCATGTGTTTAAACTCAATAAGTACTATCACGAACTCATTAAATAGCCTTAGTAACCTGAAATAACTGGTGAAACTGTTCTTGTAGCTCTATCGCAGACTTAGTTTGAGAAAAGAAATAAGGAAGTAAACCAACATCTTCTTTTAATAATTCCCGAAATCGATCAAATGCCGTAAAGAGCATCAATTTTTGTTGACTACTCAACCTTGTTCCCCTTTCAATTTCCGCTAGCAAAGACATTAATTCTCTGCTAACTCCAGAGTAAGATGAGGCAAGATCTGCTAAACCAAAGTTTCGTGTAATAACACTCCGCTCTATACCTAGTTGCCACTCTTCCACTGTGAAAAGAAAGAGTGAGTCGAGGTAGAGTGAGTGACACAAGTCGAGAATTTTTTTTGAAAACCCGCCTGGCTGAGCATATGCTCCTCTGCTCAGCACAAACGCATTGGACTGAACTAAGATCGAACGTAGGTATCTAAACTGCTCATCCCCCTTGGGGGCTGATTTAAACACAATACATTGCCATTTGAGTTCTTGATTGCTTCTATTCTTAAGAGCCGGAAACAAGGTAATAAGATCCTCTTCACCTTTCTTAGTAAGGTAGTAATACGTTACTAAATCTATTTTTTCAGCTGCAATGGATTTTCGTTTTTCTAGTATATAGAGCAAGGAGCGCAGTCCACTGTTTGATAACTCAGGCAGAAGCAGAGAAAAAAATGATATAGTCAGTCCCTCATTTTGTGAGCCAGTTGGAGAGTATAAACTTAACAGTATTTTTTGTGATGTTAACTTCATAGTTATAAGCTTTTTAGTAACCACATTTTTTACATTCGCCTTTATTTTGCATTATTAAACCTGGCGCATCTTATATTTTGCGGCGGTATTTATTAACTCATTTTTAACTGCACTATTTTAGATAGTATTAAGATATCAAATATAATCAATATTTTATGTTTTCAACATAATTTTTAACCGAAACCATTAAAAAACGATCATTTAACAATCAAATGCTCGTGCTAGTTCTTTTTTAGCCTGGATTACTGACCAGTTATTTAAAATGTTTAGTTATTTCTACACTAACACAAGTAAAACAAACTGTACACACAGCTTGCTGATTTGTGCAAAAACTTCCTTATGAGGGCAGTGGTAAATTCTTAAAACCGAATAAAACACCTCTATTTGATTCTTTTTGTTACACATGGAACGTTGTGAAATTTTGTTAGCTAGCTAATAGGTAAAGCCTGGTACCTATTCTTGCACCCTAGATAAAACAGTACATGAGAATTAGTTCTGTTCCAGACTATTGACCTGATAACCTCAAGTGCACTAGACTAAATCTGCACCGTCTAATTTGTCTAATGAATCTGAAAGTTGGACTCAATTCGGTAAAAAAATAATGCCTGCCAAAAGTGACTATTTTTCTAGCGTTCTAGCTGCATTTTCCACATACTTGGAAAATGTCAGCGAAACTGAGACAGTTAAAAACGAAGCTGTGTTACTTTTGGTCTCTTTTCTCAAACAAGAGCAACCTACAAACTGGAATACAACCGTTTTCGAAACGTTTCTTAAACGAAGCGAAAAAATCCAGACGATAAGCCAAGATGTAAAAAACCTCGTATTGCAGTTTGTCCAAAGGTTTCCACCAACCCAGGCAGCAGTTTTTCTTCACTCCTACCTGTTGGCACTTGCAGAAAGTAATTGCTCACACTCCACTATTAAAAATTATCGTAGTGATATCAACCAATTTTTGGTTTTTACTTCTCAAACTGAGATTTTAAAGGCCGTAACCAAACCAAACGTCAAAGCCTTTATTGAACACCAGGCTAAAAGTGGTTTAAAAGTAAGTAGTATCAGGCGTAAGCTTGCAAGTATCACCCAATTCGGGCTATGGTTAGAAAAGAAAGCTCTTATTCCGTCTGGTTTACGTATCTCTTCTTTGGATAGTGAATTGGAACGTCTAGTTTCATCAGCTACGCAAAAGTCACATTTGAGTACTTTTTTTCAAGATGTAAATGGCAATATTGATTCACATCAAACTCACCATAAGCCCCTCTCGCCTACGCCTGCTTTTATACCAAACTCAAAGAACTCAGCACTAAAGTCACAAGATTTTAGATCTCGCCTTGCAGCTAGCATTAGTGAGTTACAAGCCTCAATTTCACCTCAAGTTAGTACAAATAAGAACAAATACTCAACGCTTGTGAACCTGGTTCTTTTTGCAGTTTTTGCTGCAGGGTTAGCTATCCTTGGCTATAACCAATTTATTAAAGATGTAGAGCAGCCATTGGCCTATCCCACTTCACCCACCAGACCAAACCGCTTTCTCCAGTTCCAGGGAAGACTTACTGACACTAGTCAAAACCCAATCACCACAGCAACCAACATGGCTTTTCGTCTTTATAATGATGTTAGTGCAGGTACACTTCTTTGGAACTCTGGAACCTGTAGCATAACCCCAGACCAAGATGGTATTTTTAATACTGACCTTGGTGACAATTGTGGCGCTGAGATTGACGAGAACGTTTTTTCTGAAAACTCAAATGTCTGGCTCGAAGTCCAGATCGGAGCAGAAACCCTCACTCCGCGTCAGAGTATAAAAACAGTTCCTTACGCTCTGAACTCTGAAACTCTCCAAGGGTACCCTATTGATGCAACTGGTGCTGCCACTGTAAACACCGTGGTCACTATGGATTCTTATGGCGACATTGTTCTTGGAGAAGTTTCGCCTACCATTCGGTCAGTTTCGGGTACTTTTTCTATTGAAGCTCAAACACTCACACTACAAACCAGCACTGGTACAAATGGGAACATCGTGCTTGATCCAGATGGCACAGGCAGAGTGAACATCCTATCTGACTTGGCAACCTCTGGGTATATCTCAGCTCCAGGCGCAACCTTTTCTGCAACCTATGCTGGAGGTATCCCACTTACGGTAAAAGGCGGTCCATCTGGCACAGCAAACATTCAAGAATGGCAAAACTCGTCCGGGACACCATTGAGTGTCGTAACCGCTGCAGGGAATATAGGTATTGGAACCACAAGTTCTAGTGAGCGCTTAACAGTAAATGGGACCGTCAACTCACTTACCGGCTCTGTGAATGCTCCAAACTACATTGTAGCCAGTGACAACACAGGGCTCTATGGTACCTCAAGCACCATTGGATTATCTGTCGATGGTTCACAAAGGTTACTCTCAAGTGGTACTGAGTTTAGCATCAAAAGCGCTCCTGGCACAGCTGATGACTCAGCACTTGTTTTAGAAAAAGATGCCAGTTGGAGCAATGGTGAGTACTTAGCATTGGGCTGGTGGGAAGATGCTGGCACAGCAGACATCTCTCGTATTGCTGTAGAACAAGTTGCAAGTGGTGATTACAGAATGGATTTCTACACAACTACAACTGGAGCTGGTAACTCTGTAAATCGTATGAGTATTGATCATACAGGGAATGTTGGTATCGGCTCCACAGCACCTGGAGCTGCGCTGGATGTTGTTGGAGCTGGACGTTTCTCTACCGACCTTACCGTTACTGGCGGTGATATTACTGGAGCAAACAGTGCAGCTATCGATATTGGTGAAGCCACATCTGGTGACGTCGAAATCACTGGAGACTTACTCCCTGCAACAGATGCTACCTACGACCTAGGTTCTACTGCCAAATCTTGGAAAGATGGCTTCTTTACTGGCCAAATCTGTTTTGACGATTCTGACTGTGCATCAACCTGGGCCTCACTGGGTGTCAATTACTGGAGAATTGCTTCAGGAACTGTGTCTCCTGTTAACGATACCCTTGATTTACTTATTGGAAGTAATGCTACTGCTTCTGCAAAATTCGCACTACTTAATGTCAACGGTGGTACTCCAACAGCCTCTATCTCTGCTAACTCTGGTAACAATGCTACAACACTCAGTGGTCTCGGAGTGCTTGGAACTACCAACCGCCAAACACTTACTGTTGGTAGTTCCACCACGGGTAACATCGTTCTTGCTCCATTTGGAACAACAGCTGTAACTGTTCTGAGTAATGGAAATGTAGGAATCGGTTCAACCAACCCAGGTTCAAAACTAGTTGTGCAGGCAAGTGGGTCAGAAGCAATTCTTGCTGCAAAAGACTCAGGTGGTACAACAAGAACTACAATAACCAATGACGGTTTTATAGACCTGAGTGCCACAGATGATCCAAATGCATTCAATCATGTCTTTATCTTGAATGCCGATAGTGTTGGTGGTTCAGAAATTGCAGGTGGTTTTGGAAATGGGTTCATTAAACAACAAACAAGTGGAAGATCTTTCCTTAACCTCATTTCTGATTCCGCAGGTAACTCGCTTCTTTCTGGTGGTGTTAATGGCAATACCTATCGAAGTTTTTCTCTATGGGGCGATGGGACCTGGAGTGTGGGACCTGGAAACGCTGCTACAGACACCACGTTTAGTAGGCTCTCTGGTGCTGGCTGGCAGTTTCAAACTACGGCTACTGCAGGGGTCACTGCAGCATTAGCGAAATATACCGGACAAACTGGCGACCTCCTTCAAGTTAGGTCAGTTGGTGCAAGCACTGGTGATTATGTAGCTGTCAATGCTTCTGGAAACGTCGGTATTGGTTCGGCAACTCCTATTGGACTTTTAAACGTATCAGGAGCTGCTGTTGGAAAAGCGTTAACCATACTTAATGAAACTGGTAACCAAAATATTCTCGTTGCCTCTGCTTCTGGCACTACACAACTAACGCTTAGTAGAACTGGCGATTTAGCAATAGAAGGTGAACTTAGTGACCTTACTGGAGGTACACTTGTCATCAATGATGATATTCAAGTACGTGGCAATGATATTTTATCCTCAACAGGTGCTACAGCAATCACATTGAGCACCAATGATGCAACCATTGCCGATGCGCTCACAGTTACAGGCGACCTAACTGTCTCAGGTGGCGATATTACTGGGGCAAACTCTGCAGCAATAGATGTCGGTGAAGCTACTTCTGGCGACGTTGAAATCACTGGTGATTTACTTCCTGCTACCGATGCAACCTACGACCTAGGTTCAACTGCCAAATCTTGGAAAGACCTCTACCTCACTGGCCAACTTTGTTTTGATGACTCTAACTGTGTCTCTAGTATTGATAGTATTTCTAATTACTGGAGAATTGCCTCTGGGACGATCTCTCCAGTCAACAACACCTTAGACTTACTGGTTGGAAGTAACGCAACAGCTTCAGCCAAATTTGCGCTACTCAATGTCAATGGTGGTACTCCTACTGCCTCCATCTCTGCTAACTCTGGCAACAATGCCACAACTCTTACTGGTCTTGGTGTGCTTGGCACCACCAATGCTCAGTCACTTACGTTAGGTAACTCTACTACAGGCAATGTAGTCATTGCGCCTTTTGGCTCTACTGCAATGACTATTTTAAGTAATGGTAATGTGGGTATTGGCAGTGTCAGTCCTACTCAAGTTCTTGATGTGAACGGCGATATTAGAGTGCAAGGTAACGATATCACTGACTCTGCCAATACCACCAGAATTTCACTGGGTGCAACTACAACCCTTACCAACACCACCACCACTCTCTCTGGTACTACAGCCCTTACCGCTTCCTCGCTGGCTACACTTACTACCGGCGCTACTGTAGACTGGGCTGGTGCTACCTCACTCACATTCAGTGCTGACAATGCAACCATCTATGGATCTGACGCTGCAAGTGGTGACCTCACACTTAACGGCACCAGTAATGGAACAAAGACTGCCAGTTATATTAATCTCCAAACTGGAGGTGGTAACGTCGGTATTGGTACAACAGCACCAGTTGGCATACTTAATGTCACCGGAGCAGCTATTGGTAAAGCAATGGCAATATTCAATGAAACAGGTGACCAAGCAATCTTTGTTGCAAGTGCAAGTGGAAACAACCGTTTTATCATTGAAAACGGCGGAAACGTTGGTATTGGCACCACAACACCAGGGGCAAAAATACAAGCAGTTGGTTCTGGTTCAGGAAATACAGTAGGAGGTATTGTTGGTTCAAGTTATAGTGTTGGTGGAACTACCTATGGTTCATTCGGTGCAAGCTCCGAAGTTGGTCTTGTTGGCAGTGCCAGCTACAACAACCCAGCACAATTAGGTACAAACCCGTTAGGAACACAATATTCCTCTGCAGGTATTGTTGGTATAGGCGCTGGAAAATCTGGGTCGGCAACAGCTATGGGTGTGTTTGGTTATGGCCAAGCAGTAACTTCGGCAACTGGTCAAATCTCTGGTGGTAAGTTCATAGCAAACACTAGTGGTGACCTAAATGCAGCTGAAACACTCTACGGTGTATACGCAAGTGGTGATGGCACCACTAACACTGTAGGATCAGATACCGTTAGGGGTATTTATGCTGTTGCAACAGGTCAAGGTACAGACACTACCTATGGAGGATACTTCTCAGGTAGTGGCGGTGGAACAAACTATGGTGTCTACTCTGCTGCAGGCCTAAACTACTTTGGTAACAACGTTGGAATAAACTCCGCAACACCAGGAGTTGCTTTAGATGTGGTAGGCGCTGGTAGGTTCTCTACCGATCTTACCGTTACTGGTGGAGATATTGCTGGTGCTAATAGTGCTGCAATTGACATTGGTGAAGCCACTTCTGGTGATGTCGAAATTACTGGTGATTTACTCCCTGCTACCGATGCTACGTATGATTTGGGTAGTACTGCTAAATCCTGGAGAAACATCTACCTCACTGGTGACCTCTGCTTTGATGATAGCAACTGTGTTTCTACAGTTGATGGTATTTCTAACTACTGGAGAATTGCTTCAGGAACCGTATCGCCAGTTAATAACACACTCGACCTGCTGGTAGGTTCAAACGCCACTGCTTCAGCAAAGGTAGCGCTCCTCAACATTAATTCTGGCACCCCAACCGCCTCTATCTCCGCTAATTCTGGCAATAATGCCACAACTTTATCTGGTCTTGGTATACTTGGTACCACCAATGCTCAGTCACTTACCTTAGGTAACTCTACTACTGGCAATGTTGTTATTGCCCCTGCAGGAGCAACAGCAATTACTGTTCTTCAAAATGGGAATGTTGGTATTGGCACCACAGCACCAAACTCAAAACTGCGAGTTGCCGCTGCCACAGCTTCTACAGATGGAATTATATTAAAAACCACTGATGATTCTACAACAAATTACCTACTTAGAGCCGTAACCGGTCATAGCTCTGATGTAAATAGGGTGCTTATTGGGGCAAAAGGTCAAATTGCAGTTAGCTATGGTGACGCAAATACTGGCTATGCTGCATCAACCCCAAACTATACAGCATTAAGTGTTGCAAATAGCTCTGTGACAAGTGATCCTTCTGCAACAGTTTTTGGTGCACAGTTTGCAACGAGAAAAAGCTATATATCTCCAAATGATAACTATGCAGTGTATGCAACCATGGAAGTTAATGGTGATGGTACTTCAACTGATAACGGTGTGAACGCAGCTGCAAGGTATCTAACACAAACCATTGGTGCATCTGACACAAATGTTGTATATGGTCAATACAACCACGTCAGACATTACACTTCAGACAACACAGGTAACGCTATTGGTGTTTTAGCTGTAATTGACTCATATGGAGCAGGAACCTTTGGCAATGCAGAAGGTTTACGCATTTCAGTCGGCGGTGGTACAGGTACACAACCTACTTCTGCTTATGGTTTACGCGTCCTAGACATAAACCAGGGCGTAAGTACTAACTATGCAATACTTACAAACGCAGGCGATGTCATCTTTAATGAAGGTGGCGATTCCGGCAGTGATTTTCGTGTTGAAACAGATACTGATGCAAACGCTCTCTTCACCAATGCTTCAACAAACAATGTGGGTATAGGCACCTCCACTCCAGGAAGAAAACTAGACGTAGCAGGTGATATTGAGTTAGCAAACTATCTCTACTTTGGCAATGCAGGCACTGAGTACTATAGATGGGATGGTTCTGACTTTATCTCAAGTGATGACATTCTTCCTGCTTCTGATGGAGGCAGTAGTTTAGGCTCTGATACAGTCCGCTGGAGCTCTTTATATGTAAAGGGAGCAAGCATCCACCTTGGTGACAGCGGTGATGAGACAATCATTGGATATAACTCAGGAACAGATATTTTCGGTATTGATCCAGACGGGGATGCCGTTAACGAGTTTGTTATTCAAGATGACGGCAACGTAGGTATTGGTTCTGTTTCTCCAGGTAGAGCTCTAGACGTCACAGGTGGCGCCAGAATTAGTTCAGACTTAGTTGTTAGTGGTGGAGATATAACAGGAGCAAATAGTGCTGCAATTGACATTGGTGAA
>CAZMZI010000004.1:0-2021 GCA_964570775.1 uncultured Pseudomonadales bacterium | reverse complement strand
CTCCCTTTGGTGCTACTGCCGTGACTATTTTGAGTAACGGTAATGTGGGTATTGGGTCTGTTAGCCCAACCCAAGTGTTAGATGTAAACGGTGACATTAGAGTACAAGGTAATGATATTACCGACTCTGCTGACACTACCCGTATCTCACTTGGTGCTACTACTACTCTTACCAACACAACTACCACGCTATCTGGTACCACAAGTTTGAACGCAGCATCACTCAACCTCATAAATACTTCGGCAACTGTTATATGGGCTACTGCAACCTCACTGCTTTTTAGTGCAGATAATGCTACTATTTACGGCTCTGACGTAGCTAGCGGTGACTTGACACTCAACGGTACTAGCAATGCCACTAAGACTACCAGTTACGTTAATCTTCAAACCGATGGTGGTAATGTAGGTATTGGCTCTACTGCTCCTGGTGCAACACTGGATGTCACTGGATCTGGTCGTTTCTCTACCGACCTTACTGTTAGTGGTGGAGATATAACAGGAGCAAATAGTGCTGCAATTGACATTGGTGAAGCTACTTCTGGAGATGTAGAAATCACCGGTGATCTTCTTCCTGCAACAGATGATACATATGACTTAGGTAGTACTACTAAATCCTGGCAAGATCTATTCCTAACTGGTCAGTTGTGTTTTGACGACACTAACTGTGTCTCTACTCTTGATGGTATCTCTAACTACTGGCGTATATCCTCCGGTACTCTGTCTCCGGTTAACAATACCTTGGATCTACTTGTTGGAAGTAATGCAACTGCTTCTGCCAAGTTTGCATTACTTAACGTAAACAGTGGTACCCCAACCGCCTCTATCTCTGCTAACTCTGGTAACAACGCTGCAACTCTCTCAGGTCTTGGAGTGCTTGGTACTACTAATGCTCAATCTCTCACCCTTGGTAATGCCACGACTGGTAATGTCGTCATTGCTCCCTTTGGTGCTACTGCCGTGACTATTTTGAGTAACGGTAATGTGGGTATTGGTACTACTGGCCCAGGAGCAAAACTTGGTATTGTTGGTTCAACTGACTTACTTCATTTTTATGTAAGAGCATTCAGTGACCAACACGCACCCCTTGCTCAATTTCAAGATAGTTCTGGGGTTGCATATTTGACGATAGGAGACCCAAGTCTATCAGACAGTCTTACCGATAACTTTTTGAGTATCGATGGCACCATCCCAGACCCAGCAACGCAGTCTGCCGTAGGTGCTCGTTTTGACATAACTTCTCAAGGAACTGGATCCTCTAACTCAAGAATAGCTGTTTTGGCGCGTATTTTGGCAGGCTATACTGGAACGGCTACAACTATTGCTGTTCAGGCTAATAACAACGCAGCAGGAACAGGTTCAAATTTTAATTCTACAGGAGCTACTCAGCCAGTTGGTAATCTTGGTCTCAACGCTACTGCTGGAACTACCACTACGGGGCTAAATGTGGGAGGTTTTTATGCAGCAACTGGGGGAAACACTAATGTTGCTGTTTTCGCAAAGTCGGTTATTAACAAAGCCTCAGCAATAGTTATTGGAACTTATTCGATTGCAAAAAATGTCAATGCCACTGCTCCTGTGAATATTGGTGGTTATTTTGGTCTTCAATTATCTGACCCCACTTTTGAATCAGCAGCTTTAATTGCAAATAATGGAACTACCACCAGTCCTATTTTCTTGGGACAAGATAATGGTGCAACAGTATTCTCAATTATTGATGGCGGTAATGTAGGTATTGGTACTGCTTCACCCGTTGGTATTCTTAATGTAACAGGTGCCTCAATTGGTAAAGCAATGGTAATTCTTAATGAAACTGGCAATCAAGATATTTTGACTGCTAGTGTTTCAGGAACACCTCGCTTTAGAATTACCAATAGTGGCTATACCATAGCAGAACGGTTTGCAGATATGAGTAATGAAAGTTACTACGTTGACCCAGCTGCATCAGGCACATCTGGAATATTTGCAAGTAATATAGGCATTGGCACTTCTGCTGCAGGTGCTAGGCTAGATGTTAGAAACTCA
>CAZMZI010000003.1:17344-31181 GCA_964570775.1 uncultured Pseudomonadales bacterium | reverse complement strand
AGCTTTGGTGGTACTCACCGAAATGTCTCGAGTTCGGAAAGAGTTTTGCAAGCCCAGTGAAGTAGGTAAATGAAACCCAAGGGGTTGGCTCACCACGGTGACAGGCGGGATCAATTTCCCCATCGGTAAATTCAATCCTAGGGGTAATGACGCCTACCTTTTCATGTTTTTGTAAGTAGGTAATGAGTACGTCGAGGTTTGAGTGATCAGTTAGTTCAACGTCCGAGTTAAGTAACAATATAAACTCTGCATTTGTTTGTTGGAGTACAATGTTATTAGCTGCTGCATAGCCACTGTTATCTTTTCTTTCTATCAAGTTTACCCATCGGAACTCTTTCTTCATTAATGAGATAGACTCATCTTCAGAGCCGTTGTCAACAACGGTCACCACAACGCTATTTTTGGTATGAGATAAGTACTTTTCTTTTAAACTAGTGAGCGCTTTTTTTAACCAGAAAGCGCTATTGAAGTTTACAATTATTATTTCTAAGTTTGATTCATTTTTTTTCATATTGTTTTATTACTTCCAATGGTTTGGTAGATGGTGTCCAGCTTTTCTGAAATGATTGACCAGTCGTAGTTCGATTTCACAAACTGCTTGCCATTGTGTGCCAATTTCTTTTGTAACTCGGGATCTTTAATGAGTTTTACAATAAGTTCGGCCATTCCAGTTGCAGTGTCCGATGTTAGTACATGAGTACCGTGTGCAACTTCTAGACCTTCAACAGCCGTTGAGGTCGCAACAATTGGTGTCCCAGATGCCATAGCTTCTAGAATTTTATACCGTGTACCCTTGCCACTAAACACAGGCGCAACTAAAATATGGGCACCTTTAAATGCATCTCTAATATCAGGGATTGTACCAGAAACAGTAATGGTGGTATCACTTTTCTGATAATTACTCACTTTAGTGGTAGGTGCATTGCCCACAATCCAAAGTTTTACTAGAGGTAGTTGTTTTTTAACCAGTGGCCATACATGTTGCACCAAAAAATCAACAGCTTCTACATTTGGCAACCATTTAAAGGTACCAACTGAAAGTAGTGTAGGCTCTGGTGGGCGGTTTTCTTTTTTTTGTTCAAACCATTCGGTATCAACACCATTGGCTACAACCTCAATTTTACTTTCATCTCCAATTTCTCTACCAATAAATTTTTTGTCATCATCACTCATAACAATAAGCGTTTTACTTTCGTTCCAGTAATGTTTTTCCCAATGTTTTATTTTTTTTACATCAATATTAAGTAGTGGTTGCACTATTTTAGGTGCTTTTTTAGCATAACTTTCATACCCTAAGTACTCTATTGTTTGTTCAACAAGCAGTGTGGGAATGTCTGTTTTAGGGATGTGTGGCATCATGTAAAACGTTTCTGCATGAATAAGGTCATAGTGTTCAGCTTCTAGTTCTCGTTCAACAGCATCAATAACTTCCGGCACATGGTTGCGAATAACTAAAAAGGGGTAGGTAGAAAATGCAGTTCTCAAAATATTGCTTACAGTGAATGGGCGAGATGATCGTTTAAAGACATTTACTTTTTTACAATATTTTTCTAGTTCAGGTATGTGTTTAGTTTCATCAGCATCTTTAATAAGTGCAAACAGGGTAACTTCATGTTTGTTTGCAAGCTTTTTAAGTAAGTTGTAGGTTCGTATCTGTCCACCAGAAAGCAGTGGATAGGGTAGATACGGGGTAAGCATAAGTATTTTCATAGGTGTTAGTTTTTTGGTTTTGTTAAGTCAAGAATAATAAATTCTTTGTTTTGCTCAAGTATAAAGTATTTTTCTGCCAGCATGTTTGCTTCGTCATCATAGGCAGTAGTTACGTAATGTGTTGCACCCTTACTTATTTTATCGTCAATCTCAAAGCCAATGGGCCAGCCTGTTCTGTTTGTTTGAAATAAAAATGAAGTGTCCCCAAATGCCGGAGCAATAACTTTAGCCTCAAGCGGTACTAACTTGTCAACGGCGGCACCAGCTCTAACATACTCCCAGTGATTGACCGAGAAAAATCCACCAACGTACTGCCATGATCCAACACAAATTCCAATTAAGACAAGTGTTGGTACCACATAACTAATGGGAACTGTTGTTTTTTTGAGCAACCATGCATAGAGATTTTGCAAACCTTTTGCAAGGGTAATGGCAAAAATAGGTAGTATCAGTATTTGGTAGTAATCGTGTTGTACATTGCCGCTCGCAATAACAATGAAGTACGTGACAATTCCTATCCACCACGAAATGAGAATAACAAGTTGTTTCCGCGTTTGACCATAGATGCTTAGAACAAAGGGAATAACACCAATGAACCCTAGAAACATTTTAATCATGCGTTCATACCCTAACCAACGGAACCACGCGGGTCTAAAGCGAATACCATTGCCATTAAACAACCAGTCAGATGCAGGAATACCCTCTGGGTACTGCAGTATCCACTGCCTCCACAACAAAAATGGTGTGATTGCAGTAAAAAGATACGGTATAAGCACCCAACGTTTATACCAGTTCTTACCATCAGCCTGAATCCAAAGAACAAGATATACTAACCCGGTAAAGGCAACAAATGGTTTGACGAGAAACGCTATGGCAAGCAAAAAAGCTGAAACTATCCAATGCCAAGCTTTACCATTCTTTGCTAGTCCGCTCATAAAAAAGTAGAGAGACGTAATTGAACAAAAAAGCAAAAGCATTTCTGGTAGCACTGCTCTTGAATAAAAAACTGCATAGGGATGGACTGCCAAAATTAGGACACTCAGGTACCCTGTGTTTTTGCCAAACAAATCTTTAACCAAAAAAAAGAGACTGTAGAGCATTGCTAGAGAGAAAAAAGTTACCACAAGTCTGCTAGTTAGTTCTATGGGCAGTAGTTGGTCTGACAGGAGAATGATGCTTGCAGTTATGACATTGAGTAGTGGAAACTCAACCATTCTATATCCCATTGGATTGTCATCACCAGATTGTATGTTGGAGTGATCGTGATACTTCGGTACAAGTGGTGAAAGTCCTTGTTTTAGATACTCTCTAGTTACACTGGCGGTATCTGCTTGCCTAAAACTATGCCAGTCTAAAATGGGGTTGGTAATTCGGTAAAGCCTTGTAGTTAGAGCTAGAAACAGTAACAACCACAACAATGGATATGCAATTTTCCAGTTTTGTTTTTTGTGAATCATGATTTTTCTGTTTTAAACTTTTCTCTAGCTAACAGTATGCCTGTATATAACCAAAAAATCAGCGCTACTTTAGATGCTACAAATACATCAATGTAGATGGCATTAAATAGTAAACCCAGTGTGCCTGCTACGTATGCAATAGCTGGTGCTTGCTGTGATGAGAGTTCTTTTGTTTTGAGTTGTTTCCATGCTAGTGATAGTGCAAGAAGTATTGATCCGTAAAAGGTCACAAATCCAGCCAGTCCCGTTTCACCAAGGGTACGTAAGTAGTTATTATCGGTGCTATCTGCTTCAGTAAATTCGGAGGTTTCAGATTTAGTTAATGTTGCATATCCACTGCCAAAAATAGGACTTCTAGTAAAACCTGCAATTGCTTGTGGCCATAAGGTGTCCAGTCGAATTGCCATTGAGAGTCCGTACCTTAATGCGTTATCGCTCCATGTTCGCTCTTGTTCAATGATAATAATTTTTGTTGATCCATCAGCTGCAACAGTTGCGGTTGGTACTAAATCTGGCACATCCACTGTTACATCATTTGGTTTTTTTGGCACTGGTTGCGCATCAGAGTTAACCATAACATCGTCAATTTCTGTATTTTCTGTTCGGGGAAAAAGGTTACTCGTTTGTTGGTAAAGTGCATACATCTTAGGATAGCCTTGCAGGGCATGAAGTAATCGTTCCCGTATGTCACTGCCAAACTGAATCATAAGAACTAAAAATATGACACCAACAATAAAACCTCTTTGCAAAAAATAGCCCAGTTTTTGTGCCACAGTGCTTTGTGTTAGTGCGTAGTACAAAATAACAATATAGACAGAAATGAGTGCTCCAACATACGATGTACGTGCTGCAGCTACAGTAAGTAACCAGGTACTTACCACAAAAAGCGCCCACAACCATTTTGCTTGACTAGTTTTTTTAAGTGATAGTATGAGACTAAGCACTAATGGCAGTAACAATACTAGGTAAGCGGCTAGGTCATAATGGCCTGCAAAGGTAGATTGCACTCGTGCATGATTGGTTAATACTAATTGAATACCAGCTGAAAACTCACGGTTCATTGTTGAATAGACTGGGAGTTGAAAGTATTTTTGTCCTATTCCATATATACCCACCACAGTTAAAGTTGCCAACATAACCGTAACGAGCACATTGAAATCTTTTTTTGTTTTTACAGCACTGTAGCCAACAAAGAACATTACTATATATTGAATGTTTCTTACATAATGGAGCACTGTTTTTAGGATGTGTGAGGATTCTAGAGGAACAGTTTTGAGTATTAACACTGCGGAAAGTACAGAAATACCTCCACAACAAATGTACAACAGTAATGATGTTGTGAGAGGTGTAGATAGTGAAGTTTTTTTACGAAGAGTTTGGTATAGCCAAACACCACTTACAGCAAGAATAAGAAAATCTTCAAGGCGAATTCGCACAATATAACCTGGTATTACTTCAAAAAGAGGGAGCTTTGGGTACAGCGGGATAACAACCAAAAGTAAAGCCACAAGTAGCACTAAACTGTGACTGGATGCAAGTGTTTGCAAAATGTGTTTTTGCATTGTGTGTAGTTTTAGTATGAGTCCGTTCATGTTCACAAACTAATAAGCATGTGTATAGCCTTAAGGTATGTAGCAGCTTTTTTTCTGTTACTTACTACTGTTCCATACAAAATTGCTCGAGCTAGACAACCTATCTCCATGATGAGTTTAGCAAACGGTAATTGCCAGAGTGGTTTATGCTTTGCCCAAATAAAATGGTATCCACGTAGCTCGCCTAATATAGCTGTTTGGGAATCAGAGCTCTGACTCTGCAAATGTATTACTTTAGCACCTTGATGAATAGCTACTTTCCAGTGGTGTTTTTTTGCTCTCATGCAGAACTCAATGTCTTCTCCGTACATAAATATAGCTTCATCAAGAAGCCCTATTTCGTCAATCATTTTCCTTCTAAAACTCAGTGCAGTTCCTCCAACCCAGTCTTGGTAATGAAGTGTATTTGAAGCTTCAACTCTTTGTTCAGTCCTGAGGCCTGTATGTTGTGTTGATGGCAGCATTTTACCAAGTAGTGGAATATCGTCAAAAAAGAAGAAGTGGTTGGTAAGATGCAAAAGTGTAGGTTCGTGTCCACCTTGTGGCTGTAACGAACCATCACTATTTAGTAGTGTTGCAGCAACAATGCCCAGTTCTTCATCTTTTTCAAAAGCTGTTAGTAACTGTTCTAAAGCACCTTTTTGAACAATGGTGTCTGAGTTAAGAAGCAGTAGATAAGAAGCTGAACTGACTGCTATACCTTGATTGTTTGCAGTGCTATAGCCAACATTTTTTTTATTACAAATAACTGTTATAGGTATTTCAGCAGTTTTTGCAAATGCATGTAGGTCATCCACTGAGGTATCGCTCGAATTATTGTCTATAACTATTATTTCAACACGTTTGTTAAGTACTTCAGAAGTACTGACATCTGACTGCACGGATTCTAGTGTCTCAAGTGTAAGCTTAGACGTGTTGAAAGAAACAACAATAATGCTCAGTACTGGTTTCATGGTTACTGGAATAAGCGAGTTCTGCCTAGCTTGTAGGAAAGTGTACTTTCTCTTACACCAATTTTTTGTGCCGGCACCCCTGCAACAATGGTTAGTGGTGCAACCGACTTAGTAACTACTGCACCAGCAGCAACAACGGCACCCTTACCTATAGTAACTCCGGGGAGAATGATAACTCTTGGTCCAATAAATACATAGTCTTCTACTGTAATCTTTTTTTCAATAGCTTTAAATAGTGGGTCAGAGATATCATGTTGGCTTGTCCAGAACATGACCTCGGAGGCAATATCAACATGACTGCCAATTTCTAAACCACCTTCAGAATGGACGAGCTGCTTTCTACCATCTAGCGTTACACGTTCGCCCACAATACTGTCACTACCAATGGTAATGTTTCTGGGATCATATATTCGTGCGCCCATATGAATGCTACTGCCGGGCCCTATCTTCATTCCACAGATTCTGTAGGCACCTCTTCTTATGTGGTGTGAAGGTATGTTGCCAATTCCCCACCATAAAAAACCGGTAATGAATTCGAGCCAAATGGTTTGTAGTCTATTTATAATCTTGGCGTGAAGCGATTTTCTGCCAGTGTTGGACTGAATTTGTTCTTGCATCTTGAGACAAGTATACTCGAAATAGAGAAAAAACACACGCTATTTGGTATCTGAAGGGTTGGGAATATAGGGGTAACCAAGATGCTCAAATGCCTTTTGAGTGATAATTCTGCCCTTTGGAGTTCGTTTTAAAAACCCAATTTGTAACAGATAAGGCTCAAACACTTCTTCTATAGTGAGTGCATCCTCATTCAAAGTTGCTGCAATAGTTGAAAGTCCTACAGGACCTCCGGCATGTTTTACAATGAGCTGCTCTAAAAAGGCTACATCAGACTCTCCTAGCCCTACAGAGTCAACGTGGAAAAGTGTTAATGATTCTGCTACATCTTGTGCCTTAATACTATCCTTATTCTGAACTTGAACAAAATCACGGACACGTTTAAGTAGTTTTAACGCAATGCGTGGAGTTCCTCTAGAACGTTTGGCAATTTCTAAGGCTGCTTTAGGTTCGAGAGTAACTTTTAGTTTCTCAGCTGCTGTGGCAAGCACGGTTTGCAGTTCTTTTGGTTCATAAAAAGGAATCCTATGAATAATGCCAAACCTGTCTCTGAATGGACCTGCTAGTAGTCCAAACCGTGTTGTTGCACCAACTATGGTAAAGCGTGGGAGCTCCAACCGTATGGTTCTTGCAGAAGGTCCTTTGCCGATTACAATATCAAGTGCATAGTCTTCCATGGCTGGATATAGTGTTTCTTCAACAACTTTTGGTAAACGATGAATTTCATCAATAAACAGCACATCACCCTCACCTAAGTTGGTAAGAATTGCTGCCAAATCACCGGTTTTGGTAAGAGCTGTCCCAGAAGTGATCTTGATATTTACTCCCATTTCTTTTGCAATAAGGTGAGAGAGTGTTGTTTTACCTAATCCTGGTGGACCATATAACAAAGTGTGATCTAAACTTTCGGTTCGTGTTCTTGCGGCTTGAATTGAAACTTGTAGTGCTTTTTTAAGGTGATCTTGTCCGTGAAACTCATCCCAATCTTGTGCCCGCAAAGACATAATAAGCTGTTCTTCTTCAGGAATGAGTTGCGTTAGTGGTGTTGTGAGTGGATCTATCATAGTGTGCTACTTAGTTTTTTTAGACAGAGCTGTAGTGCCTGCGGTAATCCAAGCTCTTCAAGCTCTTGTGTACGAACTAACTCTTCTACAACATCAGGATCAAAACCCAAACTGACAAGTGCTAAGGTGAGCTCTGATTGGAAGGTTGATAGTGGTGTTAGTTGTAACTGTTTAAGACTGCCTAGTTTTGGGGTAAGTTCTATTATAATTTTTTGAGCAACCTTTTTGCCTACTCTGGGAACACTACTAAATACTTGAACTTGTGCTTGCTGCACCGCAGTAACAACTGCTGTGGTGCCCTTTTCTAGGATTGCCAGAGCCGTTTTAGGTCCAACCCCACTTACAGAGAGTAGTAGTAAAAATAGTTTTTTTTCTTCATGGTTTACAAAACCAAAAAGTTCTAATGCTTCTTCTTTAACATGAGTGTAAATGTGTAGCGATACTGTTTGTAGCGTTGCAATAGATGAGAGTGTTGCATTAGTAACATGGACACCGTAGCCTACCCCATTACACATGAGAATAAGTTGCGAATCGACAACAAGAGGTTGGCCTTGGAGGTAGGCAATCATAATTTCAGTATAGCAAGGAGTTTGGGTTATGATAGGGGAAAATGGAGTCGTCTTTGTATGGCATGGGTAAGTGAAATACCTATTGCGTCCATAGCATCATCAATCAGCTTTGATTCAATGGGCGTTTTAATTTGATAGCGGATCATTTTTGCAACTGCAGCTTTATCTGCAGAAGCTGTTCCTGCAACAGTAAGTTTAACTTGATTTGGTGAGTACTCAAAAATAGCACAGTTATGGCTCAGAGCTGTTGCAATAATCACACCTCGTGCTTCGCTCACCGTAAGTGCTGTAGATTTATTTTTGGCAAAAAAAAGTGTTTCAATAGCTAGTTCGGTTGGATGGTATTCAGTTAGTATTTGTGTAAGTTCAACTAGTATTTGTTGATAACGTTCAAAGAGAGTATGTTTTTTATTTGTCTGAATGCACCCGGCTGAAAGTAAAGAAAATGTTTGCTTTTCTTGTATAGCCACAGACCACCCCACTCTGTCATAGCCGGGATCGATACCTAAGATACATACAGAAGATAGGTTAGGGTTTGGCATTGGCAATATCTGTTAGTGTATCAAGGATAATCTGCGCTGTTTTGTTCCAGGAAAAGTGTTTCGTTTGACTAATACCTCGTCGTTTCCAAATGAGTTTTTGTTGGGCTGTGGCGCTAAACACTGTGTACAAAGCTTCTGCAATTTCTGTAGCATTTGTTGGTGAAACAAGTAGTCCCGCATCTGCAACTACCTCCGGCAAACTTGAAGTATTTGAGGCAACAACAGGAGTACCATAGTAAAATGATTCCAATGGTGGAATACCAAAACCTTCATAGAGTCCCAACAGTGTGCTTACAAATGCTTCTTCATACAACACTTGTTTTTCCATATCAGTAATGAAACCCGTAACAACGATGTGTTGTTTTAGAGGAGATGCTCCAATTAACCGTAACAATGGTTCAGACAACCAACCTATTTTTCCTGCTAATACTAGCTGAGGAGTAAGCCGTACCTGTTGTTTTTTACTCCCTTTTTTAACCAGGGTTCTACTAGCCAGCATACGAGAAAAAAGACCAAACGCTTCCACTAAGATTGCAAGGTTTTTTCTTGGTTGCAGGGTGCCAACGTATAATACAAAGGGCGGTTTAATTTTATATTTTTTGAGTGTTTTTTTCCTAAATGCTTCCGAAATTGCGAAGTGTGTGAGTGTAGTTCCTGGATATCCAACAATGATGTCTGTTTTATTTTTAGAATAGTACTTTGCAACTTCTTGCTTTGAAAATTCACTAATGGTAAGTACCTTTGCTGCATGCTTTACACTGTACTTTGTCCAAGCAGTTAATTTGTGAGTATCCATTTTTTTAAACTGCTCGGGGTAGACTAAGTAGGCGGTGTCCATAACGGTAGAAAGATATGGTACAGGGCAGAGTCTTGGTGCATAGTGACCTGGAGTAAAAAATACATCAAACTCGCCTTTGTGTGAAAACAAAAAGAGAGGAAGCGCCCACCGTGTCCAAAATGGTTTGGGAGAAACAACTTGGTATGACCAGCCATCTCGTGTACGAGGCATGTCAGCAACTGGTGGTTGGGCAAGCACAACGGTTACAGTAGTTGCCGATTTTTGTAATTTTTCTTCAATGGCTGTAAGCACTTGATATGCGTAGACATTACTACCAACTCTATTGCTTGTATTCGCTTCATTGCCATCTATAACAATACGAAGTGGTGATGTATTAGTGTGCATGGTCATTAATTGCTTTTTGATATACTGCTAGAGTCTCTTTGGCAACACGTTTCCAACTGAACATCTGTAACCTAATTATCATCCGTTGTAGTCTTTTTTGTTGCTGCTCTTTTGATTCGGACAGTACTTTAGTAATAGCTGTTGTGAGTGCCTGTGAATCAAGAGGCTCAACAAACTCAGCCGCGTTGCCCGCAACTTCGAGCATAGCAGAAGTGTTAGAAGTAATTACAGGTGTTCCATGGTGAAAAGCTTCAAGTATGGGCAGTCCAAACCCTTCATATAGAGATGGGTACACAAATGCTTCGGCCTCTGCATATAATACTGATAGTTCTTGATCCGAAACTCTACCCAAAAATCTTAGCCCTGGAATGACTTGCTTTTCGCTGTCATCCCATCCTTGACTGCCAGCAATAATGAGCTCTAACTCTGAGCTTAAAGGTTTCCAAGCATCAATAAGCGTTGTTAAGTTCTTTCTTGGTTCCCTGGTACCTACAAATAACAGGTACGGCTTGGTAAGCTGTAGGTTAGCCTTAATTGCATCATACATTTCTTCAGAAAGCGAGATACTTACTTCACGTACTTCCCTAGGAAGTGCCTCATGAACCACATCAACAAGATAGCCAGGGTACCCGAGCAGTTGCACAATATCTTTTTTTGTAGCCGCACTAACAGCAATAATGCGTGCCTGCTTTTTTTTGAGTATTTCCCATGCTCTTTTGTGTTGGATGGTAATAACAGGATGAGCACTCTCTGGATACTTTAAAATTGCAAGATCATGTATGGTAGAAACCAAAGGAATGTTAGTATCTGGAGGTTGTAGCCAATCCCAGGAGTGAAACAATTCAATCCCAGGCAGTTGGTTTTGTACAGTGTGACGTTCTAATGTGTGCCATAAAAAAGAAAGAAGTTTTGGGGGCAAGTACTCAAGCTTGTGGACAATGTTTTTTGAGTAATTCTTTTCTAGATGCTTTACAAACTGTAGCAATTCTCCGTGTTGTCTCAAACTAGAACCATACAGTTGTAGTACTACGTTTTCCTCTAGCAGTGCGGCGATAAGGTTGGCTGTATATCGAGACACACCACGTCCATACACAATAGATGATATATCAACTCCAACTATCATAGTGAACCACTCAATCTAACCATTTTTGTGCTATATATTCTAACAAAACCAATCCCAGGATAGGTAATAGCTCCAACTTCTGTATATCCAAACCCCCTCATTGTAGCAAGGATCTGGTCATCTGGATCTGTTAAATCTCGCAGGTAGTCAAACACTAAGACGGTATCATAGTTAGTTACACTTTTTAGTGTGTTTGATAGGTCATTTAGCTGCGAAACATGAATCACACCCGTGCTAAGCTTGGGATAGTTTGTCCTGTCATACCAGGTCCAGGGTGCAAAAGGTTCTGGAAACGAAAAAACAGCAATACTTTTTTTTGGGTATTCCTGCAAAATAGTTGCATGTAGATGCTTCCAGTTTTCACGTTGTAGCCGTGTATCTGTGTAGTATGCAGCAGTACTAATCATAGAAATACTCAAGAGAGATCCCAGTAGTATTTTACCTACATTTTTCATGAAGAACTTTTTTTGACTAAGTAATGTAGTGATGAGAGACGCAAGGATGAGCATCCATGCTGGTTGAATAAGTAACATACGTTTTGGTTGTACTACTGGTACTATGAATGAAAGTAACCATGCAGAAAGTAATGGTATGCCAAACCAAAAAACTGCTAAGATTATGAATTGTTTTTTGTGTGTGTTTTGAGTGGTTAAGATTGTAAAAATACCAATACAGAAAAGCACTACTAAAAGAGCTAAGGTGCCAACAAAAAATGGTGTTAGTGAGATATCAAGTACCCCATATATAAATTTACCAAATGTGAGTGGAATAGCTTTGAGTTGTGGGATACTTACTACATCTTCCCAACCAGGTAAATTTTGACGTAATGCCCCACCAACCTGTAATTGTTCAAAGAATTTAGGCAACCAAGGGAGGAATGCAATAGATGCTAGTGCTATGGATGAAAGTATTTTCTTTTTTGTCTGTTTTGATGTCTGTATAACTCCATATGCTAACTGACCAAGCAGTACGAATGGATAGAGATATGAACTATACAGTCCAGCTGCAGTTGCAGCCACAAACCGCCAATGTAGCTTTTTAGATTTCCAAGAAGATTCATCTACAATTAGATAGTACCAAGTAACGGTGGCAAAAAGTGCTGGTAGTGAATACGGTCGCAACTCTTGTGAAAAGTATATATGAAATGAAGACACACCAAGTAGTAAGCCAGCTAGTAGGCCACCCTTCTCACCTAGAATTTTTCTACCTATCCCTATGGTAAGGTAGAGTGAAATGAGTGCTGGAACTAGTGCAAGCCAGAAACGCATCCAGACTTCCTTATGTGACACGAGCATCACAAAATGCAGAAGTACGTGCATAAGTGGTGGTTGAAAATCATAGGCTATATCGAGTTGTTGGGTGAATGGTCGTGAGCTTTCCAAAGCTTGTGCTGCTTCATCAAGCCAAAAAGAGCCATCAAGAAGTGGGAGTCTTAGAATAAAACTAAATAAAATAACAAGTATAGTAAGCTGTGTTGTGCGAGTCACACCTGTAGTATAGGTGTTTTGGGGGAATTACGAAAGTTAAAAAAATTTATACCTTTTAGTTGTCTACAGTTTAATTACAGGGTTGTACAATGTGGGTATGCAGAATGACTTTGAACACAAAAAGGTAGTTATCACAGGAGCGGCAGGTTTTTTAGGGTCACATTTAGTAGATGAAGTCTTAGCCAAAGGTGGTGAAGTCATTGGTGTTGACAACTTTATCACAGGATCAAAGGATAACCTGCAACATTTGGCAGGCAATGAAAAGTTTAGATTTATAGAAGCTGATGTAATCAGTAACCCTGAAACGTATCTTAATTCCCTAGTTCCAGATTATGTATTTCACTTTGCTTCCCCTGCTTCGCCTCCGTTGTATCAAAAGTACCCTGTTGAAACGTATTTAGTAAATAGTTGGGGTACTCACCAGCTGGTAAGCTTTCTACACAAGGTAAATCCAAGCGCTCGTTTTGTTTTTGCAGGAACCTCAGAAGCATATGGTGACCCATCTGTGCATCCCCAACCTGAAACATATTGGGGTAATGTAAATCCAAACGGTGTTCGTTCTTGTTATGACGAATCCAAACGTATGGGTGAAACAGTGTGTGGTGTTTTCTTTAGAAACTTCCAAATGGATACCAGAATTGTTCGAATCTTTAACACCTATGGACCTAGAATGAGTTTGGCGGATGGTCGAGTCATACCAAACCTTATTTCACAGGCATTACAAAAAAAGCCACTCACCATTCATGGTGATGGTATGCAAACAAGATCGTATTGCTATGTGAGTGACTTGATTGCTGGAATAGTGGCTTTGGCACTACATCCAAGTGCTGCAGGAGAAACAGTGAATATTGGTAACCCTGGAGAGTTTACTATTTTAGAAACTGCAACAGAAATTGAAAAAATACTTGGTAGGTGTGAGTATCAATATAAACCACTTCCGGGTGATGATCCGCTGAAGAGAAAGCCGGATATTACCAAAGCACAGCAGTTACTAGGTTGGCAACCAACAATCTCCTTTGCGAATGGATTAGCAAAAACAATACTGTCTTTTACTACTTAGTAGTAGCAAGTAACATTAGCCTCGAGCTACAACTGTTCCCTGTTCCCAATACAAAACTTGTCCAGAACGCGAGATGCCAATAACTTGGCCTTCTTCTAACACATCATATTCCTCAACATGAAACTCAAAATTGCTTGGCATCGGTTGGCATTTAAATGATTGGACAACAATGCTGTACAAAAATGTCTTGTTTTCCCCAAGCTCACTCGCAAAAGGTGATTCGTATTGCATTCCTGGAATTGAAGGTTTTGCGTGAGTGAGAGTTTTTGTTTTTCTTCTATTTTTTGGTAGGTTTTCTTTTTTACTCACACTCTCCTTTAGTTTAGTCGCGGATCTACAAGTCTATCTGGCCGTCCAGGAACAATTGGTATTACGAGCCCATTCATAAAATCCTCATAACTAAACAAAGCGGTGACATCACTCCCTTGTGCTGTTATGTTTCTGGTAAAATCTTGTAAGAAAATAATGTTTTGGTTGGTAAA
>CAZMZI010000003.1:0-17244 GCA_964570775.1 uncultured Pseudomonadales bacterium | reverse complement strand
TCGAAATTTTCATGTTCATCAAAATCATCATACATTTCAGTGTCATCTAAGTGAGCTAAGGCAACACTAGAGTCAAAAAATGTTTCAGGAGAATTGGGTGGCTCTTCTTGTTTTTTAAAGTAGTCTTCTGTTGTATCCAGAGAAAAGGATATATTTCCCGATTGTGCAAAGCTACCAAGCGTGTCAACAGCTCTATACTTGTTTTTATTTTCAATAAAGGGGAAAAATTGTTCTACAGTATAGGGTTCTGTTGTTGTAATTCTGTAGTGTGGGTGATAGCTTGCTTTTTCACCATACACTTGATCTAACAAAGAATTAATTTCAGAGGCAAGTAGCCGGGCATCACGTTGTACGCCCTTTTGTTGCAGATTGGCGGTTGCATAGAGTTCTCTAATAAGCAAAGGAATTTTCTCATGTATAAGAAAATGCTCTACTGTTCCTTTGTTTTTTTCTTTAGACATGTGGCTAATTAGTTGCTTATTGCTTCTGGAAGTATAGCAACTTTGACACTAAGAACAATGCAGATGTAATGTGTATTGTTACCTCGCTACAATGAGTGGAGCGATATCAACACTCCATTGTCCTTTTGATTTCGTAAAGGTGAGAAAGTGATCAAATCGAGTGCCATTTGTTGCTGTGGAATAGTATTGGACGTTGTTAACTTTCTGAGAAAAAACAGGAGCAGAACCAGTAGGCATCGTATCACCTGAAATGACGAAAATTGAAAGGTTGTTTCTAGCTTCTAAGAAAGGCAAGA
Source organism: uncultured Pseudomonadales bacterium (assembly GCA_964570775.1). Classification (GTDB taxonomy): domain Bacteria; phylum Patescibacteriota; class Microgenomatia; order UBA1400; family PJMF01; genus CG1-02-43-31. The sequence continues at coordinate 16,487 of CAZMZI010000003.1, read as the reverse complement.
CTGTTGAAAGGAAGAAGGAATTTCCTCTTTGTGGTGAGTTCGAAATAAGGTTAGTGGTAAACTCTTGAAACGCTGGGTTTTTGTTTGCACCAACCCAGACTGCTTGGTTTACAAAGATAAATACATTTTTAAGTTGTGGCAGCTTATCTAAGTCATAAAGGGTATTAAGTATGTGTATTTGTTGGTCATGACTAAATGATCCATCAGTTTGTGGTTGCAGTGAAATAAACACATCCTCTTTGGTGAAGAATGTTTGCAGTGGAACTTTTGCTTTTCTAGGTATTTCTTGGTCTTCATTACCAGGAACAAATATGAGTGGTACTGTTGATGTATCTAAAAACAGTTGAGATAGCAACGTTTTCTGTCCCTCATCGTAGTTTGGCATGATGTCGCCCATAATGACGCTAAAATGTTGACTTGCTGTTACTGTTTGTAAGATTGAGGCTACATCACTAGTTCCATAGTTAGATTCTGCGCGTAGATCACCAAAACGTTGTGAAATAACACTAAACTGATACGATTCTGGCAAAGTGTTAAGATCAAGATTTCCCTGCCATGTAATAGGTTGTGGGCTCAGTTTCTCTACGTTTGAATGTAATTCAAAAATAGTACAGGTGTTTGCGCAACCCGTATCTTCTACAGATACATCGTAGGCAGTGAGAATTTTTGCAAATTGCTCTTTTCCTGCATCATCTAGCTGAAAGTCGGAAATAAATGTTCTTCGATCGAGAGACTCACCTGCATTTATTTTTGTAAAAACTTCATAGCTTTCACTACTCCAAACATTGGTTTGTTCCGCACTCAATTTTAAAAGCGGAACAAGGGTAAACAAGTTATTGCTATATAAGTCAGAAAAATATGGATTAATGTTGGAAACAAAAAGTGGTTTTTTAGATTCAGCAGAAAGTGTGTTGCCAACTGTGTAGTCATAAAAAAAGGTGTTAACTCTTTTTAAAAATGGATAGCCCCAGTTAGTATGTTCGTCGGCAAAGTTTGTAATAATCATTGAAGTGTTTGCAGTACTTGTGAACAAAACAATACACAAAACTATGGATAGATACGCAGCAGCCTTTTCGATGTTGAGAGAAGTTAGTGTTCGTACTTTTTCTATAGACCAAGTGAATGCTATCAAGCCAAAAATAAATCCAAGTAGAGGGAAAATGTATGGTGTTCCTGCAGTACCTACACCGTTTCTGAGCAAAGAATGTGAAACTAGTAGTAACAAAGAAAGCGCAATTATCTTTGAGCTGGTAGATATTTTTGTAATAAAGGCATATGTAGCTACAATCAGTACTGTTGCCACAAAGACATTTAAAAAATAGTACATGCCAGGATTGTCGTAAATCCAAAGGAAGGGTATTAGTAACAGCGAGTACAGTTTGAAGCTATTTGATTGGTGTACTTCTTCTCTACACAGCTCGAATCTGCCATTCTCTAGATAACATCTTGCAGAAGCTATGTATTCTGCCCCACTTTGATTTTTTGAGAAATTGAGTATTGGACTGTGCTCAGTAAATGGATTTTGGTGGGTTAAAAAGAAGAATATAAGCAGTGCAATGAGCACTGGCCAATTCTTTTGTCCAAACGCTAACAGATTTCTTTGAAGTGAACTGTCTATTTTTTTTGAACTCTCTAGTTGTACAGTACGTAAACCACCAATGACTAAACCGCTTAGTGCCCAGTATGTGAATGCAACCTTTGAGGCAGCAAAAACATCAATTGTTATTGCGTTGATAAGGAGTCCTACAGTTCCTGCTAAGAATCCTAAAGCCAATCCAGATAACAGTGAGTCTTTCGTTGCAAATGCTTTTTTGGTTTGATATGTTACAAAAAGTAACACTCCAAAGAAACTTACAAATCCAAGTAAACCAGTTTCACCAAGCACACGTAAAAAATTGTTATCTGTACTATCTGCCTCGGTATACTGAGCAGTTTTTTCTTTATTTAGTGTTGCATAGGCGCTACCAAAGAGTGGATTCCTAACAAATCCGCGTAGGGCTTGTGGCCAAAGAGTATCAAGTCTAATGGCTAAGGATAAGCCATACTTTAAAGCGTTGTCACTCCAAGTTCTTTCTTTTTCGACAATAATATAGGTGGTTCCACCAGTTGCTGAAACGGTGGCAACTTTAACTAAATCAGGGATATTAACGTAGACATCATCAGGTTTTGCTTTGCCAGATTCTGTTAGGTTTTGTGTTTGCAGTTTAAGTGGAGAGTCGGCTGGTACAAATGAGTCGATGGTTAGTACTACTGTATAGAGTGGTGATACATTTTTGGTAAGTTGTGCCACACTTTTGTACACATCTGGTGAAATGAGTATTAGTGCTAAAAATCCTAGTATAGATAATACTAAACCAATGCTTCCAGCAATCAGGACTCCTTTTATATTTTTTAAGAATCGGCGAAAGTGAACCAACAAAACTATCAATACAGTAATGCCATACCCAACAAGTGAGCTTTTTGAGGCACCAGCTAACAGAAGCCAAACACCTGAAATGTGTGATATATGAAGAAGTATTTGAAGCCATCTTTTCTGTGCTGTGAGTGCTGTAGCAAGCAGAATTGGTAGTACCAAAACAAGATATGCTGCAAGATCGTAGTGACCTGCAAAAGTACTTTGGATTCGAGCAAATTCTGAAAGATACAATGCTTCGCCTTTACTGTACTCTCGGTTCATTGTTGAGTAGAGTGGCCAGTGAAGATACTTCTGACCAAACCCATACACAGTTGCGAGCAGCACAGTTAACGCTAACACAATAATGAAATACTTTAACTGTTTCTTCGTTTGAATTGCAGAGTGCGCAAAGAGTAGTAATGAAAAGTATTCAAGATACCTAAAGTAGTGCAGTCCACTTTTTCCTATATGGAGTAATTGTGCGGGAATTGTTTTAAGTAAGCCAACACCCATAGCAATTGAAAGGAAGCCAATTACGGCATATATACCTATTAGGAGTAGTAGTGACTTTTGAATGGGTACTTTTTTTCTTAGAACTTGTAGCAACCAGACAATGGCGGTGAAGAACACAAAAAAGTCTTCTGCTCTTACTCGAACAATGTAACCTGGTAGTGCATCAAAGAGTGGTAACTTGGGAAACAGTGGTATAAACGCAAACAAAAAAGCCGTAAGTAGTACAATGACATTGTCATCAAGCCAGTGAACAAGACGTTGTAGTTTTGTCATTATTCTTTATTGTACCTTAGGTTTGTTTGATTTGAGGAAACTGTTTGGAGAGTGTGCTCTTCTGAAGTAGTAAAAAAGCATAGCTACTGTAAATACTAGTGTCATGACCTTAACACCTACTCTGGTCCACGCACTTGCCTCACTGCCGTAGATTGGAACAAAGATAAAGTTGCCTAGTAGTGTGCCAACTAGTTGCAACATGCCACTTGCAGAAAAATACCATTCTGCTTCTTTCAGTGAAAAGAAAAGTGCCACAAATGGTGTCGTAAAAAGGGTAATAAAAGAAGCAACTAATAAAATTGATAAGAGTGGTGCTGCAGGTAGGTAATCTGACCCAATACTAAAGCGTATAAGAGGATTTGTGAGCAATAGTGTTGCAAATGCCATTCCTACAATTCCTAAACATAAAAGTGTTGCCTTTTTGATGTAGCTGATAGCGTCTGATTTTTGCTGATACTTTGCAACTCTGGGGTTGAGTACTGTACTAAGTGAGTAGGCAGAAAGAGAGAACAGTAGTGCAATTCTGCTTACGCCACCAAAAAGTCCAGTTTCGTACTCACTTCGAAAGGTTTGGATAAAAAGGACATCAATATTTTCTGTAATGCCAAGTGCAACAAAGCCAATAGCTGAGTGCTTAGCCATAGAAAGAAGTGCGTTTTTCTCTGCTGTGATATTTTGTTTTGTTGGTTTGAATTTTTTTATAAAAGGTAAGAGGGTTATGACTGGAATTAAACTGTAACTTAAAAAACTAAGTACTACGTTAGAGGGTACTGTTACTGCTAGCGTAGCAGCAATAACAAGTTTTGAGCCTGATTGTACTAGGGCAGTCAGAACTGACTGAGTAAACCTGTGCAATGATTGAAGCATTGCTTGTAAGTGGTCATACAAAGTGGTTACACAGTTACCAATAAAGGCAATGTAGAGAATTGTTGGATCTGAAATTGAAAGCAGTTTGCTAAGTTGTGGTGTGGCAATACATCCAAGTACTAATATCACAAGTGAGATAGTGATTTTTTTTTGAGTTGTATACACAAAGAGTGCATGGCTTACTTTGGGATTACCAATTTTTGGAATGTACTTTAGAAGACTTTGTGAAAATCCAAGGTCGTTTACTTTATTGAGCAGCAAAGTTAGTGAGAAACCAACAGTAAATAGTCCAAATTTTTCTGGACCAAGTGAACGTGAAAGTAAAATAATTGCTAAAGCAGAAATCCCATTTGCAAACATGTTGCCTGTAACAGTAAACAGTGATTGAAGTAAGCCACTACTTTTTTTCATACAACTGATATATCACACAAGTAGTATGACAACCGTTTTGCACTTCTACTAAGTCAAAGGTTTGTTTGATTTCGTCAAAGACCGCTTTAAAGCTTGGTGTAGCACTAGTTCCGTAGGTTGTGATAAACACTGATGATTCCCTCATTTTCTGAGTATATAAGTCTAGCAATGCAAGATCTTTTGATTCTCCCCACACTTCTTCTCTAAAGTTATGGAAATCTTGCTGTGGATGCATTGGAAGCAGTTTATAGCTAGAGCTAGGATAGTAATCATGCAAAAAAGGAGCTGCCAGAGTAATGAGATATGGTTTGTTTTTCCCTGTAGAAGCTATTTTTTCAAAGTACGTGTTTGCCTCAATAACAGATAGTTGCCACCATGGTGTTTCGGCATACTTAAGATTAATCATTATTTGAGACTTGAGACTCTGAGCATTTGAGAACAAGTAGACACAGACAACAATGGCCATGAGAGCAGAAAAAACGAATGATGAGGATATTTTTTTTGACAATGCAGATACTAAAAAACCAAATCCAATAAGGAGTATAGGCAACAGATGGAAAACATATCGAATATCTACAACATAAAAACTTGACATGAACAGTAGTTGCAGCACACCTGCAGCTAGCATGTAGAGTTTAGGAATTGTTTGTTTTTTTGTCCAAACTACTGCATGGCCAACAAGCCCAGTAATAGCTATAGAACTAGAAAGGAGTGGCGTTGTGCTCCACAAAAATTGCTCTGATTTTCCAAACAATGCAGCGCTATATTTTGGAAGGTGTTTAAGTATATACCCAGTTGAAAAGTAACCAGAAGCACTACTTGTTGTTGCAGTACTAGCAGCACTTTCATTTTTTACAAATATATTGTTAAAAAAGAACAAAAGTTGTGCCAGATCAAAAAGCATAAGTCCTAGTGTCAGAACAGGTGTAAAAAAGAATGCCAAACGTATACAGAGCTCCCTTCTCTTTTTTTTACTTTCTAAAACTATTTTGAGGAGGTAAAAAACAAGGAACACCGCAGACAAAGAAACATATGCATACTTGGCTGCATAAAAACTTGGTACAACAATCCCTGCTAACAAGATGTTTTTTTTGGTCAGTTTGCTTTGAAGTAGATACAAACTAAGCAAAAAAAGTGGAATAAGAACGTTCTCCGCCATTGCAAGACTTGGGTACCAGTACACATAGTAGTTTGTGACATAGAATAAAAGTATGACACTTGTAATGAGTTGATTTTTAAAGAACTGTATAGAAATTTTATACAAGAGAAAAACACTCAGAAATGCCAAGAAAATGTTTGAAAAATAAAAAGTTCTGGGGTCATTTGAAACTAAAAATGAAGGTAGTAAGGTGAGTGAGTACAAAGGACCTACGACAGTTTCAATACCTTGGATCTCAGGATTATGTAATCTGCACATTTTCCAACCTTCACCCTGCAAGAAACACAGTGGTGTGGTGATGTAGTAAAAAGCGTCCGGAAATGGTTCGAAATTTGGTATAAGGGTTCTTGTAGAGTAAGGATTTCGCAGTAAGAGTCCTGTAAACAGACAAAGTGCAATAGCAAGTGACCAATGATGGATAAGAGCAGATTGAATTTTTTTGAACATTTAATGCTTTAGCAACTGTGTAAATCGTTCCTTGAATTTTTCTCTACTAAAATACTTACTCCTTTGGATGGCTTCGTTTCTATATTTTTCAAGTAACTCTTCATTTTTAATGAGTTGCATTGTGTAGGTAATAAGATCTTTAGGAGTGTTCCAACAGAATCCAGAGTTTGCAGTTACAATTTCTTTTTGTCCTCCTGCGTTAATAACCACCGGTACACAACCACTTGCCATAGCTTCAACGGTGGTTATACCGAAGTGCTCAAATGCAACTGGGTTTCTCTCCTCTTCTTCACCTAATCCTGTTGCGTGCCAGTAAATTTTTGATTGTGAAAAGAGTTCTCTGAGTTGTGAGAATGACATTTTATTATGAAAAAATACCTGGTATCCTGTCGCTTCTTTCTGTACAGAACTAAAGTATTGGTGGTGGTTTTCGCCTTCTTCAACACTTCCAACAAAGTGGAGTTCCCAATCTTCTAAGTTATATTTGTTAACCATGTGTTTATACAATTTAACAAGCTCTAACTGTTTTTTAGAGTGACCAGTTATGAAAAATCGACCAACGTGTAGGATATAATTTTTCTTTCTTTTAGCGCTGTAAAAGTTTTCAGTGTTAACTGGTGGATATAAAATGTCACTGTCGAGTGCCCAATAATTTTTAATCCACTTTTTACAAAACTCTGATATGGTTACAATCTTATGGTAGGACTCCAAGTCTGAAGTTCTAGTAATTCCTGGACCTCCATGCAACCTCATCTCCCAAATGGGGAATGCTTTTTTGAACATGTTGTAGAGAACGTACCGAACGTTTGGAATGGTGAGTGAAGTTAGGGCTACTCTGGCAGAGTAGTCATTGTTAGGCAGTTTAATAGTGCATTTGCGAATGGTGTCTGGACAAGTAAATGTGTAAGAAATTACGTTCGAATTTTTATTCATGCTTCGAGTTACCGTAGGTACCACTTTGTCATCAAAGTGAAACTCAATTTCATCAATAACTGAAAGTGAAAAAGTTTCAAAGTATAAACTGATCTTAAACTCCTGCACGCTCTCCTTAAAGACAATGCTAGATTCTTTTGAGAGCCATTTGTAAATTTTACCTTTGATGTGTTGGTCATATGCAAATCCTTCATACCTAGACGGATAAATGAACAACCTCCTAAAGGAAGGAACAAATAATGCCCGTTTTAAGTACTCGTAGACGCTCAATTTTAATATGCCTGGAAAAAAAACTGATAGTATTCCAAAATTAGATCTATTGGCAAAGTAGTCGAGGTGGGAGGTATTTATAAATACGTCGAATTTTTCAGAAACTCCAGAGAGAGTTTCACTTGATGCTTCCATTAAATATTCAATTTTAATTTCACTAAGCGATATCCCCATCTTTGTTTCTGCTTCTTGAACATCAACTTTTTTGTGGGTTAGGAGTGTTACAGAATACCCAAGCTCTTTGAGTGTTTGTGCATACGCAAACGCAACTTGCTCACCACCTCCTAAAGTTGAGAGCCAACGATCATAAATACCTGCTGTTTTTTTCTGCATACTCTTTCTTAGTACATGTACTGTGCCATCTCACTTCTACTTCGTTTAGCATGTTTTTTTAAGTAGATACGAGCATTGAGTATTTTCATGCCATACTTAGTAATTCCTTGAAATGCTAAGTACCGACTATCTGCTTTAGTTGAAAATATCTTGTGATATGAACCATAGTACTTAATTTTTTTAATGAAAGTAATGACAGCCATGTCAAAACAAAATCTTGACATGAAAATAAGGAAGTGTATTGCAAAATGAACTAAACTAAAATGTGTTAATAAAATGAACAAATGATTTTTAAATAACATTCCATGAAAAAAGACTGCTGACTGTTTATTAGTTGTTGCTTTATGCTTATGATATCCAATAGATTTTGGCGCGTACACAATGTCCCAGCCCATTCTCCATGCTTTCAGACTTAAATCTACATCTTCATAGTACATAAAGTATGCCTCATCAAATAAACCAACTTGGTCTATTACCTCACGTTTAATTAATGTACTAGCACCACACATTGAAAGTAATTTTTTTGATTTGTTGTAGTACTCACCATCAAAATCATAGAATTCTGCAATTTCATTTGATGTCCTTTTAATTATGCTTCCTCTATCTCTACTGTACCCATCTTTAAACACTATGTTTCCCGCATTTTGTACTAAATTTTTAAGGTGTGGAAGTACCTCTCTCCTTTTAAGTGAAATGTTAAATTGACGAACTTCTCTTGAGTGCACTTTATCTTTTAAGATGACAGTATCTCCTATGCAAAATTCTATTGGTGTTTCTAAATCATGAGTGTGGGGGTGTCCGTGAACAGAAATAGAGTAGGTTTCTTCATCATCATCGGCAAATGGCAATAGTACTTTGCCTAATCCATTTGTCCATCTACTTTTATAGTTGTTCTCAACTGGTGGGTAAAAGCCAGTTTGATACCACACAAGAGCAGATCTCTCTGGTCTTTTACAGTTAATGTCTTCAATAATGATTCCCAACGGTGAAAAGTCATCTACGTTGTAGATGTTTGATTTTAACTCTATTGGTGTTTTTATGGTGAGTTCTACAAAGGGTAAATCATAGTAGAGTTTTGAAGATACGATACCAACATTTTGAGGTTTAGCAGCTGCAACAAGCTGTGAGAGCCACTCTTTGTCCACACGGACATCTGTATTGAGCAACACTATGCACTCTCCTTTGGCATGTTTTAATGCCTCATTATTACCTCCTGCAAAACCGAGGTTACTAGGTGCTTCAATAACTAAGACATTAGGAAAGTTTTTTTTAACAAAAATGACAGAGTCATCTTCAGAGTCGTTATCAAGTAACAGTACTTCAAAAGAATCTTGAGGATAACTTTGGTTAAAAACTGAGTCTAAACATTCTTTAAGTAATTTTTTACCGTTGTAGTTAACAAGAAGCACTGAAACAAAGGGTGTGGTATTCATACTTAGTTAAGTGCAACTATAGTTGCTTCTTCTGTATCTGCAAGGATGGTTACGTTAGGATATGTTTTAAGTAGTGAAAGCACATACGTAACTTTTTCTTTATAAAGATCATGTTTGTTTAGTTTAAAAAGTGATACATTTCTCTGTTCAAGAAGTTTTTTAAAGGAAGTTTCATCCATCGTGTTCACGGCATTGTTAAGTTCATCTTGGAACCGGTAGTAATCCATAGGATCGTATCCTGCGTAGCCGTTAATTATGTAACATCTGTGATGTAGCGATGCCAAGAGTTTTGTTGTTCTATATGAAAGATTTGTTGCAACATTTATGTCTGTTGTATCCTGACCAAGCGGATACTCAAGAAGTACCGTTTTTTGCTTTTGACATCTTTCTTCAATGGTTTGGTAGGTGTCACTATAGTATTCCTTTGAATCTACTGTTTTATCAAATGGTACCATTTCATAGCAATACAGCATAAATGCTATTCCAACTAACAAAGAGCCGTTGATTTTTGATTTATTAAGTAGTTTTGTAAGACCTACACCTGCAAAATAAATGAGGCCAAGGTAAAAAAGAAGTGCCCATCTTCCTGTTGCTCTTATAGGTTCAAAAAGAGGCACTGTTTTAAGGAAAACGGCATAGGGTAATGGCAAGCTGGTAAAACTACCATTTATTGTTAACTTTGGTCCGAGTGAAAAGACAAAACCAACTAAAACGGATGTCAAAAAAAGAATATGCAAGACGGATTTTGGAAAAATTATCTGAAACTCTTTGTGTGTGTTCTTAATAAATCCTAAACCAGCGAAAGCCAAAACTAGTATGAGAATACCAGGAGAACCCATTCTTTCGCCAGAAAAATGCCAGTCATAACTGTTTATTTTTTGAAACAATGACGTGTTAGAAAGCTTACCGCCATAGGCAGCGTTAAATAAGTAGTCGCTTGGCTGTGCTGCATACAGTACATACTCACCATAGTCCCTGGTAATTCCATAGGCATTTTTAACTTTTAAATATGAAGAAAGGATTGGACCACAGGTTACAGAGAAAACAACTCCAGTAACAAGTCCAAAAATAAGTAACTGCTTTTTATCTTTGGTTACTGATTTAAAGAAGGTAAAGAGTCCCCAAATTCCAATAAAAGTAAGTAAAAATACGGCAAGATATACGCTTGCTAAAAACTGTACTGTTATAAGTAGTCCAAGAGTGATACTCCATTTTATGGTACGTGTGTCGTTAAAAAGTATGGCCATTCCCAAATAAAGTGGCCAAAGTGTGATCATTTGAAAATGGCCAAGCTGTAAAAATAAGAAGGGAAATACACTAGTTACCATACACACAAACCAAAGAACTCTTTTATCTGAAAATACTTTTTGCCACATAAGGTAAGCAGTAGCATTGTTGAGTAGAATAGTGCTTAAAAAAGTGAGGTTAAAAACAAGAATTGGGTTTTTAGTAAAAAGTGAGAAAAGAAAGCCGATGACACTTTGGGGTAGCAGGAGATCGGAAAAAAGCAACGTGCTTTCAAAAGGATAAAACGCGTTTGCCGAGAAAAAGGATGTAAAGGAAAGGGTACTTATTTTTTGAATGGTTTGAAACATTGTCCAAACGTAGTAAGGATAGTCGTACCAATCTAGTAGTCCAGTAGTAAGATTCAATATCAAGTTACGGAATACAAAAGCTGAGACAAGAGTCATTGAGGCAAAAATGAAGTAGTGTGTTTTTTTCTCAAGGGTCATGTGGTTATTCTATCTTGCTTTATCTATATCTTGGAAATACTATACTACAAACTCTACTACAGACAGGCTGAGTAAAGATAGCGGTATTTATGAGAAGACTTTTAGTTAGCTTATTTCTTTTTTCATCTCTTTTCTTTTCTCTTTTTGCATCAGGATTTGTTGATTCTCAAGATGGACTTCAGTACTTGGCAATTGCCAGGCGTATGTACTATGACCAAACGTTTCAGATGCCAGTCGAAAACTTTGCTGATGGTACAAACATTCACATGAGTACTATGGAAGGTGCTGATGGCAAAATATATGGCATCACAGGGTTGGGATATTCTTTAGCACTCTTGCCGGCAGTTGCACTTGAAGACTATTTTTTAAGAGAAAGTGGTGCAAATCCTATTTCGGCATTTCCGCTTCAAAATGACTGGCCGGTTCTCTTATTTGCAAGCCTAACCAACTCAGTGTTTGGTGGCTTCTTGGTAGTTGGCATGTTTTTATACCTGCGTAGCTTAGAGGTACCTATCAAACAGTCACTACTCTTTAGTTTTGGATTAGTTGTAGCAAGCAATTTATTTGTGTATACCAAGCATACCTTTGCGCACATGCTGTTTGTTAGTTTTCTTGTGTGGACCTTCTATTTTCTTAAGCGGGCATCTCAAAGGAGTATTCCAGCTTTGTACACCTTGACTGGTATTTGTTTTGGTGTGGTGATACTTTCATATAACCAAACATTTGTTTTTACAGTACCAGCGTTAGTAAGTTACTATTTTTTATTACAAAATAAAACATTTTTAATTCAGAGGATTATAAAGTCAATTTCAGATGGGTTTTGGGTTGTGGTAGGTGCTTTGCCCTTTTTAGCAACATACCTTTGGTTTAACCAGGTTCGCTTTGGAGGTTCTGGTGTGGATACTATTGTAGAAGCTGCACAAGTGCAATCAAGTAAGTTACCACCACTCTATATAATTGTTGAAGGAATTTGGGGATTACTCTTTAGTCCTGGTAAAAGTATTTTTCTTTTTACACCACTTTTACTTGTGTTAGTACTTTTTTGGTTTAAAGTTGATATTAAGAAATACTTTGCTGAAGTTGTCTCGTTTTCAATTCTTTTTGTTACTTATCTTTGGCTTATAGGAACGCTACTAGGTGGTGTTGATTATCCTGTATGGCATGGAGATTCTAGCTGGGGACCAAGGTACCTTTTAGCAACGCTCCCTTTCTTACTACTGCTTGTTTCCACAGTAATTATGAAGTTGAGTAGAAGGCAACGAATACTTATTGTGTTACCACTATTTTGTATTGGTTTATGGGCAAATATTGTGGGTGCACTTCTCCCCTATCAGATACGTTTCCAAGGATTACAAACAGACGCTATTTTTAATGGCAGAAATTTTAATGTGTACGAGTACGGAAACGAAATACCAAGATACTCTCCTGTGTTTACACAATCAAAACGGTTAGTGAGAAGGTTTCTTAACGTATCAAAACAGTATGACCATGGCACATATAACCTACGTTTGTATGATGGCTTTGACTATCCATTTGACTTAGGATGGATGATTTGGAGAGGTATGAGGCCCTACGCAGTTATGCGTTTTGATGATACAGATAGCACTATGGAGACTATCAGTGTTCAAGTTAAAAACCACCAAATGGAGAAAACTAGCAGTGTTTCTGCACAACTTGCTTTTACTCTAAATGGCCAGTCCATTAAACCAACTGTTGAGGCCACAATTCCGGTTGAGTCAGAACGTGAGTTTATTTTACCTGTAGCAGACACACTACTTGAAGGCAGTGATAATGAGTTACATATAGAGTCGGTGTTTGAGGGTACAAGTTCTGCATATATGAGAGAACGCCAGGTGTTATTCTTACAAATTGTGCGAGTTAATGGTGTTCCACAGAATATTGTAACGCTAGACTATCCCTATGTTTCTCCAGTATCGCAAGGATTGCAAGATCAGCCATATGAATACTGGGGAAATAGGCAAAAAGATCCTTGGGAAATTTGGCATATGCATTCTGGCATCTTTGAACAAACGTTCGATGTTTGGTGGTTACGACCCTATCACTACTGGGATCTTCCAAAATCATTTTTTAATGGTTTGTTTTTGACAGTTGTATTTGGAGTTATATACTTTGGTATAGAAACTATCAAAGTATATAAGAAAGTTGTTTAAGTATGACAAAGAGAAAAAAAGTTACCAGCGAACTATTACACATAGGTTGTGGTAATAACTATTTTGAGGGATGGCTTAATTGCGACCTTGATACACCTGGGGCAGATATTAACCATGATGTTCGAACGAAGTTTCCATTCACTAATAGGAGTTTTACTAAAATTTATAACGAACACTTTATAGAACACTTAACACAGCAGGAAGGTTTGTTTGTTTTTAAAGAATTTTTTAGGTTACTCAAACCTGGAGGTGTGGTAAGAATCGCAACACTTGACCTTGATTATTTGGTGTTTAAATACCTTACCAACTGGAAAAGCCAAGACTGGATTAAAACATATCACTATGAGTGGATACATACCAAAGCTGAAATGCTCAATACTTGTTTTAGAGAATGGGAGCACAAATATCTGTATAACAAAGAAGAAATGACCAGAATTTTAGTTATGGCTGGTTTTAAACAAGAAAATATTAAAAGGTGTGTACTACAAAAAAGTGAACATAGTGAGTTTAAAGGCAGAGAAACACGTAAAGATTCTAAGTTAATTTTAGAAGCAGTAAAAGTGTGAGAAAACCAAAAACATTTGCAAAGCCGCTTTACTTTACTCGACCATTGTTGCCAGATCTCAATGAGTACAATCGTAGGTTATCTCAAATATGGAGGTCTCAGTGGTTATCAAACTTTGGTAAACAACACCAGGAACTTGAGAAAAAACTAAAGATTTATTTGGGACATGAGCAACTTGTAGTTATGAATAATGGCACTCAGGCATTAGTTCTTGCTTGCAAAGCACTAGAACTGACTGGTGAAGTTATTACTACTCCATTCACTTTCCCAGCTACTGTTCATGCGTTAAGTTGGAATAACTTGACTCCTGTTTTTTGTGATATCGATCCCGAAACGCTTACTCTCGATCCTGCAAAAATTAGAGCAGCAATAACTGATAAAACTTCGGCAATAATGGGAGTACATGTATATGGTATACCCTGTCATGTTAAGGAGATTGCTCGTATTGCTAAAGAGTACAAACTCAAAGTAATTTATGATGCCGCACATGCTTTTGGTACACAAATTGATGGCACTCCAATTGCAGCCTTTGGTGACATAACTATGTTTAGTTTTCACCCAACTAAACTGTTCCATACGGGTGAAGGTGGTGGTTTGGCATGTCGCTCACGAGCAATATTCAAGCAAGCTACTTTACTTAGAAACTTTGGAATTGTTGACGAAGAAACGGTCAGCTCAATTGGTATTAATGCTAAGCTTGGTGAAATGCAAGCTGCTTTAGGTATTGAGACTCTAAAACTAGTTACAACTGAGCGTAAAAAAAGGAAAATACTTTTTGACCACTATCAAAAGAGGCTGGCTCAAATTCCGGGAATATCGCTCATTTTAACACCTCAAAATGTTGTGCCAAGTTACCAATACTGCGTAATCAGAGTTGATAAAAAAAAGTATGGCAAATCTCGAGATCAACTTCACTCGCTTTTTCGTGAACACAACGTAATTACACGAAAATACTTTCAACCTCTTTGTAGCAACTATACCCATTATAAAGAGTTACCCAGCGCAAAGATTGAAAACTTGCCAATTGCTAATGCTGCAGTAAAAGAAGTTTTAGTTCTCCCCTTCTATGGCACCTTATCTCTTCAAACAGTTGACAGAGTATGTGACATGATTGAGTATTGGGCAACAGTATGAGAAGACCAAAAGTAAGTGTTATTATTCCCTCATACAACCATGAAAAGTATGTAGGTAAAGCAATTGATAGTGTCTTAGCTCAAACATTTACCAACTTTGAGTTACTTATTATTGATGATGGATCTCAAGATAAATCTGTTGAAGTAATTCGCCAATATACAGATCCAAGGATAAGGCTTTTTGTTCATGAAAAAAATGCGGGCGCTGTTGCAACATTAAATGAGGGTATATCTAAATCACGTGGTGAGTATATAGCAATACTAAACTCTGATGATCTCTTTTTACCCACAAAGCTAGCAAAACAGGTTGCCTATTTGGATAAAACCTCTTCAGTAGGAGCCGTTTTTACCCACGTATCTGTTATCCAAAACAAAAAAAATGCAACAGCTGGATACTATGCAACTGTGTTTAAGCAGCCAAATAGAACAAGCACTGAATGGTTGAGTTTCTTCTTTAAATATGGAAATGCGCTGTGTCATCCTTCAATTTTGATTCGTCGTGAGTGCTATAAAAAAATAGGTCTGTATGACGCTCGATACCATCAATTACCCGATTTTGACATGTGGGTTAGATTTGCAATGAAGTACAGTTTGCACATAATCCAAGAACCACTCACCCAATTTCGTGTTCTTGCAAGTGGGAAAAACACCAGTGCTAAAACCAGCCAAACACAAATTAGAAGCGAGTGGGAGCTACGCAAAATTCTAGACCATTATCTTACACAAAATAGTAGCCAGTTACTTTCCATTTTTCCCGAATTAAGCCAGCAAACATTAAATTCTTATTCCTCCCATCCCTATTATCAGCTCGCAAGTATTGCAAGCCAGTTAGAAAAACCTTCAACATTGTTATTTGCGCTTGATACCTTACACCGCTTGTTAGGATTGACTAGTTTTCGAAAAAAGCAGACCAAAGTGACACTACATCACTTAGAATTGGAGTTGATTGCTCTTTCAGGAAAACTTGATGTGTTTGGTTTAAAAAAACATTCTTTTTATCAGCATGAGCTGTATGGGGTTAAAAACGAGGTTGCACAATATAGTCGGATGATACAGAGCTATAAAAAATCATATTTTTTTACTTTGTGGCGGGCTCTTGATAAGCTTAAACAGATAGTATTACAGTAATATGAAACACATACTTATTGTTGGTTCATCTGGACATGCACAGGTTTTGTTTGATTTAATTAATTTATTGCCTTCATCAAAAGTTGTTGGTTGTATTGATGATTTTAAAAATAAAGGTGAAATGGTTCATGATGTTCCTGTATTAGGAAAAATCACTGAGATTGCACAAATAGCAAAGAATATACCGCAAGTTACAGTTGTTATTGCAATTGGTGACAATTGGCAGCGAAGAAAAGTAGCCACCAAGCTTCAGAACTTACTAGATACCATTACTTTTGCAACACTGGTTCATCCTAGAGCTATCGTTGCACAGTCAGCAAACATTGCAGAGGGAAGTGTAGTACTTGCTGGAGCAATAGTTTCCAGTGGCGTCAACATTGGAAAACACTGCATTCTTAATTCAGCATCTGTCATTGAACATGAATCAATAATGTCTGATTATTCCAGTTTAGCGCCAGGAGTTGTAACAGGTGGTGTGGTATCCATTGGCACAGGGTCTGCAGTTAGTATTGGTGCTACCATACTGCACGGAATGAGTGTTGGGGAGTACAGTGTTGTTGGTGCTGGTGCTGTTGTCACCTCCCCTATCCCAAGCCGTGTTGTAGCTTATGGAGTTCCTGCTAAAGTTATAAGAAATAGAGCTAAGGCAGCAAAATACTTGTAATCACTATATAATGATCATATGTTGCAGTTGTTGCTTCAACCTTTTATTACTCATAAATA
>CAZMZI010000002.1:0-43923 GCA_964570775.1 uncultured Pseudomonadales bacterium | reverse complement strand
TACATGCGGCATTACGAAAAATTGTGGGAACTCACGTACAACAAAAAGGGTCAAACATTACGGGAGATCGTTTGCGTTTTGATTTTACCCACACAGAGCCTCTAACCCAAGAGCAAAAGCAACAAGTTGAAGACCAAATGAACCAATGGATTCGTGAGGACTTGCCGGTGAGTGTACAAACTCTGCCAAAACAGGAAGCGCTTTCTTCTGGCGCAATTGCCTTTTTTGTTGAAAAGTACCCTGATACGGTTACCGTGTACACCATCGGAGCAGATCCAGAAACTAACTGGGTCTCAAAAGAGTTCTGTGGTGGTCCACATGTAGCCAGTACTGGCAGTATTGGTCCAGTTAAGATTGTTAAAGAACAGTCTGTATCGGCGGGAGTGCGAAGAGTCTACTTAGAGTAGTCTACTACTTTTCATCTTCTCAGCAGGCTGCTTTTTTGCTTTAATGTGATGTATCATAGAGAGAGGGAGAATAGTCTTCCTTGTTTTCTGTTGCGCACACTATGGAACTGCCACAACTCTTTACCAACAAAAAAACAGCTACTCAAACAGTTGATCGTTTTCTTGGTCTAATAATTACGAGTGGTTCAGTACAGTCACTACTGCTCAAAATTGAGAACGGTGTAGTTGAGCTTGAACAACGCTCTAAGCAAAAAAAATATACAGATACTACGACAGCCGTACAAAGAACTGATGAGGTACTGCAAGACTTAGGTCCTGAGTCAGAACAAGTCAGTGCTGTTCTATTTGCAGTGCCACATACATGGACCAAGGCTGGTGAATTAGCAGACGAGAAAAAACCTCTCCTAAAAAAAATTACCGATGATCTTTCACTAGAGCCACTTGGTTTTATAGTCACATCTGAGGCAGTAGTGGAAAAACAACTTGCCAAAGATGCACGGTTTTCTGCCGTTGTAGTAATAGTTGGAGTAGAACACGTGACGTTGTCACTTGTGGAAAGAGGTACGGTTACGGGTACTGTATCTGTTGGTAGATCTGGAGATTTAGTAGGTGATTTAGCAGAAGGTCTTGCACGATTTTCAAATCCATCTGTTGAAAATGCCGGTTATTTACCCCCTCAGTTGCTTTTAGCATCAAGTGATGAGACAGATGAAGCGTTACGTGAAGTTCAGCAACATCTTTTAGCGATTAACTGGACAGAGCATCCAGAATTTTTGCAAACTCCAACAATCCACGTTATTTCTCAGCAAGAATATCTGCAGACTTTGGCAGATGAAGCGGGCGTAGCTATTGCAGCAACAAAAGGATTGTCAACAGCATCCCAATCTTCACAGCATCTCCAACCTGTAGCTGGTTCGGAGTTGCAAGCTGTTTCACAAAGTACCGCTGCAGATTTAGGTTTCGCCGAGCATCAACCAACTTCTTTTGGAATACCTATACCGCCAGAAAAACTTAAAGATGCCCATTCAGCTGTACATGCACCTACCAGTCATGCTGCCAAAAAACAAGCTTCTGAACATGTGGAAACAAAAAATGCTCCAGCTGCTACAAAAAAAGATATGCACTCTTTATTTCATACCAAACATACAAAGAAATTTGTTATAGCGGGAATTGTAGGTGGATTACTTACTATTGTTGCATTAGCCTTTTTTGCCACGTCTCTCTTTGCGACAACCAAGTTTGTGCTTGAGCTTGAAACGAAGCAAGTTGCCAAGCAGGTTACGCTGCAACTCGATTCTACGGCAACTCAATCTGATGCAGAAAAGTTGATACTTGCAGCCAAGACAGTTTCTAAAACAGTTTCGGGAGAAAACACTATACTTACCACTGGTATTAAAATTGTTGGTGAAAAAGCTAAAGGTACTGTTACCCTCTATAACAAAACGACTGCAGAAAAAGAGTTTAAAGCTGGTACCTCCTTCAAATCTGGATCTTTGTTGTTCACTCTTGATACAGACGTGAAAGTTGCTTCTGCAAGTGTAACTGAAAAAGTTGGTAAGACAGAAACCGAGTTTGGTAAAACAGATGTTGCTATTACCGCTAAAGAAATTGGTATTGAAAGTAATATTGCTAAAGAGAGTAAATTCATCATTGAGTCTTTCGCTGCAACAACGTATGAAGCAGTAGCCACTAAAGATTTCACCGGTGGTTCAAGCAGAGAAGTCCGGGTTGTTGCTGCTGCAGACCAAGCTGAAGCATTCAGTGAACTAAAGAAAAAACTTCTAGATGAGGCAAGCAAAGCCTTGCAAGATGAGGCTCCAGAGGGGGTATATGTGTTACCAGAAGCAGTGGTATCTAAAGAGTCTGTTACATACGATGCAAAAGTTGATACGGAAGCCAATGAGGTGACTGCAGACTTAGAAATGACGGTATCTCTTCTTTCCTATACTATTCAAGATTTGCAGCCACTTGCAGCAGCAGTTTTGGCCAGTGAAATTCCAGAAGGGTATGAACTCTCCGAGGAAAAGCCTCAAATCCTTTCAGCACCAGAGGAAACTAAAACTGCATCTGGATCCGCAGGTATCACTAAGATTTCAGCAAACCTTAGTTCTGTAGCAATCCCAAAGATTAGTTTGGAAGAAGCAAAGCAGGGCATACTCGGCTTATCTGTAGCTGATGCTCAGAACTACTTAAAAACCCTGACAGGGGTGAAAAGTGTTGAAGCAGTACTCATGCCTTCTTTTGCTCGCAGCGTGCCTAAGGATGCCAAGCGTGTTGAAGTAGTGCTCAAAAAAGAAATTAAGTAATGAGTGCCAAGCAGACCGTTCTCCATTCTCAATTAGTTGAGTTATATCGTAAAGCGTTACTTCGTGGTGTACCTTTAGAGGAATTAGAGTCGAAAATTCAAAAACAAATGGCTCGAATGTCTGTGAGTGACGTAGTCGAAAAAACCTATGTAACAGAGCGCGCTCAAAAAGTTAAGAGGAGAGTGCCAAAAGTAGTACGACTTGGAGCATTTGTTATACCAGTTTTTTTTCTAGGTTTTGGCATCTACTTGGTTGGCAGTGCTGTGTTCCCAATCTTGACGTATTATGTGAGTACTTCACCTGCACTGCAAACGGCATATCTCTTAGCACCGATTCCTCGTGAACAAGTTATGGATGTTACTCCTTTAGTAATTGATAATTCCGGAACAGTAGCTGGTTTGAGCGATGAGCACATCGAGCCTATCATTGTTGATGAACAACTAGATTACACTAACCTCAATAATTGGTTTACTACTGCCACCCTGCCAGAATTGCCACTACAAGGAAGTACAGAGAGCTCAATTGAAGAGTATGTTATTGATATTCCAAAGCTGAACATTCAGAACGCAGTTGTTACTGTGGGAGGGGTTGACCTTAATAAGTCTTTGGTGGCATATAAAGGTACTGCTTTGCCTGGCAAACCAGGTGCGCCAGTAATTTTTGGACACTCGGTGCTCAGACAGTTTTATAACCCCAGTGAAAAGAATCCCCGAAGGTATAATTCAATTTTTAGTACTATTATGACACTTAAATCTGGTGACGAGATTTTTGTAACCGCAGACGGGGTGAAGTATCGATACATAGTTCAGGAAAAAACTGAAGTACAACCTGAAGACGTGTATATCTTGACACAACACTACGATGCAAAGCAGCTTAAGCTAGTAACTTGTACCCCAGAGGGTACTTACCTTCGCAGAGGTGTAGTTACAGCTCAGCTGGTACAATAATGACCACTATGATTCCAAAGACATTAGCACTCGATTATGGCACAGTACGGGTGGGTGTAGCAGTGAGTCGAGGCACACTTGCAGACCCACTTACCATTGTGCCAAATGATGCCAATCTGTTTTCAATTTTGCTCGCCATTATTGCCGAGGAAGAAGTTGCCCAAATAGTGGTTGGTGTTTCTGAAAATGAAATGGCTCAAAAAAGCCAAACATTTGCACAAGAGTTACAACAACGTGTGTCACTTCCAGTGCAGTGTATTGACGAAACCCTGAGCTCTAAATCCGTACATGAAAAGCTCCAATTTGCAAAGAAAGCAGTGCGAAGAAGTGCAATTGACCACTTTGCGGCTGCTACTTTCTTACAAGAATGGATTGATGAACATGAGTAGAGGCCTGTTGTAGTTTGTGTTACTATTGGGATATTACGCGCTATGCATAAAAAAGAATACTGGAAACACTTTGGTACGTTACCCTTGGTTGTGTTGCTGGAAGGTGATATAACGCAACAACACACCGATGCTATTGTAAATGCCACAACCAAAAATTTCGAAATGGCTGGTGGTGTGGATACGGCAATTACGCAGGCTGCAGGACCAGGGATGAAAGAAGAGTGCAAACAGTATGGTGGTTTAGAAACTGCGCAAGTTATAATTACCAAGGGATATAATCTTCCCGCACCATACATTATCCATACCGTTGGACCAGTGTTTGGCAAAGCAGATGGACAAGAAACCCAGTTGCTAACGGCATGCTATCGTAATTGTCTTTGGTTGGCTGACCAGTATCAGTTAACAAGCATTACATTCCCCTGTATTTCTACCGGTATCTCTGGGTATCCAGTTGATAAAGCTTCTCAAGTTATGGCAAGAGCAATTGGCGGATACTTTTTTGACCCTCAGTTTGCAGGTTCTACCATTAAGGAAGTACGTTGCATTTTTTATACTGCAGAAAAATGTGCTATTGCAGAGCCAATTTTTGATGAAACATATAACAGAAATGATGCTTGATGAGTATTTCAAAAAAACAGTTGTTACTGGGAGCTTGTGTTACACTCTCTATTTTAGTGGCTAGTGTGTTTCTCTTTGTTTGGACACTATTGCAGCCTGTCTCTGATGCACAAACGATAAATCAAGTTTTTGTTATAAAAAAAGGTGAGGCAGTAGGTTCAATTGCTTACAGATTGCAAGAAGCAGGCCTCATTAAAAATGCTAATCTCTTTAAATTATTAGTACGTTTCAAAGGTCTTGGTCCAAAGTTACAAGCTGGGTCTTTTGATTTGTCACCTACACAGACACCTCATGAGATTGCCCAGCAACTTACAAAAGGGACACAAGACGTGTGGATAACCATACTTGAAGGCTGGAGGGTAGAACAAGTTGCAGAGTATTTGGATGCGCAAGAAGAGCTCACGGAGTTTGATATTGAAACCTTCTTGTCTTTGTCTTCAGAAAGTGAAGGGACGCTGTTTCCAGAAACCTACCTAGTGCCTAGAGAGATGACAGCTGAACAGTTGTATGAGCTGCTTACTACGCAGTATATAGCTCAAGTCGACTCACTACAGAGTTTGATTGATGCACAAGTGAGGCCGTTTGAGGATGTGCTTATTATGGCTTCGTTGGTACAAAGAGAGGCGCGTGACTATACGCAGATGCGACATGTAGCAGGCATCCTTTGGAACAGAATTGATTTGGGTATGGCACTGCAAGTAGACGCAACACTCCAATATGCAAAAGGTAAGAATGCACAAGGAGAGTGGTGGGGCACACCACTTTCGGCAGATAAGCAAATTACTAGTTTGTTCAATACCTATATGTATCCTGGTTTGCCACCTGGCCCTATTTGTAATCCTGGCAGTAATGCACTGAAGGCAGCATTGGATCCCTTAGTTGTTGATGACCTTTTTTATCTCCATGCACCTTCTGGTGAGATGTATTTTGCTCAGACCTTAGATGAGCATAACGCAAACATTAATAGATACTTGCGCTAGCATATCTCTAGTGCTACAATTGGGTCTTCAGTTGTACAAAAAAGAGCGTGAGGTTGTTTCTTGAGAAGTAGAGAATACGAAACTTCGGTTTCAAATAAGTAACAAAGGGAGAGCACAGAGTGCCTCTCTGTATTTTTCGTGGCACACAAATTAACGGGGTTAAACCTGGTGCCACGTTTTCTGCCTCACGAACTTTTGACAGTAAGTATAACGAACTAGTGACACGGTACAAAGTCAAGGAATCAACAGTAGGGAAGGGATTTTCATGTCTAACACAACACGCCAAAATTGGGGATTTACAAATAAGGTGCTTCCTGAGCTCGACTTGGTCAAGCTACAGCTTGATAGTTACCAACATTTTCTAACTGTAGGTATCAAGCAGTCGCTTACTGAAGTAAACGGCGATCAAGGAATTTCTGACTACACCGGCAAAAACTGGCGTTTAGCATTTGGTGAATATCGTTTTGGTAAGCCAAAGTACACAATTGAACAAGCTAAAGCAAAAGGCGTGACGTATGACATGCCTTTATACGTTGAAGCATCACTACTTAACAAGAAAACGGGAGAAGAACAAAAACAAGAAGTTTTCTTAGGTGATATTCCAAAGATGACTCCTATTGGTACGTTTGTGGTGAATGGTATTGAGCGTGCAGTTGTTACACAGCTGGTTCGTGCCCCTGGTGCATCATTCAGTGCTGAAATTGATACTGCAACTGGTAGAAGTCTCTACACTGCAGAATTACGACCAAAACGTGGCTCTTGGATTGAAGTAAGTGTTGGTAAGCGTGATGTCATTACGGTTAAAATTGACAGACGTCGCAAGATGCCAGTAACCGTACTACTTAGAGCAGTTGGATACAGTACCGATGACGAAATTCGTGCAGCGCTTACAGAAGCAATTGGCATTGACCAACTAGATCTTATTGAAAACACAATCCAAAAAGATGTTTCGAAGACAAGAGAAGAAGCTCTTATAGAAATTTACGAAAAGATGCGTCCTGGTGAGCCAGCCGTGCTTGATAATGCAACCGAGTATATTAAACAGCTTTTCTTCGATGATCGACGCTACAACTTAGATAGAGTTGGTCGTTACAAACTGAATAGACGCTTGGGTTTATCAGTTGATTTAAACACCACAATCTTAACAAAAGAAGATATCTTAGCAACCGTTTCCTACCTTATTAAACTTCAAAATGGTGTTGGCAAACTTGATGATATTGACCACTTGAGTAACAGACGTGTTCGTCAGATTGGTGAGTTGGTTAAAGATTCAGCATTCAGAATTGGGCTAATTAGATTAGAGCGATCAATCAGAGAAAAAATGTCACTAACTAAGACTGATGAGGTGCTAACTCCAGCAGCATTAGTAAATGCTCGTCCTCTTATTGCTACTATTTCTGAGTTCTTTAGAAGAAACAGATTATCAACCATTCTTGATCAAACAAATCCACTTTCAGAAATTGACAATCTTCGCAGATTATCAGTGATGGGTACTGGCGGTGTTACTAGAGAGCGTGCATCGTTCTCAATGCGTGACATCAACGCGTCACAGTATTCTAGAATTGACCCAGTTCGTTCTCCAGAAGGTCCAAACATTGGTTTGGTAACCTATCTTTCTTTGTACACAAGAGTAAACGACTTTGGATTCCTTGAAGCACCATACAGAACTGTTAAAGAAGTTAAAGGTGAGATGGTTGTGCAAGATGAAGTTGTGTACCTTTCAGCCGACGAGGAAGAAGATTACAAGATTACTCACGCAAGTGTTGATATTGATGCTAAGGGAGTTATTCAAAGTGAGTGGATTCCAATGCGCTACATGAACAACTTTATTGAAGGTAGTGTTAAAGAAGTTGAGTACATGGATGTTGTGCCACGTCAAGTTATTGGTACTTCAGCATCACTTATTCCTTTCATTGCACATGACGAAGCTAACCGTGCTTTGATGGGTACCCATATGCAGTGTCAGGCTGTTCCATTGGTGCGACCTCAAGCTCCAATTGTGGGAACCGGTATGGAACGCTCAGTTGCTACTTCGATGGGAAGAACTGTTGAAGCAAGACATGCAGGTACTGTTAGTTATGTTGATGCAAATAAGGTTGTCATTACATTGTCCAAAACAGATGCAGCTAAGCTTACAGATGCAGTAGCAGATGAAATTTCAGAAGTAACTGGTGATGAAGAGACCTACTTTATTCAAAAGTTTGTCAGAACTTCACAAAGTACTTGTTACTCACAAACCCCAATTGTGTCAGTGGGAGACCAGATTAAGAAAGGTGACGTCATTATTGATGGTCCTTCAGCTGATCATGGTGAACTTTCACTTGGTACAAACCTTTTAATTGCCTATGCATCATTCGATGGTTTAGGGTACGAAGATGCTATTGTGATCTCTGACCGATTGGTTAAGGATGACACACTCACTTCCATCCAAATTAACGAACACAAAGCCAAAGTAATGGACACTAAGTTAGGCCCAGAAGAGCTTACAAATGACATTCCAAATGTTTCTGAAGTGTATCTCTCAAACCTTACACCAGACGGTATCATCCGAGTTGGTAGTGTTGTTACCGCTGGTGACATCTTGGTAGGTAAGATTGCTCCAAAAGGTGAAACCGAGTTAACTCCAGAAGAGAGATTGCTTAGAGCAATTTTTGGTGAAAAGTCTCGAGAAGTTCGTGACACCTCAGTTCGTTTACCACATGGTGAGCAAGGTATTGTCATTGATGTACAAATTCTTGATAGTGACCTTGGTGATGAACTCGACCCAGGTACACTTAAAGAAGTGACGGTTAAAGTAGCACAGCTGCGAAAAATCACAGTTGGTGACAAGTTGGCAGGACGCCACGGTAACAAGGGTGTTATTTCTAAAATTGTTCCTTCAGCAGACATGCCACACTTAGAAGATGGTACTCCAGTAGACATTATTATTTCTCCACTCTCAGTGCTTGCACGTATGAACCTTGGACAGTTGTTCGAAGCTCATGCAGGTTGGGCAGCTTCTAAATTGGGTTACACCATTGCTGTCCCAGCTTTCGAGAAGTTTGAAGAAAGTAGAATCTGGAATGAGCTTGAAAGAGCTGGTTTGCCAGTTTCTGGTAAAGCACAACTCTATGATGGTAGAACTGGTGAACAATTTGGTGAAGAGACAACCGTTGGTATTGGCTATATCCTAAAACTTTCACACATGGTGGAAGATAAGATGCACGCACGTTCAACCGGTCCATACTCTTTAGTTACGCAACAACCTTTGGGTGGTAAAGCTCAGATGGGTGGACAGCGTTTGGGAGAAATGGAAGTCTGGGCACTTGAAGCACACAGAGCAGCACACATTCTCCAAGAAATGCTTACCATTAAGTCTGACGACGTGATGGGTAGAGCAAAGGCATTCGAAGCAATTGTGAAGGGTTTGGATATTCCAGCTCCAACAGTTCCAGAATCATTTAGAGTGTTAATGCGTGAACTTAACTCACTTGGTATTGATGTTGTTCCACATGAAGCAGTGCTCGAAGAAGTGGTAGAAGAAAAAGTTGAGATCACTCCAGAAGAGATGGCAGAGCTAGAGGCTGCAGCTGGAATTGAAGAAACAGTTGAGCCAGATACTGATGAGATTGAGATTGTGCCGGCTGAAGTCACTGAGATTCCAGTGGACGAGTTAGAAACTACTGAGGAAGATGAAGCATAAGGAGAACTGACTATGGGAAACATTACAAACTTTTCAGCTTTAGAAATTAGGATTGCTTCACCAGATACAATCAAATCTTGGTCTCATGGAGAGGTCAGAAAACCTGAAACCATCAACTATCGCTCGCTGAAGGCAGAAAAAGATGGTTTATTTGACGAAAAAATCTTTGGTCCTATCAAAGACTACGAGTGTTACTGTGGTAAGTACAAGCGCATTCGTTATAAAGGTATTATCTGTGACAAGTGTGGTGTTGAAGTTACTCAAGCAAAGGTTCGTCGAGAACGCATGGGTCACATTACACTCGCAGCTCCTGTTGCGCACATCTGGTACTTTAAGGGTGCTCCATCTAAATTATCCCTCTTGCTTGATATCTCACCAAGAAACCTTAACTCTATCATTTACTTCTCAAAGTACTTAGTACTTGATGTTGAAGCAGAAGAAAAAGTTGAAATTGTTGAGAGACTTGATGTTGACTTAGTAGCTGCACAAGATGAACTTAAGGCTGCAAGTAAGAAGCAGATGGAAGACATCAAAGATATTCTGATTAAGGAAAAAGAGAACCTCAAGGAAAAGGTCACTAATAAAGAGACCATGCAACTTAAGGTGACTGAGCTTGATCTTAAGGCAAAGAACAAACTTGTTGGACTCAAACAACAGTTAGAAGTACAACTCGAGCAGACAGAAGAAATCTTTAAGCAAGTGAAGTCTATGGTTAAGAAGATCAGCCGTGGCACTATTCTTACTGAAGATGAATACCTTAAGCTTGATGAGTATGATGCCATTGATCATTTACGTGTAGGCATGGGTGCAGAAGCTATCTTAGAGATGGTTAAGCTTATTGATCTTGACGTACTTGTAGACAAGCTCCGTGATGAAATGGCAGAAAGCAAAGGCGCAAAGAGACTTAAAGCTGTTAAGAGACTGAGAGTAGTTGAAGGACTTCGCAAGGCTGCAATTGAAGCTGAGTGGATGTTCATGTCTATCTTACCAGTCATTCCTCCAGACCTCAGACCTATGGTCCAGCTATCTGGTGGTAGATTTGCAACCTCAGACCTTAATGACTTGTATCGCAGAGTTATCAACCGTAATAATCGTCTTAAACACCTCATTGATTTAGGTGCTCCAGAGATTATTTTACGTAACGAAAAACGTATGCTCCAAGAAGCTGTTGATTCATTAATCGACAGTAGTGGTGCACGACAATCTCGAAGAAGAACCAACAGAAGACCACTCAAATCCCTTTCAGAAATGTTGAAGGGTAAGCAAGGTCGTTTCCGCCAAAACTTATTGGGTAAACGCGTTGACTATTCTGGTCGTTCAGTTATCGTGGTGGGTCCAGAGCTTAAACTTAATGAGTGTGGTTTGCCAAAAGACATGGCTCTTGAAATTTTCAAGCCATATGTGCTTCGTGAACTTATAACCAAAGGAACCGCTCCAAATGTTAAGAGTGCTCGTCATCTTATTGATAGAAGAGAGCCAGTTGTGTACGGTATTCTCGAGGAAGTAACCCAGAATCATCCAGTTATCCTTAACCGTGCTCCTACACTTCACAAGTTGGGTATGCAGGCTTTCTTCCCTATTCTTATTGAGGGAAACGCTATTCGCTTACATCCAGCTGTATGTTCAGGGTATAACGCTGACTTTGACGGTGACCAAATGGCTGTTCACGTTCCGTTAACCAAAGAAGCTCAACAAGAAGCATGTGACTTAATGATGGCAACCAAGAACTTACTTAAGCCAGCAAATGGTGAACCTATTACCATTCCAAACAAGGAAATGGCTATGGGTACGTACTACCACACCGTGCTTGATACAGGTCTTGAAAAGTTCCCAACAATCTTTGCTTCAAAAGAAGAGGCATATCATGCTTACCAAATTCGCATGATTCAGTTACGACAGTTAATATCCGTACGTATTAGTACTGGTGAAATTGTAGAGACAACAGTTGGTCGCTTAGAGTTCAATGACTTGCTTCCAGCTGGATTGCCTTACATGAATGAAGCAATCACTGCAAAGAAGATTAAGACTATCGTTACTGATGCAATCAAGAATGATGCTAATGAAACCATTGCACCACTTATTGACGCTATCAAAGATCTTGGTTTTAAAGCTGCAACTGTTTCTGGTTTGTCCGTATCTGTTTCAGACTGTGAAATGATTGAAGAAAAGGCAGAGATTATTGTTAAAGCAAACAAACAAGTGGAAAACATCCAAGAACAGTACTTTGAAGGTATGATCTCTGGTGAAGAACGCAAGAAGCTTGCTTTTGACGTATGGATTGCTACAACAGACGAAATTGCAGAAAAGACATGGAAGTCATACCATGAAAGTAATGCAGTTAAAGTGATTATTGAATCTGGTGGTACCCGTGCATCTAAAGACCAAGTTAAGCAGCTTGCTGCTATGCGTGGACTTGTCGTTGACCCACTTGGTAATATTGTGGAAATGCCAACGAAGTCTAACTTCCGTGAGGGCTTAACAATTTTTGAGTATGTGACTTCAGCTCGTGGTTCTAGAAAAGGTCTTACAGACTCTGCTATTAAAACTGCAGACGCTGGATACCTTACTCGAAGACTTTGTGACGTTGCTCATGATGTCATCATCCGCTTACAGGACTGTGGCACAAACAAACACATCGATATTTCAAGAGCTGGTAGAAGTGACGTATTTGCAACAAGAATTGTGGGTAGATACTTAGCTCAAGATGTCAAAAAGGGAGCTAAGGTGTTAGCTAAAGCAGGTGATGTTCTTACTGCTGAACTTTCACAAAGTATTGATGCTGCAGAAATTGACAGTGTTGCAGTGTTCTCTCCTTTAACCTGTGAAGCTCCAAAGGGAATGTGTGCTAAGTGTTACGGTTGGGACTTTAGTACCAGAAAAGAGATTGAGATTGGTGTACCAGTTGGTATCGTTGCTGCACAGTCAATTGGTGAACCTGGTACTCAGCTTACTATGCGTACTAAGCACAAGGGTGGTATCGTGGGTGGTGACGTGACTCAAGGTTTACCTCGTGTCGAAGAACTCCTCGAAGCTCGAACACCAAAGACACAAGCAATCATTTCTGAGGTATCTGGTAAGGTTACCATCACTAACGAAGAAGGTAAGCTTGAACTGAGAGTTCGTACAACCAGTGCTCCAGTTGAAGAAGCAATCTACACGGTGGCGGAAAACACACAACTCGAAGTTGCAAATGGTGATCTAGTTACTGTGGGACAACAACTTACTGCTGGCTCTATTAACAGTAAAGAGTTAATGCAAGTTGGCGGTTTATTAGTTGCCCAGAAGTATGTTATCGATCAGGTCCAAGCTGTGTATGAGTCACAAGGTATTCCTATTCATGACAAGCACTTTGAAGTTATTCTTCGCAAGATGAGTGACAAAGTGCAGATTGAATCATCTGGTGACACAGACTTCTTAACCGGTGAGGTAACAGAACGCAACAAGTTTATTGAAGTAAATGATGAAGTTATGGCTGCAGGTGGTGAACCAGCAACAGCTAAAGTGTTGTTCCTTGGTATTACCCGCTCATCACTCTTCACTACTTCATGGTTGTCTGCAGCATCATTCCAACACACTAAGAATGTGTTAACTGATGCCGCTGCATCTGGTGCAATTGATTACCTCGAGGGCTTGAAAGAAAACGTTATCATTGGTCGCTTAATCCCAACCAGTAAAGAAAGAGCACAAATAGAAGTGTAATGCGAACAGTTGGAGGATAACTGACCCTGTCAGTTATCCTCTAGCTTGTGATATAATCAGCGTTCACGAAAAAGTAGAAGGAAATAGTAGTACATGCCAACAATTAATCAACTTATTCGAAAAGGCGGAAGAAGGTCAAACCCTAAACGTGTGAAGGCTACGGCTTTACGTCGCAGTTATAACTCGAACACAACTCAGTCTGTTTCAACACGCAACCCACAAAAACGTGGTGTGTGTACTGTGGTTAAGACAATGACTCCTAAGAAACCTAACTCTGCTCTTCGTAAAGTTGCTCGTGTGCGTCTCTCCAATAAAATGGAAGTGACAGCATATATTCAAGGTGAAGGCCACAACTTAGCAGAACACAGTGTGGTGCTCATCCGTGGTGGTAGAGTCAAAGACTTACCTGGTGTGAAGTATCACATCATTCGTGGTAAGTATGACTGTGCTGGTGTTTCAAACAGAAAAACAAGTCGTAGTAAGTATGGTGTTAAGCGTCCATAGTCGCAACATCACACATGAAAGTATTCATTTGATTCAAATGGAGAAGAAAATATCATGAGAACTAAAAAAGCCCCAATCAGAAAAGTTGAACCAGACAGCAAGTATGGTTCAGTTAAGATTGCAAAACTCGTTAACTATGCCATGAAAGATGGCAAAAGGTCTGTTGCACAAAAACAGGTATACTTAGCACTTGAGGCATTAGCTGAGGCCACTAAAAAGAAGCCACTTGATGCTTTTGAAGAAGTTATCCGCATTGTCACACCTCAAATGGAAGTTCGTTCCCGCAGAGTTGGTGGAGCAGCGTATCAAGTTCCAATGCCAGTTAGACCAAGAAGAGGCTTTGCTTTAGCACTTCGTTGGTTGGTACTTGAGGCAAATAACCGTTCAAGTAAGCAGTACCATACATTCGCAGAAAAGTTAGTCGCCGAAATGGTTGACGCTTTAAGTGAGCAAGGTGGCGCAATCAACAAGCGCAATACTTCGCATCGTATGGCCGAAGCAAACAAGGCTTTCTCACACTTTAGATGGTAGAGAAGTTTTGGTAGCATTCGATGCAGAAAAAGTCCTTAGGGGCTTTTTCTTGGGTTTAGCAAATACAGTAATAAACTGAGGAGCAAGAGTATGGCAACAGATCAAAACGCAAATAGAAATAAGATTCCACTTCAAAGAATTAGGAATATTGGTATTATTGCGCATATTGATGCTGGCAAAACTACTACCACTGAGCGTATTTTGTATTTCACTGGTAGAACCTACAAAATTGGTGAAGTGCACGAAGGTGCTGCAACCATGGACTGGATGGAACAAGAGCAGGAGCGTGGAATTACTATCGTGTCTGCTGCAACCACAACCTTTTGGACCCCTCACTTTGATACACATTTAGAAAAAGCACAGTATCGTTTTAATATCATTGATACTCCAGGACACGTCGACTTTACTGCAGAAGTAGAGCGTAGTCTTCGTGTGCTTGATGGTGGTGTGACCGTTCTTGACGCCTCAGAAGGTGTGCAGTCTCAGTCAGAGACGGTGTGGAGACAAGCAGACAAGTATAAAGTGCCACGTATTGTGTTCATCAACAAGATGGATAAGCTTGGTGCGGATTTCTTTGCAACAATTGAAGATGTAAAGACAAAATTTGGCGTGACTCCAGCCGTAATGGTATTGCCAATGGGTTCTGAAATTGATTTTAGAGGTACCATTCAATTACTTGAAAGAAAAGCACTGTACTGGAAAGATAATGCTGCAGACACCGAACCAGAAGTTCGAGAAATTCCTGCAGAGTATGCCCAGAAGGTTGAAGAGCTTCGTGCAACTTTAGTTGAAGCTATTGCAGAAACTGATGATGCATTGCTCGAAAAGTATTTTGCTGGTGAGGAAATGAGTATCAATGAACTAAAAGCTGCTCTGAGAAGGGCGGTTATTAGTTACAAACTGGTACCTGTTTTTGCAGGTTCATCACTCAAAAACACCGGTGTGCAACCAATGCTTGACGCTGTTGTTGAATACCTTCCTTCTCCAGTTGACGTTGATCACATTACTGGTGAAAACCCAAAGACAAAAGAAGAAGTTACAAGAGCTCTTCGTCCGGAAGAAAAAATGAGTGGTTTAGCCTTCAAGATTCAAACTGACCCACACGTTGGTAAACTTACGTATACACGTGTTTACTCTGGAGTTATCAAAGCTGGTAGTTATATTTATAACTCAGTTCGTGGTGAAAAAGAACGTGTTGGTCGCATTTTACTTATGCACGCAAATGAGCGTGAAGAAATTACTGAAGCTCGTGCAGGTGAAATCGTGGCATTAGTTGGCTTAAAGAGTACTAAAACAGGTGATACTGTTTGTGATCAAGAATTTCCTATTGTTCTTGAGGGAATTACGTTTGCAGAACCGGTTATCTCTTTAGCAATTGAACCAAAAACAAAGTCTGACCAAGAAAAGATGGGTATGGCTTTGGCAAAACTTTCTGAAGAAGACCCAACCTTTGCAATTAAATCAAACCCAGATACCGGACAAACCATTATTGGTGGTATGGGTGAGTTGCACTTGGAGATTTTGGTTGATCGTATGAAGCGCGAGTTTAAGGTTGAGGCCAACATTGGCGCACCTCAAGTTGCGTACCGCGAAGCAATTACCAAAGCTGCAGAAGGTGAAGGTAAGTACATTAAGCAAAGTGGTGGCCGTGGACAGTATGGTCATGTCATGATCAGAATTGCTCCAAGAGATAGAGGCTTAGGATATGAGTTTGTTAATGAGATCACTGGAGGTACTGTTCCACGTGAATACATCACACCAACTGACAAAGGTATGCAAGAATCACTTGAGCGTGGATTCTTAGCAGGTTACCCAATGGTTGACGTACAAGCAACCTTATATGATGGTTCATATCATGAAGTTGACTCTAACGAACTTGCATTTAAGATGGCTGGTTCTTTAGCAATGAGAGATGCAACTTCTAGAGCAGGTATGGTTCTTCTCGAACCAATTATGCAGGTTGAAGTTACAACACCAGAAGAATACATGGGAGATGTTATTGGAGACTTGGGTTCACGTAGAGCACAAATTCAAGGAACATCGAACAGAGGTAACGTAGTTATTATCAAGGCACTCGCCCCATTGGCTGAGATGCAAGGCTATGTTACAATTCTTCGAAGTATGACCAAGGGAAGAGCATCATCGGTGATGCTTCCAAGTCATTACGATATTGTTCCACAAAATATCACTCAAAAAATTATTGATGAACAAAAAGTTCGATAACAGGGTGACAGGTGGAGAGTAAACATAGTACAATGAAGACTCGTTAGTAAGAGTTTGGAATAAATAAAGTAGGAGGCATATATGGCAGATGCAACAAAATTTGTACGTGACAAAAAGCACGTAAATATTGGTACTATTGGTCACGTTGACCATGGAAAGACAACACTTTCCGCAGCAATTACAACAACATTGGCTGCACATGTGAAGTCTAACATTAATAAAGCAATGGGCTATGGAGATATTGATAACGCTCCAGAAGAAGCTGCTCGTGGTGTTACCATTAACATTTCACACATTGAGTATGAAACAGCTAAGAGACACTACGCTCACATCGACGCTCCAGGTCACGCTGACTACATCAAGAACATGATCACTGGTGCAGCTCAGATGGACGGTGCAATTTTGGTGGTTGCTGCTACTGATGGTCCAATGCCACAGACTCGTGAGCACATTCTCCTTGCTAAGCAGGTGAACGTTCCTAAAGTTGTTGTTGCACTTAATAAGTGTGACATGGTTGATGACGCAGAGTTACTCGATCTCGTTGAAATGGAAGTTCGTGAGCTTCTTACCAAGTATGGTTTTGACGGTGATGAAACTCCAGTTTTGAGAGTAAGTGCTCTTAAGGCACTTGAAGGTGATGCTGAAGCTCAAAAGCAAGTCATGGCACTCATGGATACTGTTGACTCATACATCCCAGACCCAGTTCGTGATCTCGACAAACCATTCCTTATGCCAATTGAGGACGTTTTCTCAATTAAAGGTAGAGGAACAGTTGTTACCGGTCGTATTGAATCTGGTGTTGTTAAAGTTGGTGAAGAAGTTGAAATGGTTGGTATCAGACCAACAAGCAAAACAACAGTTACTGGTGTTGAAATGTTCCGCAAACTTCTTGATAGAGGTGAAGCTGGCGACAACGTTGGTATCTTGCTTCGTGGTGTTGATAAAGAAGGTGTTGAACGCGGCCAAGTTTTGGCTAAGACTGGTTCAGCTCAACCTCACACCGAGTTCGAAGCTGAAGTGTATATCTTAACTAAAGAAGAAGGTGGTCGTCACAAGCCATTCTTCCCAGGTTACAGACCACAGTTCTACATCAGAACTACTGACGTGACTGGAGAAATCCAACTTCCAGCTGGTGTCGAAATGGTTATGCCAGGTGACAACGCTAAAATGTCAGCAAAGCTTATTGTTCCAGTTGCACTCCATGAGGGATTGCGATTTGCTATCCGCGAGGGTGGTCACACCATTGGTGCTGGTGCAATAACAAAAGTTATTAAATAAGTACTAAGGTGCCTTTCATCTTCAGCAATGAAGATGGGAGGTAAACCCCGCTTTTCTTATCAAAAGCGGGGTTTACTTCTTGGGGAAGATATTATATAATTTCGACCTATGGTTAAACGCCATAGGCAACAAGAAAAAAATAGTAGGTATCATTCTTTAACAGTATGACTAAGAAACAAACTACACAAACAACGTACTCAATTAGAGTCAGACTTAAATCGTATGACCATAGAGTTGTTGACACAGCTAGTCGCAAAATTCTTGAAACAGCACTCTCAACTGGTGCAAAGGTAGTAGGACCAGTCCCACTTCCAACTGACAAAAAAGAATTTACCGTGTTGGTTTCACCTCATACCGATAAAAATGCACAAGAGCACTATCATATTAAAACGCACAAGCGCTTGATTGATATTGTTAACCCAACTAGTAAAACAATTGATTCACTCATGCATCTGGAGTTGCCAGCTGGTGTGTCAATTCAGATAAAAATGTAATTGATGGATACAAAACATTGTCACGTAACAGTGATAAGAGAAGGAGTTGCTCTGCCAATCAAAAGGAGCTTAGACCAAAAAACGGACTATAGAAAACTAGAAACATACTGCTATGCTAACAGATTTTTTTGTGACCAAACTCGGAATGACACAAGCCTGGACCAAGAACGGCAAGCGCTTGGCTGTTACCAAAGTTAAAGCAGGCGTTAATAATATTCTCAGTAAAAAAGAGACTTTAGTACTTGATAAGAACAGTAAGACAAGAGAGCAGCTTTCTTGCACTATTCTTGAAGTCGGGTACGGTGCCAAAAAACTTAAAAACATGACAAAGCCACTTAGATCTAGATTAGAGAAGAGTGGTTTTTCTTCTGGTGTTAAGAACATCAAGGGTATTAGAGTGTTTGGCGATGCATCAACCTATGAGGCAGGTCAACAAGTTTCATTAGCTTCTATTTTGGAAGTGGGTGACGTTGTTTCAGTTCAAGGTTTCATAAAAGGTCGTGGTTTTGCAGGTGCTATGAAGAGACATGGTTTCCATGGTGGCCCAGCAACTCACGGTCAATCTGATAGAGCACGTGCAGTTGGTTCAATTGGTGCTGGTACAACCCCAGGTCGTGTGTGGATGGGTAAAAGAATGCCAGGTCATTATGGTAACGTTGCAAAGTCAGTTGCTGGATTAGTGGTTCTTCACATTGAAGAATCAACAGGTGAAATTTGGCTCAGTGGCCCAGTACCTGGATCAATTATGAGTGATATTAAGATTTCAAAAACTGGTACAAAGAAGCATGTGGAGCTTGATAGAGAAGCATCTGGTCTTCCTAAAACTGTAGCTCCAGAAGCTGAGCAATCTACTGAAAGTGCAGAATAATGAAAGTATCGAGTATCACAACCACTGGTAAAGAAGGTTCTGTAACGGTATCCGATGCACTCTTTGGTGCACCAGTTAACAAAGCACTACTTTCACAAGCAATCAGAGTATATCTTTCAAATGCACGTCAAGGTACGAGCAAGGTAAAGACTAGATCTGAAGTTAACCTTACCAAACGAAAAATGTACAAACAAAAGGGTACCGGTAACGCACGTCACGGTGCTCAAAGCGCACCAATTTTTGTTGGTGGTGGTGTTGCTCATGGACCAAAGGGTATCGAAAACTGGGACAGATCACTCTCCCGCACAATGAAAGCTAAGGCTCTTATTTCAGCACTGAGTGCACAAGTATCTTTAGTTAAGGTTTGTGCCGACATTACTAGTCTTTCAGGTAAGACCAAGAATGCAGTTTCTTTGCTTTCTTCAGTTATGGATAAGTCTAGAGTACTTGTTGTGTTAGCTGAAAGAAACGAGTTAGTAGAGCGCTCTTTAGCTAACTTATCTAATGTCATTCTTAGTACTGCAGCATTAGTAAATGCACATGACATTAGTTCTGCACAAGCAATTGTGTTTGAGCCTAAGGCAATTGATTTGTTAGAAGCTAGAGTTGCTAATTCAGCAAAAAAGAAAACTAGTAAAGAATAAACCCTGACATGAACGCATATAGTATTGTTAAACCAGTAATTACCGAAAAGTCACTTGGACTTGCTAACACCAAGAACATTTATACTTTTGCGGTTAGCAGACTTGCAACTAAGCATCAAATTAAGGAAGCAGTTGAAAAACTTTTTCCAGTTAAGGTGTTGTCGATTCGTACCATTATGAATCAAAAAGACCTTCACAAAACTGGTAAGAGGAGATTAGAAGTTGCAGGAGGAAAAGTCAAAAAAGCTCTTGTTACTTTGGCTAAGGGTAACTCAATTAATCTTTTTGACATTTCGGAAAGCACCAAGGCGTAAGGATTTGACGTATGTTATTATCTCGAAAAGCAACAACACCAGGAAGAAGACATCAAGTTGAAGTAGATCGCAGTGAGCTTTGGTCTGGAAAGCCAGAAAAAGCATTACTAGCATCTGGTCACAAGAAACGACAAGGTCGTGGCTTTGGTGGCAAAGTTACAGTGAGACATCGTGGTGGTGGTGTTAAGAAAAAGATGCGTATTATTGACTGGAAACGTAACAAGTTTGGTGTTCCAGCAACGGTAAAAAGAATTGAGTATGATCCAATGCGTAGTGCAAACGTTGCACTTCTCTATTATGCAGATGGTGAAAAGGCATACATTGTATCTCCACTTGGTTTAGCAGAAGGTGATGTTATTGTCTCTGGTGAAAAAGTGGAAGTAAAAGCTGGAAATGCATTACCACTTAAGAATGTGCCAATTGGTATGTTCATTCACAACATTGAGATCCGTGCAGGCAAAGGTGCTCAGATGGTTCGTGGTGCTGGCACAGGTGCAATGGTGCAGTCAAAAGAAGGTAAGTTTGTAACAATTCAGCTTCCTTCAAAAGAGCTACGACTTATTAGTGCAGAGTGTTACGCAACCATTGGTCAAGTTGGCAATCAAGAATGGAAAAACAGAAAAATTGGTAAAGCTGGTAGAAAACGACTTATGGGTATTCGCCCAACTGTTCGTGGTACCGCACAGCATCCAGACTCTCATCCACATGGTGGTGGTGAAGGTAGATCTGGAGTTGGTATGAAGCATCCAAAGACACCATGGGGTAAGCATGCATTAGGTAAGAAGACAAGAAAGAAGCATCACAGAACAGACAAACTGATTGTTCGTGATAGAAGAGTAAAGTAATTGTTAAAATGTGCCGATTTATCGGTAAAATAAACAAGAGGAAAATATATGTCACGATCAAGTAAAAAAGGACCATACTTAGACCCAAAACTCGTAAAAAAAGTTATGGCTCAAAAAGCAACTGGAACTAAAACACCAATTAAAACTTGGAGCAGAGAGTGTGTTGTCTCACCAGATTTTGTTGGTCACACCTTTATGGTTCATCAAGGTAAAAACTTTGTTGAAGTATTTGTTTCTGAAGCTATGGTAGGTCACAAGCTCGGTGAGTTTGCACCAACTCGTACTTTCAGAGGTCACGGTAAGATTGTGAAACGCTTACTTACAAAGACCTAAGATTAATCTGAAAAAGGCATTATGTTAATAACAGCTATACAAAAAAACAGTAGACAACCAGCACGAAAAGTGCGATTGGTTGCTCATGCTGTTAAGAAAATGAACCTAGAAGCAGCTATAAAGCAGTTGGCTGTGGTTGAGAAGAAGGCATCGCTCGTGGTACTCAAAGTGATTCGCCAAGCTATTGCGAATGCAATGCATAACCATGGATACAGTTTTGATCAACTTACTTTGAAGAATATTCAGGTGAGTGAAGGTCCACGATACCGCAGATTTAGAGCAGTTAGTCGTGGTAGAGCACACTCAATCTTGAAGAGAGCTTGTCATGTAACTGTAGAACTAGAAGCAGGCGTGGTTGCACCAACTGCACCAGAAGCTACGAAAAAGAGTGAAACAGTAACAAAGAAAGCTGAAGTAACTCAAGCTGAAAAGTCAGTTGCACCAGTAACAGAGAAAAAAGTAACTAAAAAGGTAGAAACTACCAAAAAGGTTGCTGCAAAAAAGTCAGTGAGTAAAAAGTAGAGTTTTGTAGTAGAATACATAGTTCTTGAGTAAAACGATACACGTAAAAGAAACATATGGGACAAAAAGTAAATCCAACTGGTTTTAGATTAGGTAATACCTTTACCTGGAAGTCTAAGTGGTTTGCAGATAAGAGTGATTACGCTAGTAAACTACTCGAAGACTACAAACTAAGAGCATTCTTAAAGACAAAGTTGGAAAGTGCTGGTTTGGTTAAAGTAGAGATTGAACGATCTCTTACCGCTATCAGAGTAGTACTGTTTGTTTCTAGACCTGGTGTTGTTATTGGTCGAGGTGGGGCAAACTTGGAAGTTGTTAAGGGTGAGATTGAGAGAATTCTTAACGTGGCCAAACGAAAAAAGGATAAAGTTAAAATTGACTTAAGAGTTGAGGAAGTCACTAAACCAGACTTAAGTGCAAAACTTGTTGCTGAGCGTATAGCACAACAACTCCTGAAGCGTTATCCACATCGCAGAGCTGTAAACCAAGCTCTTGAGAAGGTTATGCAAGCAGGTGCAGAAGGTGTCAAGATTGCACTCGCTGGAAGAATTGGCGGTGCAGAAATTGGCCGCACAGAAAAGTATTTTGAGGGTAGTGTGCCAACTCAAACAATGCGTGCTGACATTGATTATTACCAAATGCCAGCAGCAACAAGATCTGGATACGTTGGTATTAAGGTATGGATTAACAAAGGTGAGATAGTATAAGCCAATTCGCGTGGACCTGAGATATGTTACAACCTAAGAAAAGCAAATACAGAAAACAATTTAGAGGTAAGCGCAGAGGTGAAGCACAACGTGGTGCAACTGTAGCTTTTGGTGAGTTCGGTATGCAAGCTACAACCACTGGTTGGGTTAGCACTCGAGAAATTGAAGCAGCTCGCAAAAAGATTACCTTTATGACCAAGCGTGCTGGTAAGTATTGGGTGAGAGTGTTTCCACACAAGCCCATTACTAAGAAGCCAGTAGGTGTGAAAATGGGTTCTGGTAAAGGTGCTATTGATACATATGTAGCAGTTGTAAAACCTGGAATGGTATTGTTTGAAATTGCAGGTGTAACAGCAGATATGGCAAAAGAAGCGTTCAGAAAAGCAGGTCATAAGCTTTCGGTTCGCACAACAACCATTGGAAAATAACATGAGAAGAAACGACATAAAAGCACTACATGAAAAAAGCATAACCGAGTTACAAGCTCAAGTTGTGGAGTTAATCAAGCAATTCGCGGGAGCTCGTCTTGAGAAGAAAGCTGGTCGCAGAAAAAACACACATATTGCTTTATTGGCAGATGATATTGCAAGAGTTAAGACAGTGCTCAAAAAGAAAGAGCTTGCTAGTAAGTAAAGAAACGTATGAAAACGATACAAGGAACAGTTCAGTCAGTTAAAACAGCACAAACCGCACAGGTAAGTGTTGCTCGTATGTGGCAACACCCAATGTACCTAAAGTCTGTTAAAAGAACAAAGAATTTTGCATGTCATTTTGAGAACATGGTTTTAGAGGCTGGTGACACAGTTGAGATAGCTCCTTGTAGACCAGTTAGTAAAACCAAGCGATTCAAAGTTGTTAAGAAGGTTGAGAAGTAGGAGTCGGCTATGATTCAATTACGAACTGTACTACAAGTAGCCGATAACAGTGGAGCAAAGAGACTCAGAGTTATCCAAGTTCACGGCGGATCCAGACGTAGATTTGGTTATGTTGGTGATGTGGTTGCTGCTTCAGTTATCCAAGCTGATCCAAATGGCACTGTTAAAAAAGGTGAAAAAGTTAAAGCAATTATTGTTAGAACGAGAAAAGAGTCTCGAAGAAAGAATGGTGAATACATTCGATTTGATGACAACGCAGCGGTTATAATAGAGTCCAGAAAAAACCCAGTTCCAGTTGGAACTCGTGTGTTTGGTCCAGTTGCTCGTGAAGTTAAGGACAATGGTTTTAGTAAAATTGCTAGTTTGGCTCAAGAAGTCTTGTAATTTGAAATGAGTTATGAAATTTAAAACAGGTGACAACGTAACAGTAACAACAGGTAAAGACAAAGGTAAATCAGGTACTATTGTACGTGTTGTGCCAGCTAAAGATAAGGTTGTTGTTGAAGGTGTAAACAAGTACGTTAAACACGTTAAACCAATGGGTGGTAGAACAGGTGATCGTGTTCTTGTTGAGAGAGCACTCTCAACAGCAAAGATTGCAATTGTTAATGACAAAGGTCAACCAGACAGAATTGGATACAAGATTGCAAAAGACGGTACAAAATCAAGAGTGTTTAAGAAAACAGGTGCTGTAGTTCCAGAAAAAGCACCAGCTAAGAAGTAAAAAAGTATGTCAAACATAAGAGATACCTATACCAGCACTATTGCACCTCAGCTCAGAAAAGAGTTTGGGATTGCTAATGTTATGGCTGTGCCAAAACTAAAGAAAATTGTTATTAATGTGGGTATCACTAATCCACAAGATCCTAGAGCACGTAAACCAATAATTGAGAACGTGGTAACTCAATTACAGGTAATGAGTGGTCAAAAACCTCAAATTACTCTAGCAAAGAAATCAATTGCTGGTTTTAAACTACGTGAAGGTGATCCAATGGGTGTAATGGTAACATTGCGCGGTCACTATATGTGGGATTTCTTAACAAAACTTATTTCTATTGCTCTTCCACGTGTGAAGGACTTTAGAGGTGTATCAAGAAAAGCATTTGATGGTCAAGGTAATTATAGTATGGGTCTTGAGGAACAAATCATTTTTCCTGAGATCGAGTACGATACCATTGAAAGTGTGAGAGGTTTACAAATTAATTTTGTGACTTCTTCTCCAACAAATGACCAAGCATTCAGATTGCTTGAGTTACTCGGTATGCCGTTTGAAAAAGAGGACCAAAAGTAAAGGAAGCAGTTCATGGCTAAAAAATCTAAGATTGCAAAATCTAAGAAACTACAAGAGAAAAGAAAAACATACGAGCTTGCTGGTGAGAAAAAGCCAAACAAGTTCTCGACTAGAGGTGAAAATCGTTGTAAAATAACAGGCCGTCCAAGAGGATACATGAGATTCTTTGGGCTAAGCCGTATTACATTTAGAGAGTTAGCAGTTAAAGGCGAACTACCAGGCGTAGTTAAGTCAAGTAAGTAATCAAGGTGAGTATGACTGATCCAATTGCAGATTTTATTATCAGAATCAAAAACGCTCACATGGCTAGATTGAATGTTGTGGAAGCACCATTCTCTAACATGAAGAAGTCTATTGCTGACATTTTGGTCAGTGAGGGATATGTGTCTTCAGTTAAGGTTGAAGGTGATATGCCATTTACTAAATTAGTTGTTGCTTTGAAGTACGTTGGTAAGCAACCTGCAATTAATGAGGTAAAACGACTTTCTAAGCCAGGAAGAAGATTATATACAGCATCAGGTGCTATTCCAAAAACACTTGGTGGTTATGGCATCACTATCTTGTCAACAAGTAAAGGTGTAATGACCGATACACAGGCAAGAAAAGAAAATGTAGGTGGAGAATTACTCTGTCAAGTTTGGTAATCACAACGTAAAGAAAAAACGATATGTCTAGAATAGGAAGAACACCAATCAGCATCCCACAAGGAGTTACCGTTACTGCAACAGCAGAGGTGGTGACTGTTAAGGGGCCAAAGGGAGAACTTGTTACAAGTATCCCAGCAAAAATTAAAGTTGCTGTTGCAGATGGCATGGTTGTTGTTACTCGAAGTAATGATGAAAAGCCTACAAAAGCTTTGCACGGATTAGTTCGAAGTCTAGTAAACAACACCATTATTGGTGTAACTGCAGGATATAAGAAAACACTTAAACTTATTGGTACTGGATACAGAGCAAAAGCACAAGGTCAAGGAATCCAACTTGCTGTTGGTTTTTCACATCCTGTTGATGTCCCAGCAAAGCCAGGAATTTCACTTAAGGTTGAAGGTACCGATACGATCTATGTTGAAGGTACAGACAAACAACAAGTAGGCCAAATGGCTGCAGAGATTCGCAAAATTAGACCACCAGAACCTTATAAGGGTAAAGGTATCCGTTACGAAGATGAAGTAGTTCGAAGAAAACAAGGAAAAGCTGCCGCTTAGTTTGAGAAGAAAGTACTATGCCAACCATAAGACATTCACTATCTAAAGTTGAGAAACGAAAACTACGTGTTCGTTCTAAACTAAATGGTACAGCAAAACGTCCAAGAGTAACGGTGTTTAGATCGAATAAATACACCTACATGCAAGCAGTTGATGACGTGGCGCAAAAAACAGTAGTTGCAGCAAGTGACGTTGCAGCTCGAAAAGACAAGAAAACCAAAGCTACCAAAAAGGAGCTTGCAGCTGGGGCAGCAACAGAGTTAGCAAAAGCACTTAAAGCTAAAAAAATAACAGCAGTAGTGTTTGATCGTGGTCAATATAAGTATCATGGTAGAGTTAGTATTGTTGCAGAAACACTCAGAGCTCAAGGTATAGAAGTATAAGCAGAAATAAAGTTATGAAGACTGAAGTTAAAGAATTTGAAGAAAAGGTTATCCAAATTTCTCGCGTTTCCAAGAAGACAAAAGGTGGAAATAACGTAGGTTTTTCCGTACTTATGGTTGTTGGTGACAAAAAAGGTCAAGTTGGGGTTGGTCTTGGAAAAGCAACCGATGTTGTTTCAGCTATTAAAAAAGGTATTAAAAAAGCTCGTAAGAGAATGATTACTGTTCCACTTAATGGTACTACTATTCCTTTTTCAATTTTGGTTAAAAAAGGTGCTGGTAAAGTACTCCTTAAGCCTGCTCCTAAAGGTTCTGGTGTTATTGCAGGTGGTCCTGTCAGAGCAGTTGTTGAAGCTGCCGGTGTTAGAGATATCTCAAGCAAAATCTTAGGTTCCGAAAATAAAGTATCTAGTGTGTACGCAACTTTTGAAGCACTCAAAAAAATCGAAAGAATCGTAGCTCTTAAGGGTATTAAACTTAAGTCTATTGCTGACTCGGAAGCAGAAGAAGCTCAAAAATCAAAAGAACTGCAAGAAAAACATAAGAAACGTGCTTCACAGCATGATGTAGTAGCTAACACACAACAGGCTGAACCAGCTGAAAAAAAGCCAGCTGCTGAAAAAAAGATTGCCCGTAAACCGGCAAAAAAAGCAGCCAAGTAGGTAGGTATTGCCTCAGAGCAACAGGATTTGTATGTCATTACTTAGTGAACTTCTTAAAACAACAACACGTGCACAAAAGCGCTTAGGTAGAGGCTATGGCTCTGGTAAAGGTGGTCACACTTCTGGAAGAGGTCAAAAAGGTTACAAATCTCGTCAGGGAAGTAAAGTGCCTCTTTGGTTTGAAGGTGGTCAACTTCCACTTATTAAGCGTTTACCAATGCTTCGCGGTAAAGGTCGTTTTAACGTGGTCAGACCAACGGCAGAAGTTACTCTTTCTGAAATTGAGAACATGTCTGCAGAAGTTATCACACTTGATACTCTCAAACTTGAAAAAGTGATTGATGTTCGATTCAAAAAAGCAAAAATTATTGCCACTGGTGCACTTACACGCAAAGTTTCTGTACAAGGTGTGTTAGTCACAGTAGCAGCAAAAGATGCTATCGAAAAAACTGGTGGTAGTATCGCCTAGTCATTTGTAGTACAGTAGTGCTCCTGAGACTAACAACTTGAGGATTGATGAAAAAGATTACAACATTTTTGCGAAAAGTTGTCTCAAATCCAGAGTTACGAAAGAAACTCTTATTTACTGCAAGCATTTTCCTTGTTTTTAGATTTTTAGCTCACGTTCCCGTCCCTGGTGTTAATGTTGTGCAGCTACGAGCCTTATTTGCAGACAACCAATTTTTAAGCTTACTTAATATCTTTTCTGGAGGTACTCTAGCAAACTTTTCGGTGATGGCTGTGGGCATTAGTCCATTTATTACCGCCTCTATTATTTTGCAGCTATCTGGAATGGTTATTCCTGCCTTGAAAGAAATGCAAAAAGATGGTGAAGCTGGTAGAGAAAAAATTAACCAATACACCAGGTTTTTGTCTGTACCATTGGCAGTTGTTCAAAGTTTGTCTGTCTTAGCATTGCTCAGACAACAAAGCTTATTGGAGTCGTCAGATCCAATCTCACTGATTGCAATGATTTTGACACTTGTTGCCGGTGCAATGGTTATTACTTGGTTGGGTGAGCTAATCTCAGAATCTGGTCTTGGTAATGGTATCTCTATGATCTTGCTTGGTGGTATCTTAAGCCAAGCTCCTACAACTTTTGGCCAACTAGTGTATAGTTCTGGTTCTGGACAGTGGCTATCTTTACTCTCATTTGCAGCTGTATTTGTGGCGGTAATTGGGTTAACAGTGTTTATGAACGATGCTGTGCGAAAAGTCCCCATTCAGTATGCTAAGCGAGTACGTGGTAGTAAAGTATATGGTGGTCAGCAAACCCATTTACCAATTCGTGTAAATGTTTCTGGTGTTATGCCTATTATTTTCGCTGTATCCATTATGTTGGTACCATCATTTATAGCTCGGTTACTCCTTGCAAGTCAAAATGATAGTCTCATCAAATTTGGTCAGATGCTTACTGTGCAGTTTGCACAAACCTCGCCAGTGTACATGATTACGTACTTCCTTATTGTTTTTGGTTTTTCATTTGTTTCAGCCTTGCTGTTTTTTAATGCCGAAGACATCTCTACTGAGTTAAAAAAATCAGGTGCGTTTATTCCAGGTATTAGGCCTGGTGCAGCAACTAAAACATTTTTAG
The DNA here is from genome assembly GCA_964570775.1 of uncultured Pseudomonadales bacterium. GTDB lineage: Bacteria > Patescibacteriota > Microgenomatia > UBA1400 > PJMF01 > CG1-02-43-31. Next base: position 15,623 of record CAZMZI010000002.1, on the reverse strand, counting down.
AGTTTGTGGTGACGAGAATTACCCTTGTGGGAGCACTATTTTTAGGTGGTATTGCTTTGCTACCGCTGGTTGCGCAGTTATTTACTGATATTGGCTCGTTAGCAGTAAGTGGAACAAGCTTGCTCATTGTGGTTTCGGTTATTATTGAAACCTACAAGCAAGCAGAAAGCTCCCTAGTAGAGCAAAACTATGATAAATACCTCTAGTAGTAGGTTATCCAGAGAATATCTGGTTCAGGAGAGTTTGTAATGAAAATGGTGTTAATTGGTATTCAAGGTGCCGGCAAGTCAACGCAAGGTAACTTTTTGTCACAAAAGTACGATATCCCATACTTGTCTTCCGGACACATTTTTAGAGGCATGTCTAAAGAAAAGTCCCAGTTGGGAAGATGGTTAAAAGAAACACTTAACTCTGGCGCGTTAGTTCCAGATGACACCGTACTTGAAATTGTGCTCACGTATTTAGAAAAGCCAGAGTATGAAAAAGGGTATATCCTGGATGGCTTTCCAAGAACTGAAGTGCAAGCTAAAGCGTTTAATGGAGGTGTAGACGTTGTTGTGTTTTTGGACGTATCAGACAAAGAAGCTCTTTGGCGTATTGCAGGCAGAACTAGTGATAGAGAAGACGAGACTGTTTCTGCAATTAGAAAACGAATTGAGCTTTTTCATGAACTTACAGAGCCTGTTGTACAATACTACAAGAAGCAAGGTAAGCTTATTTCTGTAAACGGTGAAAACGATGTTGAAACTGTGTTCAAAGATATACAAGCAGGTATTGCAAAGCTTATGCAGAAGTAACTACAGCATTTAGGCAAAAAGCTAGCAATGGTACATTACTTGCTAGCTTTTTTACTAGGAAAACATGGATAAAACTAAAATAGAACATATGCGTAAGGGGGGCAGTGCGCTGGGAAGCATTAAAGGCAGCCTGCAGCGTTTTGTTACCATCGGCATGCAGTTTGAAGAGATTGAGGCAGAAGCACAACGGCTCATTTCTGCTGCTGGATATGTACCAAGTTTTTCGACCGTGCCAGGATATCACTGGGCAACGTGCATCATGAAAAATGATGAGATGTGTCATGGTATTCCCAAGGGCAAAGTTGTAGAGGCAGGTGATGTGCTCACCATTGATTTAGGCTTAATTAGTAATGGTTTTCATCTAGATACCACTATCACTTTCGCGGTTGGCGAAGTTCCAGAGTCTACCCAGTTGTTTCTTGAGCGCGGCCAGCAGATTCTTAAGGATGCTATTGCCAAGGCAAAAGTAGGTAACTCAGTGTATGACGTAAGCATAGCAATGGAGCAAGGCTTGCAAAAATACGGATATGGAGTTGTATATCAACTTACTGGTCATGGAATTGGAAAAGAACTTCATATGGATCCAGCAATACCATGTTTTTCACAACGATCAGACAAAAAACGACGATTTACTGAAGGGCAGACAGTTGCAATTGAGGTTATGTACACGGCAGGCAATCCCAGATTAATAGTTGATAGTGATGGGTGGACCTACCGTACAGCCGACGGTTCCTTAGCTGGTATGTTTGAAGAAACGGTACTAATTACTAAAAATGGCCCAGTAGTGATGACGCCACTTGCTTAGTCTGGTATAATACGGTTTCTGTTTGAAAAGAAGAAAATATGGGAAAAGTACAAGAACACAAACGTGCTGCAAAAGCAAAACGACAAGTCGATACAACCAGCGACAAATCTGACAGAGATGACAGATTTGAAGTTGAAGGTGTAGTAGAGGAATGTTTACCAAATACGATGTTTCGTATAGCGGTAACAGCATCTCCGGTTGCCCCAATGGTGGGTCAAACACTCCTTGGTACGCTTGTTGGTAAGATGCGTCTGTTTAGAATACGTGTTTTGCCTGGTGACATGATTAAAGGTTATGTATCTAAATATGACCTCAAAAAGTGTAAAATAACGTATAGATCAACAAAAAATGAATCGCAGCAAAACTAATACTTTTCATTTTTTAATATTTGAGGTATAGTTCAACCCTGGCAAAAAAAGAAAAAGAACCTGTATGAAAGTCAAATCTTCGATAAAGAAACGTTGTCTCCATTGCAAAATCATAAAACGCAAAGGTGTTGCGCGCGTGATCTGCTCGGATCCAAATCATAAGGTACGTCAGGGTTAATTGATAAAGGAAAAGTATGCCTCGTATTGTTGGTGTTGATATACCAGAGAATAAAAAAATATTTTACGCACTTCAAGCTGTGTACGGTATAGGTGCAAAAGTATCTGCAGACATTTTGAGCGTTGCAAATGTAGATAGTAACAAACGAGCAAAAGACTTAACTGCTGATGAAGTAAACAGAATTCAGCGTGCACTTGACGGTCTCATGCTTGAAGGTGATCTTCGCAGAGATGTGAACGATAACATTGACCGCTTAAAGCGCATTCGTTGCTACAGAGGATTAAGACATATTGCAAAGTTACCAGCTCGTGGTCAAAGAACCAGAACTAATTCACGCAACGCCCGTGGTGGTGCAAGAAGAAGAACTGTTGGTGCTATGACCAAAGAGATGGCAGCAAAGCTTGAGGCAACAAAGAAATAATAGATAAGAATTCAGATCATGGCTAAAGTTACGCAAACCAAAACACAAACAAAAAAAGTTGCTCGAGCAATCCAAAAAGGTCGCTTGTATGTAACTGCAACATTTAACACAACGCTCGTTAGTATTACTGATGAGCAAGGTAATGTTGTCTGCTGGTCTTCAGCAGGTGAATCAGGATTTACCGGTTCAAGAAAATCAACACCATACGCAGCTACAATCACTGTTGAAAATGCAGTGAATAAGGCTAGAGCATATGGAATGAGCCAAATGGACGTGTTCATTAAAGGTCCAGGCCCAGGCAGAGATGTAGCACTAAGAGTACTTAAGGCTATGGGAATTAGAGTCAGTCTTATTGCTGACATGACTCCAGATCCACACAATGGTACAAGACCAAGAAAAGCAAAGCATAACAAATAGGAATTAGGATATGGCACGATACACTGGACCACGCAACAAGCTTGCACGAAAAATTGGAGAAGATTTAGGACTTAAGTCTAATTCTTTGAAGGTTGCTCGAAGATTGGCTATCAGACCAGGAATGCATGGCGCTAAGTCGAGAAGAAAACTTTCAGACTTTGGTGTTCAATTACAAGAAAAGCAAAAGCTAAAGTTTATCTATGGTGTTATTGAGCAGCAGCTTCGCAAACTATATGAGGCAGCTTCAAAGAATCCAACTGCCACAGGCGCAGCTTTACTCAGTTTACTTGAAAGAAGACTAGATAACGTTGTGTACCGCGCTGGTTGGGCAAATACTCGTGCAAATGCACGCCAGTTAGTTTCCCATGGTCACCTTCTTGTGAATGGTAAAAAGATGAACGTACCTTCATACAGAGTGCAAGTTGAAGATGTTATCACACTCACCAACAAAGCAACCAAGATTGCAGGTGTTTCAGAGATGCTAAAGAATGTCCCTCAAACCCCAGCATGGATTGTAAGCAAGAGTGGTGTTGCTAAAATCTCTCGACTTCCAGAGAGAGCTGACATCACCGAAACAGTACAAGAACAGTTAATTGTGGAGTACTACAGTAGATAAAGATAAAAGTATAAACCTAGTAACAGATTTCACCACATGGTGAGAGGAGAAACACAGGAAACAATAATATGAGCACAACAATGCAAAACTACCCAATAATGAATCCTTCATTTCAAGTAACTGAAGGGAATGCTTCTGGATCAAAAGCTACCATTAGTATGGAACCTCTTGAACAGGGCTATGGTCACACTCTTGGTAATGCACTTCGCAGAGTACTGCTTACTTCATTACCAGGTTCAGCAATTACTTCTATGAGAGTAGAAGGTGCTGACCATCAATATGCAACCGTAACTGGCCTTAAAGAAGATGTGTTGCAGTTGGCTCTTAACCTCAAGCAAGTTAGAGTTAAATCAACCACTGGTGAAGAAGCGGTTATGAGAATCAGTGCTAAAGGTCCTGCAACAGTGACTGCAGCTGATATTTCACCTGAAGCAGGTTTGGAAGTTATCAATAAAGATCAAGTGATTGCAACCCTCTCAAGTGGTTCAAAACTTGATGTTGAGATGACTGTTGAATCTGGTATGGGATACGTTGTTTCTGACGAAAAGCGTGCAAAAACAATTGGTGACATCGTTCTTGATGCACTATTTAGCCCAGTTGTTAAAGTTTCATACAGAGTTGAGCAAACACGTGTTGGTAGAAGAACAGACTACGACAAGCTTATTTTAGAAGTTGAGACTGATGGTACACTTTCACCTTTACAGGCTGTACAACAGGCTGCAAAGATTTTGTCACGACAGTTCACTCAAGTGTATGAACCAGTTGTTGCGATTGAAGAGAAGCTTGAAGTTTCTCTTTCTCCAGAAGAACAAGAAGTAATGAGACTCACTGTTGAAGAACTCGATTTACCAACTAGAATTGCAAACGCACTTCGTAAAGGTGGATTCGAAACTGTTGGTGACCTTATGGGTGCACCAAGAACCGTGATTGCAAAAGTTAAGAACTTAGGTGGTAAGAGTGTAGTTGTTATTGACGAAGCTCTCCAAAAGAAGGGGGTCAGCTTAGGTGAATAATGTTCCCTAGGTTGTTGCTGGCTGCTGTACTATGAGACACAGAATTCATAAGAAAAAATTCAATAGAGATACTAACCATCGCAAGATGTTACTTCGTAACCTTGTCCGTTCCCTTATTGAAACAGGAGAAATTGTTACCACCGTGGCAAAGGCTAAGGAAACAAAGAGACTAGCTGATAGCCTTATTGGCACAGCAAAAATTGACTCACTCTCATCTAGAAGAAACTTACATCGTTTCTTTGGAGTAAGAGATGTGGTTAACACCTTAGTTGAGCGTATTGCACCAGAGTTTACCGACAGAGTTTCTGGTTTTACCAGAATTTCTAAAGTTGGTACAAGAAGAGGTGATAATACAGAGGTTGTATCGCTTGCTTTGATAAAGAAGCCAACAGTAGTAGGCACACTCAAAAACGTTAAAACAGAAAAAGTTGCAGCTCCAAAGGCTGAAGCTAAGAAAATAAGTACAGCAAAGAAGACTACCAAAAAGGCTGAATAACCAGAAGAGATCATGAAAAAAACATACATGCAAAAGACCAGTGAAGTTTCCAGAACTTGGCATCTTATTGATGCTAAAAATCAAGTTCTTGGTACCGTTGCAGTTGAGATTGCAAAGAAGCTTATTGGAAAACACAAAAAAGAATACACTCCACACATTGATGGCGGCGATTACGTTGTTGTTATCAATGCTAAAGAGTTGGTAGTTACTGGTAACAAAGAACTAGATAAGAAGTACTACAGACACTCAAACTTCCCTGGAGGTTTGAAAGTTCGTACTCTTTCAGAGTTACGACAGACCTTTCCTGAAAGAATTATCGAAAAGGCTGTAGTAAATATGTTGCCAAAAAACAAGTTGCGCGATCAAAGAATGACTCGTCTTAAGGTGTACGCAGGTGCAGAGCACAAGCATTCAGCCCAGTTGAAACAAGAAGCATAAGGGATAGTAAAGAACGTATGGCATTAAAGTTAAGTAAAAAACCAAATAAAGTTCAAAAAGTTGTTAAAACACAACGCAAGGTTGTCAAACCACAGCGAAGCGTCGGGGGTGCAGCTGCTCCAGTTTCTACTGTTACAGCACCAACTGGTAAGTACGTAGAAGCAGTTGGTAGAAGAAAAGTTGCCACTGCTCGCGTTCGTCTCTACGAAGATGGTGGCGAGTTTGTCGTAAACGATAAAATAGTTGGTCAGTACTTTGGTACCATTTCTAACTCTTCATCAGTTTTTAACAAACCATTTGATTTAACTGGTACAAAAGGTAAATTTGGTGTTAACGTACATGTCAGTGGCTCTGGTGCTGCTTCTCAGCTTGGTGCAGTGGTACATGGTGTAGCACGTGCATTGGTTGAGTTCAACCCAGCATTCAAGACCTTACTTAAACCAAGTGACTTGTTAACTCGTGATGACAGAATGAAGGAAACAAGAAAAATTGGTTCTGGTGGTAAAGCTCGCAGAAAGCGACAGTCTCCAAAGCGTTAGGTTTTCATTTCAACTACTTGCACTTTGGTAGTGTTTTAAGCTCCAGTGCCATATCTTCACTGAACATAGTAAGAGTCCTATTCCAAACAGACAAGTGAGTAGTGCCCCTACTGGACTAACAAAGCCAAGCAGTACATCCACAGGTACAGTGAAGAGTATTCCCACGGGAATGACAAACAGCAGTAGTGATCTTAGTGGTTCAATATAGGCGGTTACGGGAAATTGACCAAGTCTAGTCACATCTCTATATAACCAAATAATCCCGTCAACTTCGGTGAGATGTATTCCAGCCACTAAGACGAGGATATGAAGTGCAGTAGCAACAATAAAGCTATTACAGAGCAAAATACAAAAAAGTATAAAGGTGATGGGAGTGATGGTAATTGCTAGTTGTGAGGCCATCAGTACGCTAAAAACGGTTGTACCAATTAAAAACAGAGTATCATTGATATCAGGTTTTCCAACAAGAGCCTGAAAGAGAGGGCTGATTGGTTTTGAGAGTGAAAAATCAAAGTCACCCGATTTAATTTGGTTTCCAAACAAATAGACACCTCTGTAAAAAACTTGTGCAAGAGTATCAATAAATTGGTAGGTAAGATAAAAGACAATAACTTGGTCCACGGTATAGGTGGAAAACGAACTGAGATTGTTTTTGAGTAGCAGTAAAAATAAGAGTGAAAAGGCAAAGCGAATAACCTTACCACTTAAAAACAGTGCGTTTGTACCTCGGTTAATAAAGGTTTCTTGTAGTGCACTACTAGCCAACGTGGCCCAAATAATAAAGTATTTATGCATTTATCTTCCTGCTGACGAGTAATTACGTAGTCCTTTTTTCCAAATCAACACAACACTACCCCAGAGTAGCATGATCCAGAAACCTAACATCAACGAGTGATGGAGGATTTCCGCTTGAGTTAATTTTTGTAAAAAAAGTTGGCTTTGGACAAATGAAAAGTAGGGAAATGGTGTAAGAAAAACAACATCCTGCACACTTTTTGGCATGATATCTAATGGGAACAGTTTGCCTGCAGTAAATTCCAAAAACATAAAAAACAAAAATCGAGGGCCCCAAGTCTCAGGGCTCCAGAACCCTATCCCACCAAAGAGTAGTGCTACAAGAAAATTGAGAACCATTGCTCCACTTACCCAAACAAGAAACACACCAATAACCAGTAAAGAAGGTACAGAAAGTTCTAGTTTAAAAATACTGAGTACTATAAATGTTTCAATGATGAGAGCTATACCATTTTTGATTTTGTCAGCTACATCTTGTAAGCCAAGGTAAGCAAACACATTTACGGGTTTAAGTAATATATTGCTCAAGTTGCCAGAATAAATTGTTTCTGCAAGGCCATGGAGTACTGTAGCAAGCACAATACTTTGCAGGAACGCAGTAAGTAAGATGTAGGTGGTCATTTGTGAGTTAGAGTAACCAAATGCCAACTGTTGTCCGCCAAATACAACAGACCAAACTGAGATAGCCATGATAGTACTAAGTAGTTGACGGAATCGCCACAGTATAACGCTCGTTCTATATACCAGGCCATTTTGCCAGCTAAGGAGTAACAGTATCCAGTACTTGTTCATTATTTAGTTGCAAAGACTTCACGGATAATTGCCTCAATTGAGGGTTCTTCTATTGTTAGGTCTTGTACCGGTAACTCGGAAAGTAGTTTTGCCGCGACACTTGTTGCTTTCTTCCTTGGAACCAAGAGTGTTGCAGAAGAAATTTCAGCATGTGATTTTTCTTCACTTTCAGTTTTGAGTGTGCCAAATGACTTCACTTTTGCTAGTGGAACCGGTGAACTAAAAACAAGCGAGAGAATTTTATTGCGGGCATAGTCATCAATTATCGACTGTAATTGTCCATCAAAAATTTTCTTGCCTTGATCAATAATAATTGCACGCTTACATAGTTCTTTGACATCATCCATATAATGACTGGTGAGAATAATGGTTGCACCAAACTCTTTGTTATATGCTGCAATAAAGTCACGCAGAATTTTTTGCATCACCACATCTAACCCAATTGTTGGCTCATCTAAGAACAACACTTTAGGATTGTGGAGCAATGCAGCAATAAGTTCACACTTCATTCTCTGACCTAAAGAGAGCTTACGTACCTGTATTTGTAAACTATCTCCAATATCTAGCAAATCGGTTAGTTTTGTAAGCGTTTTTTTAAATTGAGCATCTGGTATTTCGTAGATAGCCTTGTTTAAGTTGAAGGTTTCAATAGCAGGTAAGTCCCACCATAATTGATTTTTTTGACCCATCACTAATGCAAACTGCTTTTGAAATGCAGATTTCCTGTCCCAAGGATTAAAACCGAGCACAGAGACTGAACCGCTTGTAGGGAACAGCAAGCCAGAAAGCATTTTAAGGGTGGTTGTTTTTCCTGCCCCATTTTTGCCAATAAATCCTACTATCTCGCCTTCATCAATGCTAAAGCTTACATCTTCTACTGCAGCAACTGTTTCATATTCTCTGTGCCAAAGTGACTGTATCGAGCCCCACAATCCCTGTTGCTTTTTATACACGGAAAAATGTTTTGTTAAGTGTGCAACTTCAATAACTGGTTTTGACATACGTGTTAGTATAGCGCACCAAATTGGTGTGTTAGCCGCCAACTCCTGTGTACTTGGTAATAGAGTATTTGTAAAATCGGTAGGTACCAAACATGAAAAGGAGTGTAAACGCTACAAAGTAGACGCTTAGAGATAGCGAAGTATTTTTTTGTAACAGAACTTCACTGGGGAGCGTTGTAACAAGACCAAGTGGAAAAACGAGTGTAAACACAAAACTTATGGTGCCTGTATAGAGTTGACGAGGAATTTGATACACCCTTCTGAGTCCAGGCATAATATCCGCACTGTTATTAAAACGTTCAACCCAAAAGGCAAGTGTTGCGGTAAGAAACCAGCCTGTGTAAATAAATAAAATACTGCAACAAAACAGAACCATGCTTGCAAGTATCTGCAGGAAACTAGGATATATACCAAGTGCAATCAGTGATTGTGTAAGAACTGTTAATCCAACTAAAAAACGAGGAACATTGTGGTAGGTAGCATGTTGTGTGGTGAGCAGAAACAAGCTGCTAACTGGTTGCAACAAATACTTGCTGAGTTCACCAGAAAAAATGGCTTGCGTATACTGTGTCATGTTTGGATAAAAGACAGACCAAATGAATGAGTCAAGCATTGTAAAAAAAGAGAGTACCACTTGTAATTCGAGATATGACCATCCAGCAAGCTGATCCTTTTGTCCAAACAACAGCCCGAAGAAAAAGTAGTTAAAGGCAGTCCACATCAGAGAGACCACAGACCAAAATAAAAAGTTTGAACGGTACTCAACCATTTTCATGAGCTGCATTTTGCGAAAGTACCAGAAAAGAAACCAATATTTTTTCATTGTGTTTGTTTAACCCCCCCGCCGAACAATACACCCGTACAGCTTTTATCCACAGTAGTTTTGTACACAAAACCATTGTCACCAGTGTAACTGACATTCCAAGTAGTAATGATGCCGAGATGGTAAGTTGTTGTTGCGCAATGCCAATTGGCACCGCGTATAGGTATTTAAAGGGTAAATAGTCGAATGCAGTTTGCAACCACTCTGGCATAAAGGTATAGGGCAGCATTGCGCCACTAAAAAGCGAGATAGTGATCCATTTAAAGTGTTCTAACCCATCGGAACCTTCAAACCAAAAGGTAAGTAGAACTATCCACAGGGCTATCAGTGTTTGCATTGCATACGCAAACAGAAGGAACAATACAAATGGTATAAGAATACCGAGAGAAAAGGAAGGTAACTGAAAGGAAAAAATTTGCTGTAAAAGCAGGATAAGCAGCATAAAAATAGGAATACTTAATAGAATGCTTACTATTTTCCCACCAATATCTTTTGCTACGATACTGTGAAGGTAGGAAAATGGTTTGGTTAAGTAGTAATCAATTTTTCCTTCACGAATTTCTTGTGATCTCCAACTCTCAAAGTGTGATGCGGTACATCTTTCAATAATGAGTGCAAGTAGGTAGTACTCTACAATTTGTGGGAATGTGAAGTTTTGAATTGTTGCTGTGTTTTGAAACAGTGCTAGCCAAATAAAAAGCACTACCACAAATGGCACAGCATCAAGCACTATGTGCGTAATCATTTCTGCTCTAAATTGCAAAGAATGAATGGCAACTTGCAGTATATGTGCTTGGTATTTTTTAAACATAGGGTATGGCTAGTATATAAAAAAAACCTCTTAGTTACCCAAGAGGTTTTTTGTGTCTAGGTGCGTACGGTGTTACCACACATTTTTTTTGAGTGGTTTGCCAACTCTAAAGTTTACAACTTTGTGGCCCTTAATTGTTTGTCTCTTACCTTCATCACCAAATGGAACAACTTGCTTGTCACGAACTTGACTAATGTAGAATGTGCCAAATCCTGAGATTACTACTTTATCACCTTTGCCGAGTGCGCGATTCACTTCATCGAATAGAGCTTCAATTGCATCTCCAGATGCTTTTTTAGTAAGATGAGCTTTTTTTGCAACAATGTCAATTAATTGAGATTTTGTCATGCCTGCCCTTTCATATTACTTCATACTATTTTTAAACGATACATAGTGTAAAAGTGGTAGAGTAAGTAGTGTAGAGTACTCTGATAGGATGTCAATAGTTACTCGTTGGTGTACTACCTATTTGCGCTCTGACTTTTTTAAATATGCCACAAAAACTCCTAGCATATCGTATCCGATGTCTTGAATTGCGGGATGACGGTTAGTAACAAAGTTTTGATGAAGCTCATCTGATATTGCGTAGGTAAAGCATATGAGAGCTGGCATGTACCAGTGTTTATGGACAGAGTAGTTATTTTTTACTTTCCCAAATCCCCAAGATAACAGTAAAAACAGTACGGCATAGACAATCATGTGTGCTGCTTTTTTAAGAATAAAATCGTATTCAGTTGCTTTAGCTGAAGGAAGTGTGCTTTGTGCAGAAAAAATAAAAATAATGATAGCCCATCCAACTGATGGTGCAAAAGCAAAACAATATTTCTTGACTAGTTGGACATTCATGATGGTGCAGTAAGTGTTTGCTTATACTGGTACCATGCTGCAGCTATACAGCAGAGTAACCCGCCTACTATAGCACAAATCACACCAGATTTTGGCAGCTGCTTTGCCGCCCTGGTAAGCTCGATAGGTGTATCTCTCATCTGTGTTTGTGGTTGGGGTAGTTTGAGTAGTGGTAGCGCATACATGTTTTGACTAAGTTGTAACAATGCAGGAGGCATGGCAGGGGTGTTTTCTAAACTTGCACTTTGAGTTGCAGTGGCAGTATTCGTACTCACTTCTGATACCTTACTGTCTATTTCTTGGAATGTTTGAGTATTTTGAAGATAGGAGGTAAGCGTGGTACTCACACCAGTTTGGCACGCTAATATTTCAACTTCTTTGATTGGAGTCCCGTCTTTATTTGCAAAGGTTAATGTTTCACCTGCATTGTTAAGTACTGACTTAGAAAGTGTGATGGTTGTGGTGCTGTGAGGTTCTAGGAGATTAGGCAAAGGGAGTGAGTTACCTGCAAGATCAGTTAGGGTGACGCCGACGAGCGGGAGTATTTCTGAGGAAAGATTTTGAAGTTGTATCCACTCTTGTTCACCTGCATTTGGGCATGCATATACTTGTGGGATTATAAGTGAGTCTAGTGATGTGGCGTTTGGTGGTGCCGATGAAGGTAATAAGGAAGGTACTGGCGATGGCGTTGGGGTAGGTACCAGTGATGGGGTGGGTGTTGGCGTTACTTGTGGTGAGGGAGTAGGACTAGGTGTTGGTTGTACTAACTGAAATCCTGGTGTTGGTTCAGTTTCAATAGTAGTACTTTCTATACTGGTTTTTTGCCAGGACTTTGCTTTAGTGGCACTAAGAAATGGAAGGGAATCTACTATAGCACCTAGACTGTCTCTCACAGTTACTGTATCTCCAGTGTTATTGAGTTTTTGACCACTCACTTCAAACACTTTTGTTTCAAAACCCTGTAGTGTGACAGTTGGGATAGTAAGTAGTACAGAGGGTGTAGCGAGTGTATCACTCAGTTGCCATCCCTCAAGAGGTACAGGTGTTTCACTACTATTGTAAAGCTCAACCCACTCGGAGCCCTCTAGTGGGTTGGCTTGTACTTCAGAAATAATGATTTGGGCATGTGCTGGTGAGGCCACTACAAGGAAGGTGAGCATGAGAGCTAACAACACTGGCCATTTCATTATGCCTTCAGTGTACAAAGAGCAGCTTACATAGAGTGTAACGCGGGTTATTTTGTGCGGTGTTTAATACCAAGTAGGGTATGTTTTGGTGTCATGTGGAGCGTGCGTGCACGCTTCTTTTTTTCAAGTAGTTCTAGTTTATTTGATGCATACGCTGCCATACCTAACCAGCCAATGCCAAGTAGTGTTACCAGCAGAGCGGCAATAGAAATAAGCTGTGGTAAAAATATGATATACACCCCTTTATTTTTATCTGTTACTTGCCACATGTTCGCCCAGTTATTAAAAACGGTATGTGTGAGGCGTTTAAGATTTGAGGCATCAAAGGCAAGCCACCAATGATCGTAGGATTGGTTTAGTCCTAACCAACAGGTTGACTCACAATCCAGTTTAACTTTATAGATAACATCGAAAAATGATTTTGTTGAAGTAACCGTAATGGGGTTGGTATACGCAAGGGGCAACTGTGGTTTTTCTAACTTGACATTAGAAAATCGTTCAATTGGCAAAGGGATTACTTGAATGGTTTCAAGTTTATTTTTGCTTACATTACCAAAAGAACGAGTTTCCCAGTTCACAAAGAATTGTGACAATACATCGTTTGAAATCTTGTGTAATCCATAGGTTTTATCAAAACTGGATTCTGGCAGCAGGTACTCATCATGTACCGCATCTCGGCCAGAATAATTCACAAACAACTTGGTACTTCTGCCTGCATAGTTTTCTCCCTTCACATGCATGAGATATGAAGAAGCAGGGGTCATGAAATCGAGCGAAAGTGCATTGCAGTTAACCCCAAATTTATCAGCAGTGTAGGTTGCTTCGCCGTTTGTGCCAAAGGTTGTCACAATGCTGCTGGTATCTTTTACGTTGCTACAGTTTTCTGAAGGTTTTGCAGAAAGGATTGCAGTTGCCAGTGGAAAGGCTATCTCTAAACCAATGGTATCAATTACCGTAAACTCCGCACTAGTTGTTTGCTGTAGTTGTGACCAATTGGGTAGATATTCCTGGAGGGTTGTGCCATCACTACTTGCAAATTGGAGTGGAACCTCTTTTTGTAGTGACACACTAATATGGAGTACTTCATTTTCATTGAGTGCGAATGGTGTCCCGTTGATAACAACATTTCCAGTTATGGCTGTTTCTGGCAACGTAAGTTCAAGGTTTTGTAACTGGGGCAGTGACACCCGAGTAGCTCCAGCAACTAACGCATATTGTGGGAAATAAACTGAAATATGTTTGCCAGACCTCTTAAGTGCCATGGTTGTTTCAACCGTATCACCAGATAAACCGGGAATGGTGAGAATATAGTCACCCGGTGGTGTAGTCCCGGTAAGCATGGTTATGTTGGTTGAGTAGGCTGCAAGAGGAATGTCATCTAAGTAGAGGTGCGCAAAGGGATAGAAAAATTTTGTAAGCTTTGCTGATGGGTCCAGTATATAGTTGCCTTGTTGTACAAAACGACCATCTTCTTTAACTCGGTCAATTCGCTGGTCGGTAAAGCTTATGCTTGAAGGAACAAGTAATCCATCTGAACGGTTAGCAAGTTTTTTTTCATACACTGTCAAAAACTCATGGTGCCAAACTGGTACAAATCCTGCGTCGGTTAGTAGCTGTTTTGTAGCTTCAAAATCATGTGCTTTGTGAGCGTTAATTCTAGTTTCGTCTAAGATGACCAAAGGAACTACATATTTTTCTGCAATGTGCGCCAAGCGAGTCGCATTTTTTGTATTTACAGCATACTGTAGTTCTTGGTAAAAATAGTCATTTGCGGCATTCCACCTGGCAAAATCGGGGGTTAAGTAACTTTGTGGGATACCAAAAAAAACAAAGCCAATGCCTTGGTAGCCTTGGTTTTGTGTAGCTGTTGGCCAATTATGGAGCACCCAACCCTCATGCGAGGTATATGGCATTTCAAGTACTCTTTCGTACTCGTTTCTTCCCTTCATGTATGAAAAAAGTTCTTGGTACGCAGGTGGGTACTGTGCTACCAATTTATCACTCAAAAAGTTACCCCAAAATGATGGTTCTGCTACAGAGAAAATGTAGGTAGTGGTGAGTGCAAGCACCAAGGTGCTCACCATTTTTGCCGGATTAGTTGGAAGTTTTTCTTTAATGATAGCTAACACCGTTTCCAAAAAACTCGCAAAGGCAACGATTAAGAAGAAGGTGTACAGGACAGAAAGCTTAGTGAAAGGGTTTCTAAATGCTTCCAAGACGGCAGAGACTTTAAAAAGTGGTAGCAATAGATACTGGGTGGGAAACAATCCCAGCCAAATAAAGCTGACACAAAAAAGATAGGGAATTACAATTGCCCAGCGTGTTGCTTTTCTTGTTTTGTCTAGAACTATGGCACCAAGTCCTAACAGCGAAAAAATGCCAAGAGTATACATTTGTAGAATAACGGTGGGACTTTCAAGGTGAGCTTTCCACTCGTCAAAAATATAGACGTGGGAACTACTTTCAAAACTATAGTCTTTCCAAGTAAGCAGGTAGTGAAGGCCAGTTAGGAAGCTATGCATGGTGCTTGCTTCTCTAATGCTCCACAACGATTCTGGACCAAACAAGATGTTGGCTTTACTTTCTGCCACATACGAAGCGTTATAAAAGGTATAAAACAGATTGGGAATCATCCAAAAACTATGAATTGCTGCGGTGCCAAGGCCAATAAGTAGTGCCATGATAGTAGCTGTTAACAGTTTCTTATGTGTATGGAAGGAAACAAAAAAGCCATAGATGACAGAGAAAACAACACCAAGGTAAAACACAGTTGGCGTATGGGCACTGGGTGCAAGTGCAATTTGGACTAGTACAAACAAGAGCATTTTGGCGTAGGTTGGTTTTTGCACTAGTTTGTGGATGATGAGGAGGAGGAGTGGGAAAAACGCAAACTGCACCGTGAACATTTCAAAGCTGATATAGAACTGTTGCAAAGTGAGGACGTGAAGCAAATAAAATAGCGAGGCAACGGTGGCTACCCAGCTTCTATATATAGTGTTGGTTCTCTTAAGCCAAATGCTGGTTAGGTAGTAGTACATACTAACGCCACCTACAGCAAACATTAGGAATATAAAGGCAAAGCGATGGAGGTTGGGGGGCAGAACTAATTTAAAAAGAAGGAGTAGCGGCAGCCGCACAATCTCAGCTTGTTGTGCTTTGGCCGTAGGACTTCCGAGTCCCTCATGTTCTTGCCAAGCTCCAAAGAAAACACGCTTGGCATACTGACCAAGGTTGAACTCTGCATGGATGTTGTCCCAACCTGTGTAGAAGGCTGTGGAGT
>CAZMZI010000001.1:47455-50147 GCA_964570775.1 uncultured Pseudomonadales bacterium | reverse complement strand
GATTCGAACCTAGGATAACAGAGCCAGAATCTGTTGTGATGCCACTTCACTATTCGGGAAACTGAACTTGTATAGTGTACCACAAGCGGTCAAAACAATGGCCAAAAAAAGTAGATATCAAGAAAGCTCTTTTAGATGTAAATCTCGTTTACGTGCGTAGCTACTGGCATTAAACCCAACCCTACTAATGAGCTGTGCGGTGACCTGTGCACCAAGCATGTGTGGTAGTACTACATGAGTTGCACCTAGTTCATAAAAAAGAAGTGCTTCTTGGGCAGATTCAGCGAAAACAATAAAGATTGCTTTTGGGTGTTTTGGTTTTAGTGTTGTAAGGAGTGTGGTTGTTACTACTTTATTTTTAATAGTGGAAACAAGGAACTGCATTTTTCCTAGAGGCAGTTCATTCAAGAACTCAACATTTTGTGCATCTCCATAAAAGTAGGGGACCCTAGATGAAGCTACACGTTCTTGAGTTGTCGGATCGAAATCGACAATACCGGTTTTGAGACCCAGAGATTTAAAAGTATCCATAAAGTATGTTCCAGCCCTGTTGTAGCCAAAAATACAGGCAGCTAGTGCTCTTTGAGACTCTCTTACGGCAGTAGAATTCTTTCGTAATTCTAAGAAGGTAAGATAGTTTTCAAGAAGTAAATATAGTTTTTCGGAGTAGAGAATAAGGTACGTGGAGATAGAGATAGTAATTAGCCCAACTAAAGTAATGATTGTTAGTGTTGATTGATCAATATGTCCAACCCTAAAACCCAATGTTGCCAATATAAGTGAAAACTCACTGATTTGTGCAACAGTCATGCCAGTTTGGAAACCAGTTTTTTTGTGATAGCCAAGTAAGTTCATAATGATAACCACAATAATGGGATTACCAATGAGCACAAATAAAGAAAGTATAAGTACTGGAATAATTATTTCTGCACTACTTGTGAGCTGCATACTAGCGCCAAGCATTACAAAAAAGAGCACAACAAAAAAATCACGTAGCGGTTTTAGGCGAGAGCTCATTTCATCTGCATAAGGTGTGGCAGAAAGTGCTACACCGGAAATGAGGGCTCCGATTTCAACAGATAGTCCCATTTTTTGGAACAAAATAGCAAACCCTAGCCCCCATGCTAGTGAGAATAAAAACAATAGCTCACTTGAATCTGCAGATAGCGCAAGTAATTTTGGTAGTGCAAATTTGAGGAGCAGAATGAGGACAGCAACAACAATTGTAACGTTCATTAACAGTAGTCCAATAGTTTGGCCAGTTGAATGTGAGCTGCCTGTAGTTACTGCAGAGATAACTACTAGGGCAATTGTTGCTAGTACGTCTTGAACAAGCAGTAAACCAATGGTTATTTTTCCATACAACGTATGAATATCACCTTTGTCAGTGAGTAGTTTTAAAATAATAATGGTACTACTGAAGGTAAGGGCGATACCTACATACATTGCTGCAACGGTACCCAATCCCAAAAAGTAAGCTATCCCAAACCCAATACTTGATGTTAGCAGTACCTGAGAAACACCAGTGACAAGTGAAACTGAACCAACCTCTTTAATCACTTTTGGACTTAAGTGTAGACCGACAATAAAAAGAAGTATTGAAATACCTAACTTAGAAAAAACCTCAACTATTTCGTGTGAGTGCAGCAGATTAAATACTGAAGGACCAACTAATATACCACTAAATATGTAAGCAACAACCAATGGCTGGTGTAGTTTTTTCAGAACAAACGAGACAAGTGTGGTGATAAGAATAATAATGCTGAGTTCGGTAAATATCTGCATGAATTATTTTTTGGTTCTCACGCCTACAAGGTCTATATGAGTAAAGGTTTTTTTTACTTCGTTCCAAAATTTTTCTGCTAGCTTAACAGAGTATTGACTGTTTATACCCTTTTCCATTCCAGCACACAGTTTTCTTTCCCAAAATCTAATAGTGTCAACAATATCCCTACCTTTTATATGAAATGATTCAGTTGCTTTTGGATCACCTGCAACAAAGGCTGTATGAATTTCCAAAAAATCGGCAAAATCTTTTTGGTTTTGTTGGAGCATTAAATCGTAGTATTTTTTGTATTTTTGTACTGGCATATGACTATTCTGTATACAAGAGTTTCTCGTATTCTTCAAGCATACGTGCTGCAGAGTACTTTGGTTGTAGTGATAGTGCTGCTCTCATTTTTTGCACCCAACCTTCTGGAACATTTTCATGGTTTCGTTGGTAATACAGAGGTGTAATGTTTTGTTCAAGGAGTTCATAGACACTTTCAGCTAGTCTTGTATGATCAATTTGCCATCCAGGTTTTGACCATTCAACTTCTGCTGCCCAGCCATCTGCAACGGTGCAGTTGAGAACGCCGTTTGCGGTTGCTTTCATTCCTGATGTGCCACATGCCTCTTTACCGTACTCGGGTGTGTTGAGCCAAACGTCAACTCCCCTTGTAAGGTTTTGAGCCACTTCAATGTTGTAATTAGGCACAAAGAGGGCAGAGCCAGAAAGGCTAGTACCAAAGTACTCAAGGATGGTCTGTAGCATTTGTTTACCTGCTGTATCACCAGAATGTGCTTTTCCAGCAATAAGTAAGTAGACTGGTTTTTCTTGGTTTTTGAGTATCAACTCAAGCCTCTTGAGGTCGGTAAAAAGCTTATCCAGTTGTTTGTATCCAGCCAGTCTTCGTGCCCACCCAACTAC
>CAZMZI010000001.1:41294-47355 GCA_964570775.1 uncultured Pseudomonadales bacterium | reverse complement strand
CTATAGACTTTAATTAAATCTGGGGAGTACTGCTGGTTACCAGCAGCAACAAGAGTATGGTTTGTGTACACCATTTTTTGGGTAGCAGCTAACTTTGCTTTTTCATAGGTCATGCCATGATCATCCATAAGCATTCTAATGAGTTGCCAATGCGCAAATGCTGGCCTACCTTCATTAATATGGTATACAGAAGGATTAATGCCTAATTTTGCAAGGAGTTTAACACCGCCAATACCCAAAATGAGTTGTTGTTTTAGTAACGTTTCGTTTGTACCTGAATACAAAACTTGCGTAATATCTCTTTCATTAATTTCATTTTGATCGGTCTCTGTATCAAGGAGGTACAAATACACTCCATTACCAATGGTTTTTTTCCACACCCGTAGCCAAATTTCTAGTTCGGTAAGGTGTACCTTTATAAAGAGCGGTTCCTCATCGAGGTATACGTGTTCAAGACCATTAGACAAAGGATCAAAAAGATAGTTTGTCTCAGTTTGTAAACCTTCAGTACTTAACTGCTGTACAACTCCATAGCCTCGGTATAACAGGCCCACACCAACAAAGGGAAACGCACTGTCTGCTGCTGCTTTAATGGTATCGCCTGCAAGTACTCCAAGACCACCTGCGTAGATAGGAAGTGAAGCTTGCAGTCCAAATTCAGCACAGAGGTACGCTACGGGTTGTTCTTTTGATATGGATGTATTCATTTTGAGTAATATTCTGACTGACGCTACTTTGCTACACTGTACTAATAGTACACAGTTTTAAAAATGATTGCACCTATGACAACTGAAGAAATCATCAAACACTTGGGAAAAGATACTGAAGAACTCCTCAATCATGTGTGCGTTAAGATACCAAAGCATGTCATTCATGAAACGGGACCAAATCATGTACAGCAGATTTTTTCACATTCAGATAGATCAAAAGCTGTGCAAAAAAATTTACAAAGGCTCTATGGTTCAGGAAGATTAGCACACACAGGATATCTCTCCATTTTTCCGGTGGATCAAGCTATGGAACATACAGCTGCGTACTCATTTTCTAGCAATCCTATCTATTTTGACCCAGAAAACATAATTAGAATGGCCATAGAAGGTGGTACTAATGGTGTAGCCTCCACTCTAGGAGTACTGGGTTTACATGCAAAAAAATACGCGGACAAAATTCCATTCATTGTAAAAATAAATCATAGTGAACACATGACTTTACCAGAAGTCACCGATCAGCTTATCTTTGCCTCAGTTGAACAAGCAGAACAAATGGGAGCCGTAGGAATTGGAGCTACCATTTACTTTGGTGCTCCTGAGTCACACAGGCAAATAGTTGAGATTAGTAAGGCATTTCAACGTGCTCATGAGTTAGGACTTTTTACAATCTTATGGTGTTACCCAAGAAGTGCTAGCTATGTACAAGGCAAGAAGGATTACTCGTCTGCTGTAGATATAACTTCACAAGCAATTCAAATAGGTGTAACTATAGAGGCAGATATTATTAAGCAAAAGTTACCAAACGCACTACGAGGATTCCAAGATTTAGAGTTTAGTAAGTACACTCCAGAAATGTATGACAGGTTACTTACAGACAACCCCATTGATTTAGTTCGATACCAGTTAGCACATAGTTACTTAGGAAAGATTGGGTTAATTAATTCTGGTGGAGAGGCTGCTGGAAAAGAAGACTTTGCGGAGGCAATTAGGACTGCAGTTATTAATAAACGCGGTGGTGGGTCTGGTTTGATAATGGGACGCAAAGTGTTCAAAAAACCATTCAAAGATGGGGTTGCACTCTTGCACGCCGTTCAAGATGTATACCTTGATCGTTCAATTACTATTGCGTAAATTTGAGTGTTCTTTAGTTATAAAACAAACATGCCATCTTTATAGATGACCACTTTTGAGCCGTCTGTAAGGGTAGCCGTTGCCGTTCTATCTGAAGTGCTCACTATATCTGTGTGAACTGAAGAGCTGTTGTATCCCATGCTATCCCACTCTTTATCTGTAACGTCAGCCGCTACCCCCTTATAACAGTCTTTGTATGCCATTCCAATGGCGACATGTGTATTGCCAAAGGGTCCACCAATATTTTCATCATAGAGGGTCTCAGCCATAGGATGAGTTATTCGAGATAATCGCTTATCAGTGAGTGAAAACTCACCTAGTCTGTCTGCATTTTCCGTCTCGAGCATTGAAGCGAGTATCGTTGCACCTTTTTTTGCTGTGGCACGTGAAACTCTCCCATTTTCAAAAGTAAGAGTAACATCATCAATAGTATTGCCATAACGATAGAGTGGCTGGTTAAAGCGAATCCAACCTTGGGTACCTCGCCAATTAGGTGAAGTGAAGTGCTCAAAGCTTGGAATGTTACAACCACTCCCAGATTTCCATCTTCGTTCTGGGCCAAGTTGAATGGTTAAATCCACGTCAGGACCATCAAGTTTTATGTACTCTATGCTTAAAGCATTTAATTTGGTTAATATTGATTTTTGTAGTTCTGTTAATTTTTTCCACTCTGCAATAGGATCAACACTATCAAGGTAGCATGCGTGAATAATTTGATCCCAGTAATCTTTTAGAGACAACCCAACAATATCTGCTTTAGCTTGAGTTCCCCAAAGTGCAAGTGTCCATGAAAAGGTTCCTTGGTGCTCTTTTTTAAAGAGCCATTCTCTAAAAGGGTACTGTGCTGCTCGAGATTTGAGAATTCTAGTGGAGTCAACATCTTTAAGTTCGGTGGGGTCAGGATCTGCAATAATACTAATGGAGTGATTAAGCAGTTTTGCTTTTTCCTTCAAGTACTCTGCTGGAAAAAAGGTTAATTGTTCATCAGAAGCAAGTGTGTAAAAGTCTTTATCAAATCCAGTTGGTTGGAGTCTTACCATGGGGTGTCCACCAGCTCTGAGTACTGCATTTTGTAGTTCTAGTGCTAATGGCTTAGCAATGTCTGGTACAGCTATTTGCACTGTTTCACCTGCTCTCATACCTTCACCGCCATTGAGTGCAAAGTTGACGAGCAAGTTAGCATACTTTTTAAGAATTTTTTTTGAGGGAATGAATTGATCTGTCATGATTCTCTATCTGTTATTTGTAGTTTGTAGTAAGAAAGGCACACAGTTTTTTGAGTGCTCTTGCCCTGTGTGATAAAGTGTTTTTTACCTCAGAGCCAAGTTGTGCAAACGACTCTGTGTAACCTTCAGGAATAAATAGTGGGTCGTAGCCGAAGCCATATTCACCCATTTCAGCAGTAGCGATGGTACCATGAACTTCACCCCTAAAAAAGTGGTGTGATTTAGTTGTTGGGTCGAAAAAACAAAGCTGTGTAACAAAAAAGGCAGCTCTGTTAGTAGCTTTTGACAGTGCTTGTAAGAGCGCAACATTTCTATCATGGTCTGACCCCATTACCCAACGGTTGCTTTGTACGCCTGGTGCATTACCTAAAGCAGTTACACACAAACCAGAGTCATCGGCAATGGTTGGCAAGAAATACGTTTCTGCGTAAGCCTTTGCCTTGAGTAGCGCATTTTCTTCAAAGGTCTCACCGGTTTCTTCTACCTCTAATGCTGGAGTTTCACTATCTCTAGTTGTTTTTAGTTGGAAAGGTAAACCATCAAAAAGCTGTAATAGTTCAGCAATTTTACCTGAATTTGAACTTGCAAAGAGAATAGTCACAGGGGTTAGTTACCTCCACCCAACATACCACCTAGGCCACCAGTCATGCTTTGTAGTTTTTTGGCAGCTAGCTCTTGTGATTTTTTAATTGCTTTATTAAGAACTTTCACTGCTTCATCACTGGTAATACCTTGTACGGAGAAAATCTTAATTTCTTGGGCTCCAGAGATTTCAACAACAATATCTCCTTCTTCAACACGAATAGTTTCTGCAGCAAGCTCATCTTGCATTTGTTTTGCTTGTTTTCTGAGCTTATTAATGTCTCCTAATGCTTTGAATGGGTTGTTCATAGTTTTCCTTGTGTATTGCTAATGTTTCGCTCCAATTCTACTACATCAATGATTCGCTTGCTAGCCGTGCAAGATCTGTTGTCTGTTGCTGGGTTTCAAGTAACTCTGCTGCTGCAGGTGCAGCGGCTAGCTGAAAATCGAAAACGAGATAGCCGCCACAGAGTGCAGTGACAAACTCCTGTATTCTATGCAAAAAAGTGGGTTCGGAGAGTTGTTCTTGATGAAATTTGTAAAAGACACTAATGGTCACTGAGCCTTTACTACCACTAATTGGTTTCGCCGACCGTAGTAGTGCAGCAATGGTAGTATTCTTTTCTGCAACTTTGTCTACAAAGTCATTCCACTTCGCTACTAGCAGTGATCCATCTCCTTTTGGTAAATCTTTTAGATTAGGTAGCGAACTGACTGGTACTTTTTTACTCAGTGTCGGGGTTGGTTCTACTTGGATTTTTTTTGCTTTGGAAATTTCAGTGGGTTCTTGTGGTTGGATGGCATTAGTTTTTGGAGGAGTAGGTGGCTTTTTGTGTGTTGCTCTGTCTATTATTTCGAGCGTTTTAATTTCTAATGGTAAGAAAGGGATGAGATGTGGTTCGGATAAGCTGGTGTCTTGGAGCTCCTTGAGTAGAAAGAGAGCTACAGTGTGCGAGAGCGTTGTTTCAGTTGGAGTTTGCAGATAGTGGGAAACAATGATGGAGTGTAGTTTTTGCAACAACGTTACGTGAAACTGTTTGGGTGGGAGTGCTTTTTGACGAATTTCTGAGAAGAACGAAACAACTGTTGCAGGATTTTTTTCTAACACTGACTGTAGGTAGGTATCAACATACTGTAATAGTGCAGTAGAAGACACTAAATTAATTGCAGAAGGATCTAGCTTTGATCCTCGAACTGACTGCTCTGCCAACTTAACAACATCTCTAAAACTACCATCTGCTGCGGCGGTAATAGCATCGAGACTTTCCGGTGTACTAGAAATGTTCTCTTTGGCCAGGAGCGCTGACAGTGCTTGTTTCATTTCGCTACTGCTTGCTTTGTAAAAAGGTATGGTATGACAGCGTGAAACAATAGTTGCAGGAATTTTATGCAACTCTGTGGTGGCAAGAATAAACACTACGTGTTGTGGTGGTTCTTCGAGAACCTTTAATAAAGCATTGAAGGCTTCTGTAGTTAACATGTGCGCTTCATCAAGAATGTAAACACTTATCAAACCTTCTTGAGGAGGAAGAGAAATTCTGTCTGTTAATTCACGAATGTTATCTATGCCACGGTTGGATGCCGCATCCATTTCATGAACAGTAAAAGATGAGCCTTGCAATATTTTTTGTACAATAGGTTGTGAAACATCTGGGTCTTTAAATGTGTCTGCTGTTTGTTTGCCACCAAAGAAAATGTGTGAAACAACTGTTGCATTTTGTGGATCGTTTAGGAGAGCTCCAATAATTCGGGCAGAAGAAGTTTTGCCGGTGCCTTTAGGACCGGCAAAGAGCAGAGCCTGAGGAACTTTTTGAGTGGAGATAAGATGCTCAAGCTGCTCACGCACTTTACTAAGGTGCAGATCTGATAGTTTTGTTGGTCGGTGGGTTCTATTCCATGGCATAGCTATTAGTCGTGGTGGTATCCAAGTAAATGCATTAAGCCATGTTGTAGGTAAAAGCAAAGTTGATCATCAACAAGCTTTCCAAATCGCTTTGCGGTTGTTACTGCTTCTGGGAAACTTATCACAATATCACCAAGGTGAGGGGGGATGCCTTCTGGCAAGGGAAAATCCGTTAGTTTGTCTTTCTCATGAATGGGAAATGAAAGTACATCGGTGGTACCTTCATGTTTGAGTCTGGACTCATTAAGTTCTTTTATTTTTCTTGTACCGACAACTGACACATCAACTTGTGCATGAGAAACACCATTATTTTGAAGAAGAGTAAGCGCAGCTTGTCTCAGCTTTTTTCTATTAACTGGGTATCGAGAGCCGATATAGAGATTAATGGTGATCATAGGGTACAGGTGACATTTTAGTACACTTTGTCTAACTTGACTATTAATGGATTACTTTTTCTTAGTGTGTAGTGATAACAACGTTCTCTGTGCTTGTTCCTGCATTATTTGTTC
>CAZMZI010000001.1:36277-41194 GCA_964570775.1 uncultured Pseudomonadales bacterium | reverse complement strand
CCAAACTGATATTTAAAAGGAATGCTGGGACCGATTGAGCCAACGGCACACACAACAGCTAGTTGGTCGTAGGGATTGATAACAAGAAGTTTACGATGTTTATACCAAGTTTTAAGCTGTTTGTGATCTTGTTGCCACTGTGGTAGGTAGTACAGTTGTAAACTCATGTAGTACTTTTCAACTTGAGCAAGCGTATCGGTAACGGTGCCTTGATCCATAAACCAACCAAAGGAGCTTCTTTTTTCTTGCATACCAGCATAGGTATACTTTGTGTGTGCTGAGGCTACATCTTGAGGATGACGTTTTAGGTGAGGAAGTGCTTTCACTTTACCTGTGGTATACAGCATTCTTTGATTTTCTAGTTCATTTGTAACCTCAAAACCAACAATGTCAGAAAGTTGTTGTTCTAAGTATAGTTCCGATTGCTGATCTAGTTGGCCAGCTGGATATTCTAAAAGTTCCTTCATTTTTTCTAACACAGATTGATGTTCTTCAATACTGATAGTGGTAAGTAGCGTTGTTGATTTGTCTGTTGAAGCTAACAACGAATCTACGGTGACGGTGAGAGAGTCTGTGGGTGTTTGAGCTGTATTATCTGGTGGTTGTGTATCAATAAACAGTGTTTCGGCTCCAATAAATGATCCTTGCTGGTCAAAAAGAAAGGGAATTGAGGTTAACTCTTTAGGAAATGTTGACACAACCCTAGACAACTCTGTGGTGAGCATAGCAAGAGTGTTGGGCAGTTTTTGGGCAGTCATGGTTTTTACGTGGACACAGCTGTTTGTGCAGCCTCTAGCCTAGACAGTATAGCTGCTTTGCCAATATATTGCATAGTTTCAAACAATGGTGGTGTTGCTGTCCTCCCTGTTGAAGCTACCCTGAGCATCATAAAGTACTGACTTTTTTTCCATTCATACTTTTCTTGTAACTCTCGGAGGATTTTTTCAATTTCAGTGTGTTCCCACTTTTGTACAGATTGCAGTGCGCTCAAAGTATTTGTAAGTTGCACAGAAACAAGAGCAGTATCTGCTTTCTTTAGTAGGTTTGGGATATCTTGCTGAACTGGTTCATAAAAAAATGAGGTAAGGTTTGCAAAGTCTGCAAGCGTTTCAAGTCTTTCGTGTACTAGTGGAATAATGTTTTTTAATGATTCTTTAGGGAAAGTGGCCGGAATGAATGGCTCGAGCTTTGTTACTAGTTCATCAATAGTAAGCTGTCTGATGTAAACGCCATTTAACCAATTTAGTTTTTGTAGGTCAAACACTACCGACTTGGCACTTACGTCTTTGGGGTCAAAATGTTGGATAAATTCTTCAAGTGTTAATACTTCCTTTTCCTCTGGGTGTGACCAACCAAGGATCATGAAAAAATTAAGAAGTGCTGCTGGCAAGTAACCTCTATCTAAGAATGACTGAGCTGAAACGGTACCCTTACGCTTGCTCATCTTACCTTTACCATCTGGGTTTAAATAGACCGGTATGTGAGCAAAAACTGGTAGCTTCCAACCGAAGGCCTGATAGAGTAATACGTGTTTTGGGGTAGAACTAATCCATTCTTCTCCACGCATAATGTGGGTGATTTCCATTAAATGGTCATCCACAACAACAGCCATGTGGTAGGTAGGGTAGCCATCAGATTTAAGGAGCACTTGGTCATCTATGGTGTCCGAGTCGAACTCGATTTTACCTCTGATTAAATCGGTAACTACCACTGATTCATGCTCTGGTGTTTTCAAACGAATCACATAGGGTGAGCCAGCTTGAATTGCTGCTGCAATTTCAGTTTGTTTACTCAAGCAATATCTATCGTATTTAGGTGGAATTTTTGCATCTCTTTGAGCTTCTCTCATGGCAGTAAGACGATCAGAGCTACAAGTACAATAGTAGGCTTTACCTGCATCAACTAACTCTTGTGCATACTTCTTGTAGATTTGAAGTCTTTGGGATTGAATGTACGGGCCAAAGGCACCTTCTTTACCTGGACCTTCATCCCAGTCAAGACCATATGCTTTAATGCATTCTTGAATTCTATCTATAGCACCAGGAACCTCGCGTTCTTTATCGGTATCTTCAATGCGAAGAATAAAGCTACCATTATGTCGTTTGGCGAAGGCATAGTTTTTAAGCAAAATACTCATACTACCAAC
Organism: uncultured Pseudomonadales bacterium; assembly: GCA_964570775.1. Lineage (GTDB taxonomy): Bacteria > Patescibacteriota > Microgenomatia > UBA1400 > PJMF01 > CG1-02-43-31. The sequence continues at coordinate 39,048 of CAZMZI010000001.1, read as the reverse complement.
ATGGATATCACCAGTTGGACTTGGAGCCATACGTGTACGAATGTGCATAGTTTTCATGTCACTCATTATACTACAGTGGTGGTGTGGTGAAGTTACTCTGTTTGGGTAAATTTTGGATCTACGGCAGGTACATACCCTAAGAATCCATCCTCAGGATTGTAGAAGACAAAAACAGGTTGCAAATACTCTTGTTGATCTGGAGTGTCGTAATATCCTAGGGTAACTTCTCTAATGGTTGCAGTCTCACTTTCACCTGGGTTCACGATGTATCCTTCTCCCGCTTTGAGCAACTGCCATGCTGCCTGTGATGTGCGAATAGGATAGGTGTGGACTTGAGTATAATCTATCAAGTTGTATCCAGACTTAATTTCAACAATGTTTTCGGCACCAGAAGCACTTAAACTTCCAGTTAAAATTGCGGAAACTATGCCTTCAAAACCAGTGGGCGTGTACATTCTAAACTTACCATCAACTGGAGTACGGTTTAGATCAACTTGAATAAAATCGGCATCAGATGGAGATACGGCTGGACCTACTTCATCACCCAGGGATTTTAAGTACAACACTTCACCTGCAGATGTAGCCATGTCTGGCCCTAATAAGTCAACTTTTTTGAGAAAGTCTTTCACTTGAGCTACTGCTTCAAAATTGGTTGGTAAATTTGGGTTAGTTAGTAGCTCAGGGTGAGACAAATAGTCACTTTCGATGCTGAAATGATTTGAAACGATGTTGAGCTCTAACTTTGATTGCAATGGTTGTGTTTTAGAGAACCGGTATATTTTTCCTGGTAATTTATCTGGCTCAAACAAAAAACCAAACTTAGAAGCAATGTTTTTAGCATTTTGGTCAGCCAAAAGACTTGGCGCAGGGTGAAGAACTAAGAATACTTTGGCTCTATCACCAAAATCGGCTGTTGTTCCACTTGCAGTTTCTAGCTTATAAGAAAGTGGTTTGTCTTCTGCAGATTGTGAAGGAAAAGTAAGTTTAGGAAGCACCCCAAATCCAACAGTTGGTGGCGGAGGTGGTGGTGGATGTGTAGCTTTCCACCAGGCAACAAAAGTAGTTAGCAGCATTCTTCCAACAATTAAGGAAACAATTGCAATTGAGCCAAATTTGACTACTAACCTGCTAGATTTTGCAATTTGAGTGAGTGTGGGACCAGTAGCAGTTGTTGTTGCCATAGACATAATCATAGCAACCTTTCTAAAACAACTAAAGCGGATGTTGTAGAATACCACTAATGAAAATATATGTACTTACTCTCTTTCCAGAGTATTTTGAGTCACCATTTGCTACTTCAATTTTAAAGCGAGCACAAAACAAAGGGGCTGCTCAATTGCATGTTATTGCACTTCGTGATTTTGCAACCGACGTGCATAAAACCACAGACGATCGTCCTTTTGGCGGAGGTCCAGGTATGGTAATGAAGGTTGAGCCAATTGATAGGGCTCTGCAACATGTTAAGTTACAGATCAAAACTGACGAAAAACTACTTGTGTTGCTTACATCGGCTAAGGGTAATCCTTATACACAAGCAATGGCAAGAGATTTAGTTACTTATGACGCAGTCATTATTATATGTGGACATTATGAAGGTGTGGATGAGCGTGTAGCGCTGAGTCTTGTAGATAGAGAAGTGCGAGTTGGTGATTTTGTTATGACAGGTGGTGAACCAGCTGCAGCTGCAATTGTTGATAGCTTGGTGCGATTACTACCTGGTGTGTTAGGTAACGAGTACAGCACTGTAGGGGAGTCCCATGATGAACCAGGTATGTTGGGATATCCGCAGTACACTAGACCTCAAGAATTTAAAGGTATGACTGTGCCTGAAGTATTACTTTCAGGAGATCACAGCAGTATTGAAAAGTGGCGTGAAGCACAGCGAACACCGAAAAAGGTCTAATACCAATTTTTTTGTTGATTTAAGAAATATCCCGCCCATAAAGAGCGGGATATACATAACATGTCACGAAGAATAGGTTAGAAAACCAACTGTAAAAGGTAGTAAACAACAATAAGCATGTGAACGCTATTGAAAGTGATGATTACAGCGTCCAAATTTTTGTTTTTTGCATGTAAGATGGTATCAAACACCACCTTAGTCCAGAGAAGCGGAACTGCTAGGGATACAAGTACTGTTGCTAGCAAGGTAACGTCAGTAAATAAAAGAATCCCTATGGCTGCTATGATGTACAAGATTGCTAACTTGTAGTAATCTTGTAGCTCATCAGGGCTTGTTATCCAAGAAATCAAAAACGCAGCTACAGAACTGAGCATCCAAATTATGAGTTGTGTGCCAAAAAACAGTTGCGCAACTGCAGTCGCTGCAAAAGCTGCTGCAACATATCTGAATCGAAACGAGCTATTTATTTTTATCCAGGTTCCTAACACAACTGTTTTAACAATGTACCAATTGAAACTTAAGAAGCGAATCATTTTTCCCTCTTTATGTTTCGTGACATGTTAAAGGACTAACGTAGGATTATACACCCGGTCATGTCAAAATCAATTAAATTGAAAACAATTATTGTTCTATTTCCGTGAGTGCTTTACGTATTGGTGTTAACGTAAAGTCGATTGTTTTCTGTAACTTCTCAGAAGACATAGCAGTGTTATGTTGGTATGGTCTTTCTAGCGTTTTGAGGTAGTCCATTAAGTCTCCTTTTTGGATTGTTGTTGGTAAGGAAAAAGCTTTCACAACTTCGGATGCAAAGTCGAAGTCAGTCCATTTTTCTCCACTTGAAGCGTGAAAAAGCCCTATAGTATTTGTC
>CAZMZI010000001.1:0-36267 GCA_964570775.1 uncultured Pseudomonadales bacterium | reverse complement strand
TTACCCTGTCTATTACTATACAAAAGTCGTTAATGTAGGTGGGACCAAACGTATGGTTGGTAAATTGAGGTGGTAGTTTATTCTCTTTAATACCAGTCACAATTCTTCGCACAATATCTGGTCTTTCAACTATATCTGATCGAAAAGGTTGATCAATACGAAGAATGGTCCAGTTAGTTGAACTTGATTGTACTACCTGCTCAGCTTGTGCTTTGGTATAGCCATACCACTCTATTGGATTGATAGGGTCATTTTCTGTGTAGAGAGATTCGTTTTTTCCATCAAAAACGTAGGCTGTAGAAATATGAATAAGGTGTTTGTTGGTCTTGTTGCAGGCTTCAACAATGTTTTGTGTACCTACAACGTTAACTTGGTACGCTGGACCGCTTTTATCATCCCTTTGTTTCCATGCACCTGTCACGTCTGTGTATGCGGCAAAATGCACAACGTGCGATGCTGGGCTTTCTTCACAAGCTTTAAGTACTTGCTCCTTTTTGGTTATATCAACAGGATTTTGAGGATCAGAGATATCAAAACTAGTAATTTCATAGCTATTCTGATAATCGAGCTTGAATCGAGAACCAATCAGACCGTTGAGTCCAGTTACAATAATTGGTGATTTGTTCATGATTGCCCTCCAAAGTGGTCGGGATACTTTTCTCTGAGTGTGATTGAAGCTTTGTCGCGCTGTGACAGTATCATCTGATCAATTGGAAGTGGCCAAGGAATAGCTAAATCTGGGTCAAAAAGTGAGAATGCTTGATCACCAGCTGGGTCACGCTCCTTATATAACCGGTCAACAATGTATAGATAGTCTACTGGTCCTTCAAGAACACAGAGTGAATTACCAATACCAGTTGGTACATATACACTGCCAAAAGTTGCATCAGTACCATGGCCTAGAACAACAGTTGTAACCTGTGTAAAGGTGGGTGAGGTGGGTCGTAAATCTACAAAAGCGCAAAAACATACACCATGAGTTACGGTTACTAACTTATTCCAGTCCTCAGCATGAATACCGCGGGCAACATTTTTTTCAGAACGAGCTAAGTTTACTTGTTTTGCCACCAGTGGCTGTGGAAGGTGTGGGTCTAGCTCTGGTATACGTGATAGTTCACTATAGTAACCTCTGTCATCAATATGTTTTTTGCTTGCAACAAAGAACATGCCTGGTATAGGCATAGCTACTATGCCCTGTTCATCAAGATCAGTAGGGGAGGGTTTAAAAACTGTGTGCAGGACGTTACTTTCTGTTTGTGTAATTTGTACCAAAAAATCCAGCGGCTGCTGTTTTGAGCGGTCTCCACCATGCCTCATTGTTTATGTACCATTCAACTGTTTTTTGAATACCTTCTTCGAAGGTTACAGATGGTTTCCAACCAAGCTTTGTTTGTATAACAGACCAATCAACACTATATCTCACATCATGTCCTGCTCTATCTGGCACATGTTCTAGCATTTCTTCACCTTTGTGCATGCAAGAAAGTATTGTTGTAACAACAGTCTTATTAGGGATATCTTTAGATAGTCCACCAACTAAGTAGGTACTTTGCGTTGGTCCAGCTTGGAGCACTGCATCTATGGCACTACAGTGATCTTTTACATAAAGCCAGTCTCGAATTTGATTGCCCTCACCATATATGGGTACTTTTAGGCTATCAATACAGTGCGTGATTGCTAGTGGGATGAGTTTCTCGGGAAATTGATACTCACCATAGTTGTTTGAGCAGTTAGTAATGGTGTAGGGTAGGCCATACGTTTCACCATATGCGCGTACTAAGTGGTCTGAGCCAGCTTTACTAGCAGAGTACGGGCTGCGGGGATCATAGGGTGTGTGCTCGTTAAATTTTGTTGTTTCACCAAGTCTGAGTGAGCCAAACACTTCATCGGTAGAAATGTGGTGAAAGTGTGCAACTTTATGTGTCAGTGCTGCATCTAAAAGCACTTGTGTACCAATAACATTTGTTTGGACAAATGCACCTGGATTCAATATTGATCTATCAACATGTGATTCTGCAGCGAAGTGGACAACGGTATGCACACCAGACATTGCCTGGTTAACTATGTCTGGGTCGCAGATATTTCCTTCAATAAACGTATAGTTTTCATTGTCTGCAACTGAAACAAGGTTGGATAAGTTACCTGCATAGGTCAGCGCATCAAGATTGACAATTTGGTCTTCTGGATACTTTTCCATCCAATAAAGAATAAAGTTACTACCAATAAATCCTGCGCCGCCGGTAACAAGTAGTTTCTTTCCAGAATGTGTCATGATGTCCCTTATTGTTGATTATAGCTTAGATCAATGAGTCTTTGTGTTTCTTCAACACCAAGCTGACTACGAACGCGAACATACTTATCTTCAAGTCTATTATACATTTTTTCTTGTTGAGATGCTTTTTCATGGTAAATGCCAGCCAGCAACGCTAACACAACAACAAGTGCCGTTAGTACTCTGATTTTTGTTAGATGGGTAATTTCTAAAGAGAGCATTTTGTTTTTACCTAGTTAGTACTGTAGCAAAAAAATCTGAAAAAGCTTTTTGATCTTTTATTTCATACACCCACTGTTTGTGTTTTGAGAGTGGTGGGTTTGTGAGTACTCCATATCTATCCTCTGGATACACGGTGAGTGTTAGGTTTTTAAACTGTATAGAGTTTTTGACAGGATACATTTTTTTTGCCATAGCTACTACGCTTTCTACTGGAATATAGTGTCCAACTTGAGAATTGTAAAATGCAAAAAGTGTACCCATAATAACAGGGTTGGTGAGTACTTCTCTGGTTTGGAGTGTTTGCAGCATGCTCTCTAAAACGAGTTGCTGACGATGACCTCTAGCTAAGTCGGTACCTTGGTCGTCAGAACTTTTTCTACTACGAATGTATTGGAGTGCTCTTTTTCCAGACATATGCTCTAACCCAGTAGTAAAAGTAATTGTTTCGTAGAGCAGCTTTGGATCTGTAACTTTTGTGACGTCGACGTCAGTTCGAGGAAATTCGGTGTCAGTGAATCCAGCCGGCACGTCGACAGTAATGCCTCCAAGAATATCAATAATTTCTGCAACAGTATCCATTGTTACAACAACTGTGTGGGTGGTTGTAAGTCCAGACAAAGCGTCGAGAACTTCTTGGCTAAATGTTTGTGGTGCATCTGGATAGCGTTCTTTGCCATAGTGATACAGTGCATTTATTTTTGTTTGGTACTCTTCACTCCAAAGATCTCGAGGAAGCGGAACTGTTGTAATGGTCCCTGTTTTGGTGTTTACCACAGCGTAAAGCATGGTATCTGTGAGTGCTGGACTACCTGGTCTTGTTTGGAGAGAATCGAGACCAAGAAGCAAGAAGACTACCGTGTCTTTATTTTCATACTCAGTTGAGTCAAGTCCAAGCTGTATATCTTGTTTTAATTCACTCAATGAAATATCCGCATATTGTAAAAAAGTGTTAAGTTTTGACCAGCCAATACCAATAAGTACAACTGCAGTTATGAGTAAAAAGACTGTGGTTATGCCCAAAGATAATATGGTAGCTTTTACAAATAATTGCCAGCCTGATAACACTTCAACGTGGTCATTTGGTTGTGTTTGTTTTTCGATCTGATTAGCAACTTCTATGTGATTTTTCATGTTTTTTGCCTTAGTAGTCATTGTAACGGCGTTTAGTATGCACACAAGATTGTGTTTTTAATCTGATATAACTGTTGTTAGAATAGTATTGTTCATGAAAAAACTTGTACCCTATTTTACAGTGGCATTTTTATGTGTTGCAGTTTTTGTAACCTCTTGGGCGTTACTGCGACCAGGCATGTTTAAAATACACGACTTTGTGCATGGGGCTCGAATTGTTGAAATGTCTCGCGCTCTAGCTGACGGTCATATTCCGGCAAGATGGAGTAGTAACTTTGGGTACGGGTATGGAATGCCACTCTTTGAGTTTTATGCACCACTTCCTTATTTACTAGGTGCGCTTTTTTACATGCTAGGTATACCCTTAGTTAGCTCGGTAAAACTACTTTTTTTAATTGCAACGGTTGGTACGGTAATTGGTGGCTACTATTTAGGCAAATCGCTTTTTGATAGCAGTTGGGCAGGAGTGGTGACTTCATTTGCATTAACGCTGGCACCCTATAGAGCTTTAAATTTATTTGTGCGTGGAGCAGTGAGTGAGGCTTGGGGAATGATGGCATTGCCATGGATTGTGTATGGTTTTTTAAGTCTTCGTCATTCACTTCATCGGGGGTTTGGCATACTAGTGGTGAGTTTTTGCATACTTTTTTTGAGTCACAATTTGACAACACTCATCGCAGTCCCCTTTTTGTTTGCTTTTTTTGCTATCTACCTATTCTCTGAACATACACACAAGAACAGTTCAAAAAAGAGTATGAGTTGGAAACAGTTACTTACTGGAGGAGCTGCATTTTTATTAGCGATTGGTGTAAGTGCTTTTTACTTATTTCCAGCTTTTCTAGAAAAAGACTTTACACAAATTAACGAAGCAATTGTTGGTGACTACTTTAACTATAATCTACATTTTTTGTACATTCGCCAGTTTTTTGATTTTGCTTGGGGATACGGTGGCTCAGAATGGGGTCCAGACGATCCAATATCTTTCTTTTTGGGGTTTGGGCAGTGGTTTGGTATCATCACCTTTGGCATTATTGTTTTGAAGCGATGTGTAGTTTTTTTCAAACAAAAGAGTATTCCACTCCTGCTTTCCAAGTCTCATGTATGGATTTTGGCTGGAACAGTAACTCTACTTTTAGGGTCACTGTACATGACACTGCAGCGTTCTGAACCTATTTGGGCAAGCATTCCACTTCTACAGTATGTGCAGTTTCCCTGGAGATTTTTAAGTGTTGCCAGCTTTTTTGCAAGCATACTCGTTGCATCTCCCTTGATCTTGATTCGGTCAAAAGGTATACAAATGGGTTACTTTTTTACTGTCATGGCACTGTTAGTAGTTGGTAACACTCTGTATTTTAAACCTGAAGCAGTGTTAGACGATCCTAAAGGGTTGTACTATGCTCAACCAGAAAAAATTCAGGTAGAAATGAGTGGCATTTTGCCTGATTATATTTCTAAAGACCTTAACCTAGAGCAGATAGTAATTCCACCTTCAGAAGGAATCGTTTGCATACCAGAATGCGTAAAAAAGACAGAGTTAGTGAAGAGAACACACGAACGGCTTTACACAGTTGATGCTACAACTCAAACCTTGGTTGAGTTTAGTATTGCCGCTTTTCCAGGTTGGGTTGTAGAAGTAGATGGTGAAGTGTATCCACATATGGTTACAAGTAGAGGTACTATTGCACTACAGCTACCTGCTGGCTCTCATTTGGTTGGAATACAATTGCGAGGTACTCCAATAAGAAATACGAGTGATGTTATAACAGTTGTTTCATTGGTGGTATGTTTGTATGTACTGTATCAATTTGATTCACGAAAACTGGTAAGAAAGAGTACATGACACAGACCCCATCACAACTAAGTGAACAAGAGGATGTCCTACTTAGTGTTGGTGATGGTGAAAGTATTGAGCCAGAAACATTGCAAAAAATTAAAAAGCGTTCTGTATCTGGTGCAGTATCCTATTTTATTCGGACAGGATTTATTAATGCCATAGGCTTTGTGTCTGCGGCTGTGTTGGGAGTGTACTTGTCGCCAGAGGACTTTGGTGTGTACGGAATTGTGTTGCAAGTAATTGGACTCCTTACTTTTGTTTCGGACATTGGACTTGCAGCAGCACTTATTCAGAAAAAAGAAACGCCAACACTTACCGATTACAGAACGGCATTTACATTGCAACAAATACTAAGTTGGGTCATTGTTTTTGGTGCACTACTTGTTGGTTTAACACCAGTATTTAGGCAGAAGGCGGGTGATGCAGGTTTTTGGATTCTTATCGCCACTGCTGTTTCGTTTCCACTAGCTACAGTTAAAACAGTTTCGTCGGTGATGCTTGAGAGGAAACTTGATTTTTCAAAGTTAGTTATCCCACAAATAGTGGAACAAATTATTTTTCAGGTGTGCCTCTTATACTTGGTAATAAGCGGCTTTGGTGTGATCTCGTTTGCATATGCAATTGTACTTAGGTCTTTAGTTGGCTTGGTTGTTATGTTGTGGTTACAGCCATGGCAGATAGGTTTTGCACTCAATAAGCCATCATTAAAGTCATTGATTGGCTTTGGTGCTAAATTTCAAGTCAATGACCTGTTGGCTAGAGTTAAAGATCAACTTTTTTACTTAGTGCTTGGTTTATCATTATCAAATAAAGAGTTTGGTTATATTAATTTTGCAAAACAGTGGTCTATGTACCCATACAGTTTAACGGTGCAAAATGTCATGGCAATCACTTTTCCCACCTTTTCACGTTTGCAAGGTCATACACTATTACTTAAAAAAGCAATTGAAAAATCGCTTTTCTTTATTACTTTAGTACTTTTCCCAATGTTAGTTGGAATGATAATTCTAAGTAAGCCAATTATTGTTGTGTTCCCGGCATATGCAAAGTGGGAGCCTGCACTTGTAAGTCTAATCTTGTTTACCGCTAGCATTGGGTGGAGTGCAGTGTCGACGCCGCTAACAAATGCACTCACAGCAATTGGAAAAATAAACACAACTTTGTGGCTTATGGTAATGTGGATAGCGCTAACTTGGCTTGTGACTCCTCTCTGCATCTGGTTGTTTGGGTACAATGGGGTTGCAGTTGCTGCATTAGTAATTTCGTTTTCATCCTTTGTTCCCTTGTACTTTGTACAAAAAATAGTTCCCATTTCTTTCTTGGAAACCATTTGGCGACAAACACTTTCTGCTGTTGTAATGGCTGCAGTAGGAATAGCTGGTATGTCCCTTTGGCAAAGAGGTGTATATGAAATGTTATTGGGTGGAGTTGTGATCTCGGTAACATATGTAACAACACTGTTGCTTGTTGGCCGTGCTAAACTGATACAAGAGATAAGGAGCTTGCGATAATGTCACTAACGGTAATTGTTCATACAAAAAACTCTGCCAAAACTGTTGAAAGTGCATTAAAATCTGTTACATTTGCGGAGACTGTCATAGTGGTAGATATGCACAGTAGTGATGAAACTAGAACTATTGCAAAAAAGTATGCAAGCGCAACCTATTTGTTTGAGGATGTTGGATACGTAGAACCTGCTCGGAATTTTGCTTTGTCTAAAGTAAAAACAGAGTGGGTACTCATACTGGATGCTGATGAAGTTCTGCCAGTTACATTGAAAAGAAAAATTGTTGCAGAGCTTGAACATCCCCAGGCAGACGCATATTTTTTGCCTAGATCAAACTCAATCTTTGGAAAAGAAATAGAGAGTGATGGTTGGTGGCCAGATTACCAACTAAGACTGTTTAAAAACGGAGTAATCGAGTGGTCAGATGCAATTCACTCGGTACCTGTTATTAAAGGGAGTAGTTCCTACTTTCCTGCAGACAGATCAGCAGCTCTTTTTCACCTTAACTATACTTCCATATCTCAATTTGTGGAGCGGTTGAACAACTACACAACAATTCAAGCCAGACAGAATGGTGCATCAGAAACTGCAACTGTTGCGAAGGTTGTTGCGCAATTTAGAACTGAGTTACTAAGCAGACTGTTTGCACAAAAAGCTATTGACGAAGGTATGCATGGTCTAGCACTCAGTTTTCTACAATCCTTCTCTGAAGTTGTGGTTGTTCTTAAACAGTGGGAGGCCGAAGGTAGCTTGAGTACACAAGCTGATCAAGCCACTACTATAAAAGAGCTACGATTGTTTCAAAAAGAACTCAACTATTGGATATCAGATTGGGAAGTAACACACCGCACACCTTTACACTCTTTGATAGCGAGAGTTCGCCGAAAATTACAGTGGTAAACCTGGTGAATGCGGTATAATAAAGTATCTACATGCATATATCAATAATAGTTGTTACCTATAATTCACCAAAAGAGACCAACGAATGTTTACATTCGCTCAGTAAGTTACGCAGTAAAGACGTTAAGTTCAATGTAGTAGTTGTTGATAATGCTTCTAGGGAGCCATATGTACTTCCAGAATCTTTAAATACCAAGCAATTTGAAGTTCTGAGAAGTGAAGCAAACTTAGGCTTTACCGGAGGAAATAATCTTGGTATTTATAATGCAGTTGAACGATATAACTCAGATTTTTTATTGTTGCTTAACAACGATACAACGGTAGATGAACAACTTCTAGGTAAATTGCTGCAGTGCAACACTGAGTATCCCGAACATGGAGTTATTTGCCCTAAAATTTATTTTTACCCTGGAAATGAGTATCACCCGTCATACACAAAAAGCCAAAAAGGTTTGATTTTGTGGTATGCAGGTGGAAGCATTGATTGGACAAGTTTATCCGCATTTCATAGAGGAGTAGATGAGTTGGATAGAGGCCATTTTGATTCTCAGAAAGAGAGTGAGTATGCAACAGGTTGTTGTATGTTTATAAAGAGAGAGGTATTAGAAAAAGTGGGCATATTTGACAAACGCTTTTTTCTCTATTTTGAAGATGTAGATTTAAGTGCTCGTATTAAGAAAGCTGGGTATAGTATTGGTTTCTGTCCTGCAGCTGTGATTTGGCATAAAAATGCACAATCAAGTGGCGGTGCTGGTTCTGATACCCATAATTATTATATTGCAAGAAACAGATTACTTTTTACCTTCAAACATGGTTCAAGTAAAAGTATTTTTTTGGCACTACGTGTATGGCTGAGTTACTTATTAACTGGTAGTACTTTTGAACAGCAAGCAGCGGTAGACTTTGTATTACAGCGCTTTGGGAAACAGCCAGTAGTGTTACATGCAGAATAATATGCAAGAAAATACAAAAGTTCCAAATATAACTGCAGTTGTCATTGCACGAAATGAAGAAGAGATGATTACTGCATGTCTAGATACACTTACTTGGTGCGAGTCAGTACTTGTTTTAGATAATGGTTCAGAGGATGAAACCAGAAAAAAAGCTGAACTTGCTGGAGCTACTGTCGTCTCTTTTAAGTCAAGCTCTTTTGCACGTGTTCGAGAAGAAGCAACAAAACATGTTAGGACGGAGTGGATTTTGTATGTTGATGCAGATGAAAGAGTTTCACCAACGTTAGCTAAAGAAATTGGGGTGAAGCTTGAAACAAGCACAGCCTCTGTATTTAGCATGCATCGCAAAAATTATTTCTTTGGACACGAAATTTCATTTGGTGGATGGCAACATGACCAAGTTACTCGAGTTTTTAAGCTAGACGCTCTCGAAGGTTGGTATGGTGATATACATGAGAGTCCAAAGTTCACAGGCTCTGCAGAAGTACTTCACTCACCTTTACTACACTTTACGCACCGATCAGTGGTTAGTAACTTAAAGAAGAGTGCAGAATGGACTCCGAAAGAGGCCGAGGCTTTTATTTCTGCTGCGATACAGCCAGTTACTTTTTTTACTTTAGTTCGTAAGGGTAGCATGGAGTTTTTTCGCCGCGCCATTGTTCAGGAAGGGTATCGTGATGGAATGCCAGGGTTAGTTGAGGCACTGATTCAGGCAATGAATAGAGTGTGGGTATACATCCAAGTATGGGAGCTGCAGCTACAACCAAGTATTTCAGATAGATACCAAGTTTTGGAAAAAGAATTACAAAAAAAGTGGAAAACAAAGGGATGAAAATATGTTTTTTCTCCCCCTATATTCCCGGTCACTTTGGTGGTGGCGAAAAACATTTTTTTGATACTGCACTTGTGGCAGCTGAAAAACACACAGTTACCGTTGCTATTCCTAATGGGTATGATATTGGACAAGTTGCACGAGAATATACTCAATTTATGGGTGAGTCTTTGGAGAGTCTCACCTTTGTTTCAGGTCCATTTATTGGTGGATCATTTCTGAGTAAACTGGTATTTACCAGATTATTTGACGCTATATATTATGTAACTGACGGGAGTTTTTTCTTAACTGCCTGCAAACACAGGTTTTTGCATGTCCAAATTCCATTTACGAATGCATTGACAGTTTGGGAGAAACTAAAATTACACCATTGGCAGCACAAAAATACAAACTCTCAATTTACAAAACAAACAGTAGAACAAGCATGGCATACACATATTGACATAGTGCACTACCCTAAGGTAGTACTACCAAAAAGATTAGATGAGAAGAAACAAAAAATTATTTTAAATGTGGGCCGATTTTTTAGGCATCTCCACTCCAAACGTCAAGATGTTGTTGTTGCAACATTTAGAAAGTTTTGTGAACAGTATCCAAAAGAGAGTAAAGGCTGGAAGTTAGTACTTGTTGGAAATGTAGAGGACGAGGGTTATTTTTTGGATGTACAGAACATGTCCAAAGGTTTAGCAGTTGAAATACATAGGGACTGTAAAAAATCTGAACTAACCAGTTGGTATAAGAAAGCGCAAATATATTGGCATGCAACAGGATATGAAGTAGATGAACTCAAAAATCCAGAAAAAGTGGAACACTTTGGTATTACTACTTTGGAAGCAATGGCTTATGGTGTTGTCCCTGTGGTGCACAAAAAAGGTGGGCAGCCAGAAGTAGTTGGAGAACACCTTTCTGCATTCTTATGGAACTCAACGGAAGAATGTGCAGCACTCACTGCACAACTTATTCGTGACGAACAGCGATGTCAAAAAGCCAGCAAAGACGCATTATCACAGGCAAGAAAATTTAATTCAGATACTTTTAAAAGTAGAATAGAAATGCTTTTTTCACTATGAAACAAGTTTCAGCCATAATTCCAAACTACAATGGTGTAACTTTACTTAAAAAACATTTACCAAGTGTCATTGATTGTCTTAGAGATGGTGATGAATTACTTATAGTAGATGATATGAGCAGTGATGCATCAGTGGCATATCTCTGCTCTGAGTACAGATTGGAAGAAATGCAATCAAATGTTTTTCAGTCTGTACATTCAGTTCAGGGGAAACATATATCGATTACAGTACTTGTAATGCCAACAAATGTACGTTTTGCTGCTGCTGTTAACGAGGGGGTGTTTTTAGCTCAGCATGACTTAGTTTTGTTACTAAACAATGATGTCTCTCCCCAAAAAGATATATTAGGGCATTTGCTGCCATACTTTGAAGACAACACCGTTTTTGCAGTAGGATGTAAAGAATATGCAGGTTCAAAGTCTGGTACTGTGTCTGGAAAAAATGCACTTTGGTTTGCTAAAGGTATGTTTATGCACTCCAAAGCTAGTAACATGAAAACAGGCAGTACAGCGTGGGTTAGTGGTGGAAGTGGACTCTTTGATAAACAAAAATGGATACTACTTGGTGGTTTTGATAAAAGATTTTATCCAGCATACTGGGAAGATGTGGACTTGTCGTTTCAGGCAAAGTTACAAGGATGGAAGGTGCTGTTTGAAGAACATGCAGTAGTGGTACATAAACATGAGACTACTAACGCAGCTACATTTGGAAAAAATAGCATTGATGCCATGAGTTGGAGAAATGCATGTAAGTTTGTACTAAAAAATGCCACCACCAAACAACTACTTCAACACCTACTTTTTAAACCCTTTTGGTTACTAAAACGTATAAAGCAAGGGAGCGTATACTAGAGATATGAAGTCTTTTTTAGTTTGGCTCACTAAGCATTGGTATTTTTCATGTATAGTTGTGCTTCTAGCACTTGCACTTTTGCTCCGTTTATATCGGTTTACCGAAGTCCCCACTGGACTCACTTGGGATGAGGCAGCAATTGGATACAATGGTTTTGCAATTTGGAACACACGGAGAGACGAGTGGTTGCATAGGCTCCCGGTTTCGTTTCAGTCGTTTGGTGACTATAAAGCACCTTTTGCCATATATCTAAGCAGTTTTTTTACGGCTGTATTGGGACTAACGCCATTTGCTGTGAGGATCCCCTTTGTGATTGCCGGTGTGTTTTCTGTAGCTGGTGCAATCTTGTTAACATTGGAAGTGTTTTATGGAGAGGAAAAGCGTAGGCAATTAAGTTTACTTGTTGGTAGTTTTATTACTTTTTCACCCTGGCATCTTCATTTTAGTAGAGGAGCATTTGAGTCTGGTTTGGCCTTTACCTTTTATGTCTGGGGATTATTTTTTATTTTTAGAGGAATCAGATTGCAAACTACTCGAAAGACGCTCATTTTGTTTTTACTAGCAAGCATGAGTTTTGTTTTGTCTCTGTACACCTATCATAGTTCAAAAGTTGTTATTCCTTTGCTTTTGGTTGGATTATCAGTACTATTTAGAAATCACCTTCGAAACCGCATCAAACCCATTGGTGTTTTTATTGTTACTTTTGCAGTGGGTATGCTACCACTACTATATGATTCATTTTGGGGAGCTGGTTTAACGAGAGCAAATGTTACCTTTTTTGGTCAGCAAAGTTTATTATCAAGCTTGCAGCAGCTGGTGATAAATTTTGTGGTTCATTTTTCACCTGCTTTCATGATGCAAGGTGCCACAACTACTTTCAGACATTCGGGCGGTGCTTGGGGAGTACTTAATCCTGTCACCTATGTGTTAAGTATGCTGTATTTGGCTCAGATACTACTACAGTTGTGTTTTAATAAGTGTAAAGGTTTTAAACAGTATGATTTTGTTATCGTCTTATTGCTTTTTACTGGTTTGGTTCCAGCAGTAATTACAGAAGATGTGCCTCACGGAAATAGAGCACTGTTTGCAAGTATTGGATTCTTTTTGGCTGCTGCAATTGGAGCAAAGAGACTGATTGGATGTTTACAGAGAAGTCGAATGAATGCAATAAAAACGGGTTCTCATGGCGAGAAAAATACGTTAGTAGATGCTGTGGTGGGTACTTTGTGTGCAGTGTACTTTCTTATTTTTAGTGCCTATCTACACCACTACTACACCGTTTTTCCTGGTTTGGCAGTTGATGACTATCCTGAAGGGTATATTGAAGCTTTCCAGATAGCAAGGGAGTATGAGTTAGGAATAAATGGAAAACCAAAAGTGGATAAAATTGTCTTTACTTCTGAGTATGGTCAGCCCTACATTTTTGCTTTGTTTGTAAGAAAAACGAACCCCATTGCGTATCATGGCGGTTCACTTAGTACCTACCACTTTGCTGATCCTGTAACTATTGCCGATTTTGCCCGACCTAAAGCCTTAATTGTTGCAAGTGGTAGCGATTTAGATATACCAGTAGAAAGAGCTGTGCATCGTATTAAAGGTGCAGATGGCAGCACAAGATTTTTATTCTTTTTAACCAATGACAAATAAAAAAATTTTCACCTTCTTGCTTATTCTTGTTCTTGCTAGCTTTCTTCGGCTCTACCAGTTAACCAAGGTTCCTCCTAGTTTATATTGGGAAGAAGTTGCGGTTGGGTATGATGCTTACTCATTGTTACAAACAGGCAGAGATCATCATGGTGCTTCATGGCCTGTAATTGCCATTAAGTCTTTTGGTGATTGGAAACCTACGGGTTACTTTTATGCACTTTTACCATCCTTAGCAACGTTTGGGTTAACAGATTTTGCGGTGAGACTACCTAACGCTATTGCTGGCATTTTTATTGTTATTGGTATTTCTGTGTTGGCAAGAAGATGGGGAATATCAGCACTATGGAGTTTGTTAGTAGCAGCTGTTTCACCTTGGGGATTACAGTTTAGTAGAAGCATGTGGGAAGCAAACTTTGCAACAGCACTAATTGTCTGGGGCATTATTGGAGTTATGTATACCCATCATTTTTGGTACAAGAAAACTGCATATTGGCCACTGATTGCAGTGTTAACCAGTTTTCTTTTTATTTTTGCTGGATATACCTACCATGCTGCTAGATTTATTGCTCCCATGCTTTGTTTTGCTTCTGCAGTTTTTGTGTATCTTACAGAAGCTAGATCTAAAAAATCAGTTACACCGCTTGTGCTAGTTGTTGGGTTGAGTGCTTTGTTTTTTATTCCACTTTTTGTGAAAGCCTCAGATCCTGAACTTTCACATCGTTTACAAGAAACGAGCATTTTTAGTGATAGCAGTATTATTGAAAGAAGTAATTTTCTTAGAGAACAAAATAATTTTAGTTTTGCATCGAGAGTTTTGTACCATAGATATGTTCTTTTTGGACAAAAAATTATTGAGAATGCTCTTTCTCACTTTTCATTTAGTTATCTATTCTTAACTGGCGATGAAAACATACGTCACTCGACGCACTTTGTTGGTCAGTTATATATTTTTGAGAGTCTCTTATTGCTAGTAGGTAGTGCTGCATTGTGGAAAAAAAATCGAAAAGTAAGTGTTTTTCTACTGTTTTGGTTGGGCTGTGCATTACTACCAGCATCAATTACTAAAGCTGTTCCACACGCTTTACGCACGCTGCCGGCTTTCCCTGTGTTTATACTTTTAATAACTGTTGGTATTTCCACTTTTCTTAAGAATATTCCACGCTCTGTTCCTACTTGGGTGGCAACTAGCGTGATACTAGCGGTATATCTAGTTTGTTCTGCACAGTACTTGCGCTACTACTTCAAGGTGTATCCAATTAATTCTGGCGAAGAATGGCAGTATGGATATGCAGAGATGATTAGCAAAGTGGTAGCACTTGAAAAATCATACCCAAACGCCTTGGTATATATCACTCGCTTTGAGGGCAGACCTGCAATGTACTACTGGTTCTATACCAAAACAGATCCTGTACGTGTTCAACAAGAAGCCAAAACGGCTGTGATGGATCAGGGTGAGTTTTTAACCTTCGAAAATAAACGTTTTTTTAGAGAGGTACCGAAGCTAACTCAAGATAGTATTCTGGTAGCTGCTCCAGAAGAAGTGCAAAGTGTTGAGTCTCAAAATCAAGATTACTCCTTCACAAAGATAGATACTGTATCGAGTTTAACTGGTACAATAGTTTGGCAGCTGTTAGTAGCAGAAAAAAAATGAAGAAAATTTGGATACCTTTTTTACTTGCCTTACTCACGGCATTTGGGTTATTCACTAGAGTTGTATCACTTTCTCATGTACCAAGAGAACTACATAGAGACGAGTTAAGTATTGCATATACTGCATATTCGATTTTAGAGACAGGTTATGATGAAAATGGAGCTGGACCCTTTCCTTTCTTTTTCGAATCTTTTGGTGATTATAAACTTCCTGGGCTGATTTACTTTACATCAGTATTTATAAAATTGTTTGGTTTGACGCCTTTAGCAGCTAGGTTAGGCACTGCTTTGCTGGGATCTCTCTTAATACCAGTTTCATATTTATTTGTAAAAGAACTGTTTGCTTCGACACGTTTTTCAATTGCAACAGCTTTTTTAGTTGCCTTTTCGATTTGGCACACGTTTCTATCTAGGACAGCGTATGAACCAATTGGGAGTTTAACACTGTTTGTTCTAGGGTTGACGTTTTTACTGAGAGCAAGAAAACAAGTTGTTTTTTACCTTTTTGCTGCAATTTTTTTGGGGCTCAGTTTCTTATTTTATAATGTGGCACTGCTATTGGCACCAGTATTAGTTTGTTTATCTTTGCTTGTGTTTAGAAAAGAATATTTTGAAAAAGGAAAGTTCAAAACTTTGGCTGGTTTTGCACTTATTTTTCTTGTAATTGGTGGTGTATACTTAACTATGAGTGCTGTAACCTCAGGAAAACTAGAAACCACAATTATTTCTCCACAAAAATATGTGAATACATATAACGACAACTACTTTTTGCTTATACAAACACCGGTAGAAAGTCATAGAGCAAGACAAATTATTGCTTCACCGATTTTCGAGTTTATTCGTGATTTTTTGAAAGGATACCTAGCAGCGTTCAATCCTGTGTATCTCTTTGTTGAAGGTGGAAAAAATGGTTGGCACTCACTATCGCCCATAGGTTTTGGTAATTTGGCTTGGTTTGTGTTACCCCTTTCACTATATGGTGGCTATTGTGTGGTACGAGGGACGATTCAAAGGCAAAAACCGGCATTGTTTTTGCTTGGATACTTATTGCTATCTCCTATCCCAGATGCACTTACTATAGACGCACCTGTTACTAACAGATTACTTGATTTTCACTTTCTTGTAACCGTTTTTGCTGCTCTTGGTATTTACTCACTATGGAGAACAGAGAACAAAAAGATTTTGCTCTCATTTTTGATTTCTGGATTAAGCGCAACCTATCTTTTATTTATTTCTCGTTACTTTTTTATGCACCAATGGAAACTTGATCCTTTATGGTTACCTGGTTATCGCAAAGTTGCCCAGCGAATTTCTGAACTTGAGCACAAATATGATGTTATTTTTATAGACTCAGATGGTACTAGCAATGCCAATAGAACAATTGACTCATCTTATATTTTTCAGGCATTCTATTCGAAAACAAATCCGACTGTGTTTCAAGAAACAGTTGTGTGGGCTGATTCGGAGGGGCTAAAAAAAGCCTTGCAATTTGACAAGTACCGATATGATTTTGCTCAGCTTGATAGCATTGCAACTGATTCGGCTAAAAGAGGATTGCTGGTATCTCGTAATCCACAGTTTGCGAAAAAATACTTAGTTATTGAATCAAATGAGGGAGAAGTGGGTGCAGATGTGTGGTATTTCTTCGATATCAATCACTAAAGCATAATTTCAGAAGTGATTCTTTTACCTGGTGAAGTTTGGGTAAAAAATGTCTCACAGAATTCTTTTTCTCCTAGTGATTCAATTGCAAATGCATCAGTTTTGACATGAATACTAGAGTTCAGTGCATAGTTTGTACATATCTCATCGTTATATATAATAAATTGCTCACCACTGTCCAACAGTGACTGAATTGCTGATGTCAGTACCGGTTTAGTGAACTTAATGATTTCTGTCTCCTCACAAAAAGGTATACTAGCTGCTGCGATGACTACAGTACCCTGCTGAATATCGCGCTTCGACACACATCTGTTGTCTACAATTAGTTTACCTAAAGTAAACTGATTTGTTTGGTAACTTTGTTTAATTTCAGAAAGGTTTTGTTGTGTCACTAATCTATTAAAATGTAAGAGTGAGTTGTATACAAACTGTGTTTCATCTACTAAAACCACAATTTTTTTGTCTGAATTACGAGATACATAGTTTGCAACTATACGCTCAGAAAAGTATGAACCTGATGTACCAATAACAGGATAGCGGTAAAAGTAATCATAGAAAAAGGGTACAGATAAAAGTAAGTAGATACAACAAAGAGCAAATCCTACAATTTTTGATTTTTTGAGTAAATACGATAAACCAATACCAGATAACAAAACGAGTGTAGGAATATACAAACTTGATCTGAACATTATCCAGATGCCTTTAGCGTTAAGTGCAGAGGGTAGTGGTGCTAATACCACTAAGAACAGTAAAAAAAGGCCAAAATAGCGATACTTTTTTTGTAGCAGCAGTGATAGCAATCCAATAAAAATAAGGAGTGCGTCAACTGGATTAAACATACCCTTTGACCAGACAGAAAAGGGATTCCTGAGTGGCTCACCATAGATAAAAAGTTGTGTTGGGTTAAAACTGGCAGCGTAGTTAGTAAGAAATGTATGAATAACAACGGTTGCTTTGTTATTAAAGAGTTCTTGAACTGGTGAAACAATACTTTGTTGACGTAGCACTTGCACTTGGGCTGGTATAGTTGGATCTGAAAAAATGAGATCTCCAGTTCTACCTTGTGCTACCTGAGTTTGAATACCAACAATAAATCTTAAGTTAAGAAGAAGTGCTACTGCAATCAGAGTTGCAGCTTGAGCAAACTCGTGTTGATGTGAGTAAGTATGGTGTTTTCTGTACAAGTAGCCAAAAAGTGTTACTGCAAGTACGAGTGGGATAAAGACAAGCTTGAGTCCTTGATACTGATAAAATCCTAGAATAAAACTAGCGATGGCAAGAAGTCTTACTTTTGGTGACTGATGTAAATAGAGTAGTATCCCTAAAAAGTAAAAAAACAAACTGAATAGTGCGTCAAATCCCATTCTGGAAAATTGAAAGAGCCATGGATTTACTAAACCTACCAAAAATATTCCCCAAAAAATACTTCTCTGTTTTGTTACCTGGAAGCCAATTCTAGCTACAATGAGTACCAGTAAACTGCCTAGCACAGCATGTGTAAACCGAGCTGCAAGTAGAGGGTCTGAAAAGAAACTTGCTGGTGCCATGATTAGTCCTGGTAATTCGGCATATAATGGATGTGCTGCTGTTAAAGAGAGTGGATTCCAGTTACCACTTGGGTCTGTAAACGCTAGCGCAATAGTTTTAGCTTGTACAGGGTAATAGATCTCATCATGACTAATAACGCTTGGAACGCTTGAAATTTTGAATAACCGTGTTGTAACTATAAGTAGGAAAAGGAGTAAAAAAAGTACAATGTTTTTCTTTGATGGCATATGTGATAATAGTTACTAGAAAGCAGTTTTTTCCATGAAGAATCAGAAAAAAACAACAGTTCGTTTATTGTATCCTATTGCAATAGTAGTGTTAATAGCACTCATTGGTTTTGGTATTCGACTCTGGAAAATTGATTCAGCACCAAAAGGAGCTCTTATTGATGAACTTCATTTTGGATACTTGGCGCACTCCCTACTTGAAACAGGGGCAGATGAACATGGACAACGATTGCCACTTGTGTTTAGAGGATTCGGCGACCAAAAACTACCAGCAATGGCTTATTTAGATTTGTTGCCTGTTTTTATATTTGGATTATCAATTTTGGCAATCAGAATCCCTTCAGTTGTAGCAGGTACACTACTCATTCTTGCTAGTTATTGGTTGCTTCGTGAACTTTCATTTTCTAAACGCCTCAGTGCACTTGGTGCGCTCATTACGGCAGTTAGCCCCTGGACGTTTTTTTTGAGTAGGTTTGGGTTTGAATCCAATATTGCATTACTGTTACTAGTGATTGGTTTGGCTGCACTATTTAAAGCACTCAAATCAAATGTAAGTACTTGGTTCTTGGTTGCTGGTTCTGCTTTAGCGCTCACATGGTATGCCTACATAGCATATAGACCAGTAACTGCCCTCATTTGGGTTTGTGCATTAGGTATCTTAGTTGTTAGAAAAAAGATTAAATCTAAACAATTCTCGCTGTTCGCAGGCAGTTTTTTACTTATCATTGCTCCTTTATTTGCACCAAGTATTGTTGGTGTAAACAGTACTCGGTTTAACCAAGTTGGCATACTTTCAGATCCTGGATTGGCACTGAGAATTAACGAGAACAGAACGTTTTGTGACATGCAGTATCCTCGTTTACTTTGTGACATGGTTTGGAATAAACCAGTACTTATTAGTAGAACCTTACTTGAAAGGTACCTATCCACTTTCTCACCAAACTACTTGGTCTCAGTAGGTGAAAGTGACCTTACTTTCTTGACCGTTGAGGGGTTTGCACAGCTCTACCCAATTTTTTATCCATTCTTTATTATTGGTGTGGTAGGTGTTTTTGCTGCAAAAAATGTATTTGCACGGTATCAAAGAGCACTTTTGCTCGTTGGAGTTTTGTTTGCACCTCTACCAACTATTTTGGTAGGTGATCCACAAAAAGTGCGTATATCAATGTGGTATCCCTTTGTTTTGATTGCAGTGCTTTATGGTGTGGATCTTGTTATGCAGTGGTTGCAAAAGAAGTACCAGCCTGCAATGTTTGCCTTGTTAGTAGTGACAACTTCTGCGTTTAGTTTTTTGTATCTTACAGAGTATTTTTCAGTGCATGTAACTAAAAATGAGTACTACTACCAAAGTTACTTACCTAGTTTACATACTTACTTACAAACCTTGCCCCAAACTTCACAAATCTATTTCAAACCATTCTACTCAGACCCACTTATGTTTTATGCATTCTATACAAAGATGCCTGCTAAGAAGTATCAAGAATTAGCAAAATTAGGTGAGCTTGAATCATCTGGATTTCAACATACTGTTGAGTTGGGGAGAGTATTTGCAACAAATGATTCTTTAGAATCGATTGGTTGTAAAGCTGTAGAGAAGAATGTAGATGCAGTATTTGTTACCGACCAAAGGATTGAAGGTGCTCAACTGCTTTATGAAGGTAAAGCTTCTAATGGAGTGCACTCATATGTGTTTGTATATAATGCTCGCTCTGTAATTACAGACAATAGTTGTCAAAATTAGCGACGAATAAAGTAAGTTCCACCTGTGAGGGCAAAGAGAACTAAGTCTCTGAGTATGCTCAAGCCATAAACGCAAGATCTCCAAAAATTGATTGAAGAAGCTTCTTGGAAATACCTAACTGGAACAGGTATTTCACCAATGCGTTCATTATTTGCTATGCACCCAAAGAGTATTTGCGAATCAAAAACAAAGTCATCCGAGTAGGTGTGAAAGGGAACCTTTTCTAACGCTTTTTTACTGAATGCTCTAAATCCGGTGTGATACTCGGACAAATTTTGACCAAGTACAGTATTTTCAATTAATGTTAAAAATCTGTTGCCAATATATTTATATTTTGGCATACCTCCTGCCAGTGCCTCAGCTCTGGTGCGAATTCGTGAGCCTAACATTACATCAAACTTGCCATCAATAATGGGTTTTACCATATCAGCAGTTAACGTACTATCGTACTGATAGTCAGGGTGGATCATAACGACAACATCAGCTCCTTCTGATAATGCTAAGGTATAGCATGTTTTTTGATTGCCACCATATCCTCTGTTCTGGGGATGCTTAACTACTTTTAAGTCAAGATCTTTTGCAACGCGGACTGTTTCGTCCGAGCTATTGTCATCAACCAAAATGATGGTATCAACAGTATCTTTTGGGATATCTGCTACCG
The DNA here is from genome assembly GCA_964570775.1 of uncultured Pseudomonadales bacterium. Classification (GTDB taxonomy): domain Bacteria; phylum Patescibacteriota; class Microgenomatia; order UBA1400; family PJMF01; genus CG1-02-43-31. Next base: position 15,558 of record CAZMZI010000001.1, on the reverse strand, counting down.
TTTTTTTGAGTGTTTTGGCTGCATTATATGCAGGCATAACTGCAATGACTGTTGCATTATTTTTTTTCATTCCTTTTTACTTTCTCTCATTACAAATCGAACAATAAATAATAAACCAAGTACTGTGAGTACTTTCCCAAGCAAAATTGGAGTTGTATCTTCATATTGTATTAGAATAGAGTGCATACCAGCGTTTAATTTTGTTTGTATTCTTCCTTTGTCGTCAACGGTATGGTTAGTATAAATGCCATCGACATACAAAGTTTGTCCTGGAAAAGAGAACTGTCGAAAAGCGACATCACTGTCTGCAGATACAGATGCATCAAAAAGCAAAGTATCTGTGGATTGTTTTATATTAGTAGCTGAGACACTTGCGTCTGGTGCAGTAATAATACTGTCTGCATCTTTAGAAAGAAGTTGTGAATTTGCTCCTTTTGGTAAGTACTCATGAAACGTGTTTGTAGTCGTTTCAGAGCGTACATACAAACTTGTTTCAACATCTGTGTATAAGTTGACTCTTATGTGGTTTCTATTTGTATAACTAGCAATAAGTACAAATACTAGTGCTAAGGTGAGCGGCACATACTTGTATTTTTTAAAGAATGATACCGCGAATGCTGAAAGTATCGATCCAGCAAAAACAGCTATGATAAGTAACCTAAAAGGATAATCAAAAGCAACAAAACGAGTTGTTACCTCCCAAAGTTTTTTTGAAATATCCAACATGCCTATTACGCTGGTTATAAACAGGGCACTAAAGAAGAATACTTGTGTGTTTATTTTCTTCTTCTTGAGTATCGTAATGAAAGAAAGACCGAGAGTGGTAGCCACAGCAATCCAATGAGCAATTCCAACTTGGAGTGAGATTTCACCATCCTTTGCATTACTTATAATTGGTCCAAATCCCCATTTGGAGTAGAGTAACTGCTTGAGCGTGACAAAATTACTTTTATAAATGTCAGTAAAACCATTTCCAGGTAGTGAAGCAATAATAGCGTCTTTATATGCAACAAATGGAATGAGGTAAAAACTTACTAAAAGTAATCCTAAAAAGATGCTATAAACCAGTAATACTATCACTTTTCTTTTCCTATGCTGAGGAATGTTGGTGAACTTAAATGAGTAACAAACATACAAGATGAGAGCAAAAAACATAAATGCAAACGTAATGAGATGACTTAGTATACCGGCAGCAGTTGTTAAAGCTAATAAGAGTACTCCAATTCGAGGCTTTTTATCTAGAATCCAGGATGCACCTAAGAACAGTAACGGTAAAACAACGAATTGAAACTGTGTGCCAATTGCTGCACTCACATACATTGTTAAGAAGTGGTAGGGAGCAAAAAGGTACAGTATTGCTGCTGTAGTGGCAGCAATTTTGTGTTTAGTTAGATGCCATGCTACTGCATACAAAGCAACTCCAGATGCAAAAAACGAGGAGACAAACAGAATTTTAAGCACCAGTTGAATATCTATCCCAAGTAATGCCAGTGGCGTGCCAACAATCCATGGCATGTGATATGAAAAAATAAACAAGGGGTAGCCATGACCCTGAGAAAGTGTGCTGATCCAGGTTGGGAATAACTGACCGTCTTTGATAGCTTGGGTATAGTGAAAAATTCTTGCTACTTGATGCCAAATATCATGTGCGGTGTACAAACCTTCATGAAAAAAAGGCAGTGAACCTAAGAGGGCAAAGCAGCCAATTATGAACAAATAGATGCTGTGTTCTTTTACTATTTTTAGAAATGCTTTATGTAGGTTCATGAGTATGTGTATCAAAAAAGGTCTGTTAGCAGTATATCCGTACCGTGTGATGAATCAACACTATGTTTTACTTCAATTCCATTTGTATCAGTAACCGTTCCAATTTGAATAGCAAAATCTTTAAACTTCATTGAAGGTACAGTGGGTTGGTAGTCATATTCACATTTAAATTGTGAAAACCTTTCAGCATTTGATTGCTCTTCTTTATAAGAATTACTACATAGAGTTGGTGATATGGAAATGGTTGCTGTTGACTCAAATATGTCAACAATAGTACTGCTTTTCTGATTCATTTTTATTTCAGGGTTTTTGTAAATGAGATAACTGAAGGTGTTTGCTTGTCGAATATCATAAAAAAAGTAGCGAAAGCCTTCCACAGTACTATGCTGTTTAAGTGTTTTTACCACAGCATCAAGTTCTTTTAGATCATTAAATTGTGGTATGGCTACAGTGGTTTTAAATGCAAAAAGAATAAGGATACTAGCACCAGCTATTGCTGCTTTAGTATGTATTTTACTGAGGGCTGCAAGAAAGAAAAGTGGTGCCGTGAACAACGTACTCATATAGTAGTCTATTTTGTCACCTTTATAGAGACGTAGAGCAATTACTATGCTTATCACATAGCTAAGTAATAAAAACAGATATTTATCTTGAGTTTTCCACTTCACCGGTTGTTTCTTGAGTAACAAAACAAAACAACTCACTGCTGAGAGTCCTAAGACTCTCCCAAACCAATGCTGCTGTGTTGTGCTGTTTGTGAGTACACGTTCAAAAAAGGCGGGCAAAAAGGTGTAAATATATTCTGGTTTCGACACTCTATCAAAGTATTGAGAATGTTCGCCAGAAAAATAATTTTGTATTGCTAAGGTGTTTTGCCACTGATTTTGTGCCTCACCCACTACATAGGGTAAAAGTGAGAGTACCGCTATACTTGCGCCGAGTAACCAATACCACAACAGTTTTGGATATGTTTTGATAGACCAAAAAAAACAAATGAGATAAAAGGGAAGAACTACCACGGATTGGTAGTGTAAATGAAGTGCCACAGTAACTGCGGCAACCATGATAGGAATAAGATATCTTTTTTTTGTTTCCAAAAAGTGCAGCCAAAGTAGCACTGCAAGTGAGGTAAAAAAAGGTATTGTTATTGGATTCCATGCTCTAGTTCCGAAAATAACAGGGAGTGGTGCAAATACATACAAAAGTGAAAGAATGAAAGCAAAGTGTTTGCTCGATACTTTAAGAAGTAGCAAAAAAACCACTACAGGGGTTAGAGCTTCGATAAATGTATTCACAACATTCATGGTTAAAGGGTGGTGATTTGAGAGTACAGAAAACAAAAGATGAACTTGATAGTAAAGTGGTGGTAGATAAAAATTTCCAACACTTGCTTTTGGCCCAACTGTAGGTAGATAGTTTCCCGATCTTGTAAGCTCTTCAACAATTTGTGCGTCTCTGAGAGTGTCATTACTTACTACTACGTGTGTGGAGAAATACCAAAAACGAAAAGCGAGGGAAATGAAAAGTAAAAAAGCTATGAACCACCTTATTCTCATGGTGACTCCATTATACACAGGAATGAGTTATAATTTTGACATGCTACATAAGCAAATTATCTGGATACTACTACTCTGTTTGGTGAGTTTAGGAGTTTTGACAAGGATTGGTTTGTTTATTAGTCAAACAAAACCTCTGTATTGGGATGAGGTGGCTATTGCAGTAGATGCACGATCAGTTGCACATTTTGCAACTGATATACATGGAAAAACTTGGCTTCAACCATTTTTTTTGTCTTATGGTGATTATAAGCTTCCTGGATATATCTGGGTTGTAAGTGTGCTATATCGAATTCTACCGGATTATGACTGGCTGGTAAGACTCCCAAATCTTATAGGTGGTGTTGCTACTATTTTTTTGGCTGCTTGGTTAGGAGTAGCAATCTACCAAAGGTATTGTAAGTCACTACCAAAACTAGAAGAAAAGAATTTATTTTTATCTATTGCCGCAATGGTTGCACTCTCACCTTGGGCTATACATTATTCTATTGTAGGGTTTGAAAGTGCTTTTGCTCAATTTCTTGTTTTACTTTCTTTTGTTTTTGTTTTAAAAAGTTTTGAACAAAGAAAAATAGTTTTTCTGCTACTTTCCGCGTTAGTCGGTGCTTTTGCCACCTATACCTATTTTGCTGTTCAGTTTATTTGGCCACTAGTATTTATAGCGTTTACAGTCTTGGAATGGTTCAAGAGTTCCAATTCGGTCAAACGCACGTTGATTGGTGTAAGTATCACGGCACTTCTGTTGTATGCAGCTATATTAGTACCAATGTGGAGATCAAGTTCATATTCGGCAAGTCAAACAGTTAGGCTTAGTGCCGCATCAGTGCTAAACAACAGTACTTTTGTTATTGAGGCAAACCAAGTACAAAGTATTGCAAACTCGAGAATTGATGGTCTCTTCTTTAATAGAAGGGTTTTTTTGCTTAAAAAAATTGTGACAAATATTACAACACATCTACACCCTAGTTACCTTTTTTTTACCGGTGATCAAAACCTAAGACATGGTACGGGTGTATTTGGTCTTTTTTTATATCCAACATTTGTCTTTTTTATAGTAGGACTACTTTCTCTGATTCTCAAAAGTCGCAAAGTAAGTTTGTTTATACTATTTTGGCTAGTAGTAGCTTTAGTGCCAGCATCAATACCGTTAGAAGTTCCCCATGCTCAGCGTTCTCTTTTTGCTTTAGCACCACTTTCTTTAATTCTTGGGTTTGGATTATTCTGGATGCTTACATATCAAACCAACAAAATAACGCAGTTTTTTATTACAGCAACAACTCTTGCAATTGTTTGCGGTACTTTGTTTAGCTTTATGCAATTTGTTCATTATTACAGAACCATATATCCAACAATGAGTAAAAAATCCTGGCAAGATACCTATCGAGATATTGCGCATGATGCTGTTGAATTAAGTAAATCCTATGAAACCGTGTACGTGCAAACTCCAGATACTCGGTTGTATTTATGGATGTTATTGTATGAATACTCACCTAACGAAGTGCAACAAATACGTCAAACTGGTACAGAGTTTTCTAGCTTTGATACTAAACTACAGTTAAGAAACATCAAGTTTAGAGCTGAGACTTTTCTAAGTGATTCAGGAAATTCAGTGTTACTAGCAGAACCTGGCTATGTTAGTTCTGTTTTTTCAGCTGCTTCACTCCGTGAACTAGATCGTTACCCAACAGGATATGGACTCTATGCACAAGAAAAATAGTGTACTTTTATTGCTTATTCTTATAACCAGTATTTCAGTGATCTTACGGTTAGTTTGGCTTAATTTGGGCTCTGAGAGTATTTTAAACAGGGATGAAGCAGCTCTAGCCTACAACGCACTCTTATTAAGAGAATCAGGCAAAGATGAGTGGGGCAGGTCATGGCCATTGGCGCTCGAGTCCTTTGGAGACTATAAACTTCTTGGATATCCACTCAGCTTAGTTCCACTTTTCACGCTCTTTGGGTATAGCGATGCAATTGTTCGTTTACCATCTGCTCTGGCGGGAGGTTTGCTTATAGTTGTCAGTTACTATCTGGCAGATAGTTTTAATTTGAGCAAAAAATGGAGAGTTTTATATGCTTTTCTTATTGCCACTTCGCCTGTTTTTTTCTTCTATTCCAGATTAGCTTTTGAAGCCAATGTTGCACTTGTGTTGTTTGTTCTTTTCTTGGCAGTTGGATTGAAAGCTAGAGAGAACAAATGGTTACAACTTGTATCTGGTCTACTACTTTTTATGGCATGCGGCACTTACAACACGCCATTGTTATATGTTCCATTTATTACCATTTTGCTCATTTTCTGGTATGGAGTTAAACTTTGGAAAGCATGGTTGCCAATTGTTATAATGTGTGGATTCATAGCTTTTTTCTTTTTTGTCACCCTTGCACCACTTACAGCACAAAAAAGTTCTATCACTATTTTTAATGATGAGTTAGTTTGGGCAAAATCTGTTGAATATCGGTTGTCTTTGCCATCCTATCTACAATCAACTTTGGGGAGTAAGTACGTGTATTACATGCAGTTACTTATAAAAGCAACAATGGCAAGTTTTTCGCCAAGTTTTGTTACAATTCGAGGTGGAACTCATCCTTGGCATACATTACCAAACTGGGGAAACATTGTGTGGCCAGTCTATATATTTTCCCTACTTGGAACTGCTATTGTTGTCGTCTATGTGCTAAAAAAAATGATAGGTAACGACTTTAAGGAAGCAGCGAAGTGTAAACAAGAACTCTTTCTTGTTGCCTTGCTCTTTATGAGTTTGTTCCCCTCAGTAATAACTGTTGACACCCCACATACCACAAGAAGTCTTTTCTTTTTTGTTGTGTTACTGCTCATTGGTGTTAAAGGAATCAGTATTGTAGTAAAAAAATACGAAAAAAAGAGAGCAGTATCATTTGTGGGTTACCTTTTTATAATCAGTTCAACTATTTTTTTTGGTGTCTACGTTAGTACCTATTTTGCTAGATATCCTGAGCAAATGAGAATCTTGTACCAAGGTGGCATTTCAAGTGCACTAACAAAAACTGAGACTGCTTCAGATGCTCAAGTAGCAATTATTGATGGAGGAGGATACCACTATATTATAGTTGCTTGGTATCTTAAATTAGATCCAAATACTTTTTTTACTACTGTAGTAAAACAAAACCCAGACAAAATTGGCTTTAGATATGGTGAGAAACTCGGAAAGTATCACTTCATAGCTCAAGAAAGTGATAGGAGCAATGTTGAGAAAATGCTACTAACATGGGAAGATAACACATGGAAGGTTAAGGAATAGTCATGTTATCTGTTGTTTTAGCTGTACACAATGAAGAAAAGAACATTAAAAGATGTTTAGAGTCTGTACGTGATATTGCTGATGAAATTATTGTTGTAGATGGTGAATCTACTGATGGTACTGTTGAGTTGGCAAAAAAATACACTACTAGAGTTATACAAACAACCAATAAGTTAAATTTTCATATAAATAAGCAAATTGGCATGGATGCAGCAAAAGGTGAGTTAGTATTGCAACTAGATGCAGATGAGGTCGTGGATAAACAACTGGGAGAGTTTATTACTAAGATTAAAACTAGTGATTTACAAAAAAATCCAGCTGCAGCATGGTGGATACCACGAAAAAACTATTTTTTAGGCAGTTTTTTGAAAAAGGGTGGACAGTACCCTGATTCGGTTATTAGATTATACAAACAGGGAAAAGCTAAACTACCACAAAAGGACGTTCATGAGCAAATGCATGTAGATGGAGTAGTTGGTACAGCTGAGGGACACTTAATCCATTATGGTAACCCGTCATTTGCTGATTATTTACGAAAGTTTAATACATACACAACCTTTGCTGCAACTCAGCTACATACCAAGAAAGTAAAACCTACACCTAGTAATGCAGTCATTTATTGTATTTACAAACCATTAGTTACCTTTTTTCTACTATTTGTACGGCATAAAGGATTTTATGATGGTTTACCTGGTTTTGTGTTTGCTGTGATGAGTGCACTACATCACCCAGTGGTGTATTTAAAACTTTGGGAGATGCAACATGGATAACTTACTTAAAGTACTCATCAATACACATCCACTGGCATCTGGTCATGTTATTAGAGGAGTTGGAAACTATACGAGGAATTTAATTGCAGCACTAGAAATGATTCCAGACCTGCTTGTGTATAGATCAACTATTCTTGAAGCTCATGAAAAACCAAAAGTTGACATTATTCACTATCCCTTTTTTGATCTTTTTTTCGACACTTTACCATTGCTGTCTGTAAAAAAAACAATTGTGACTATTCATGATGTGATTCCCCTTATATATCCAGAACACTACAAGCCTGGTGTGAAAGGTACACTAAAGCTAGCGAAACAAAAGTTGGCTTTAAAAAGAGTTTCTGCGGTGATTACAGACTCAGAATGTTCAAAAAGAGACATTGTTTCGTTATTAGATGTTCGTCCTGAAAAAATAGCGGTTGTACCCCTAGCTGCAAGTGATTCCTTAGCACCACAACCAGAAAGAGTAATTGAAGAAGTAAGAAAATTCCATAATTTACCAAAAGTGTATGTCCTATATGTTGGAGACATAAATTACAACAAAAATATTCCTCAATTAGTAAAAATGATAAAATTTTTACCTGATTATGTTCATTTAGTTTGCGTTGGAAAACATTTTTTACCTCAGCCAATTCCCGAGTGGAAATGGATCGAGCAACAACTTGCACTATCAAATGTAGAAGATAGGGTTCACTTCCTAACAGACGTGCTTGTAGATTCTTCAAAAGAATTATCAGCCTTATACTCTGGAGCACTGTGTTACGTGCAACCCTCGCTGTACGAAGGGTTTGGCTTGCCAGTTTTAGAAGCAATGAAATGTAAAACTGTAGTGGTTACAACTAATGGTGGGTCGTTACCTGAAGTTGCTGGTACGGCAGCAATAGTGACTACGCCGGTTGCAGAAGAAATGGCTTTAGCAGTCGAATCAGTGTTGTCTTGGTCAAAAACGAAACGTTTAGAACATATAAAAAAAGCAACAGAGTGGGAAAAGAAGTTTAGCTGGCAAAGAGCTGCGGCTGAAACAGCTGCCATGTATAGAAGCGTGCTTAAAAAATGAAAACCAATTTTTTACTGATTTTTTGTGCTTTTATACTAAGTATTTTTGCTGGAAGATTGTATATTCATGAAGGATTTCCGTATACACATGACGGAGAAAACCATCTTGCTCGTTTTGCAAACTATAAAATTGCTCTTAAAGAAGGTCAAATACCGCCTAGAATTGCTCCGACACTTTTTAATAGGTATGGGTATCCAGTTTTTAACTATAACTATCCATTACCTTCACTTTTATCACTTCCGTTCAGTGTAGTAAAAATAAACTATGAAGTGACTTTTAAGATTATTGTTCTGATCTCACTTTTTCTTGGAGCGATAGGAGCGGTAAGGTTTTCATCATTTTTTTCTACTGCATTACTGGCTAAAGTGAATGTCTTACTTCTTTGGTTTTTTAATCCTTACATAGTTTCAACTATTTACTTCAGAGGCAGCATTGGCGAAATTACTGCATACGCGCTAATGCCATGGTTGTTCGCCTTAATCCAAAAGGTAGTAACTAATAGTTTTTCTTTGGCAACTTTTCTACAGCTATCTGTATTGTGGGCACTTTTTTTACTTTCACACAATAGCACTGTATTGATAGCAACCCCCCTACTACTTTTGTATGCTGTCGTGTTGCTGTGGCAAAGTAAAAAATTACTTTTGCAATTTTTTCTTACCTTCCTACTGGGATTTGCACTTACAGCATGGTTTTGGATACCTGCAGTGCTTGAATCATCGGTAACAGTAGTTACTCAGAGTGAAAATCAATCAGCATTTTCTAGTCACTTTGCAACCATACAACAATTACTGTTTGCGCCGCTTACTTTTGGCTATTCTCAGAAAGGATCGATTGATTCTTTGGGAACACAAGTTGGTTTGCTGCCCATTTTCACAGTTCTGTTTGCAATATTTATTTTGTCTAGATTAAGATTAAAGACTTCAAGCAAATACACGCATCTTTTGTTTTTTGTTGTTATTTGTGTTGGGCTACTTTTTCTTCAACTTACAGAGTCTGAATGGCTATGGAATACCGTGCCTCTGCTAAGGTTTGTTCAGTTCCCATGGAGACTTTCTCTCATATTTTTTATCTGTCTCATTCCAGTTTTTACAGTAGTGAGCAGCATGGTAGGAAAAAAGATTCGCTTTTTACTTGCATTGCTATCATTTCACTTTTTATGGATAGGCACTCACGTTATGCCAATAGATTACTTTCATAGAACAATTATTGACTATGACGCATACACACAAAGTACTTCCACACAAAATGAAAATCTACCCAAAACTTTTACCTACTTAGATATTGGCGATTGGGAACCTACGGCGAAAATTTTGAGGGGACAGGGAAGTGTCAAAACAGATTTTTGGAATACTATTACCCATACCTATTCTGTTGAAAGTTCGACTGATGTTATTGTGGTAGAACCTGTGATGCTTTTTCCTGGGTGGAAAACAACGGTAGATAGTAATATGGTTACCTATATCGATTCTGAACAAATACAAGGTAGACTGGCGTTTAATTTACCCGCAGGAACACATGCCATTCATACTACATTTTCCCAGGCAACACTTTCTAGAATTACTGGGAACAGTATCAGCATCTTGGGAGGTATCATACTCAGTTTACTTTCTGTTCTGAGGCTTAAGGAGGAAGTCAAAAAGAAATTGGTATGAAAACAAGGTCACTTTTATTAACTATTCTGGTTACCGTTGTGTTGTGGAGAGTAGTTATACACTCGGTTAGCTTTGTCTCAGATTCTTTTTTAGAGTACAAGCCGAGTTTTCCATATTCTGCAGAAAAATTAGCGATATCAGGGTTGGATAAAAGTATCTACTCATTTGCGAATTTTGATGGAGTACACTACATCACTATTGTAACGAACGGGTATGTCGGTACAGGCTTAATACAAGCTTTTTTTCCACTTTATCCGGTACTTCTTTTTGTGCTGTACTCTTTGGGCTTTTCTGTAATCTCTAGCGGTCTGTTTGTTTCATTTTCATTTTTAGTCGCATTTCTGTTTGCATTTGTAAAACTACAAACAATTGATGACAAAGTAACAAACAACTGGAAACTAGTGGCAGTAGTACTTCTATTTCCTACAGCTTTTTTCTTTACATCTTTGTATGCTGAATCACTTTTTTTGTTTTTAGTTGTAAGCAGCTTTCTATTTGCAAGAAAGCGACTATGGCTAGTAGCAGTTTTTTTTGCAGCGTTAGCAAGTGCAACAAAAGTAGTGGGGATTGCATTGGTTCCTGCACTTATGTTGGAAGTTCTCATTCAAAAAAAAGGACAAAGTTATAGTAAAAAAGTACCGTTATTGGCTTTAATGTGTTTAGGAGGAATGGGACTTTTGGTGTACATGGCTTACTTACAGATAACTTTCAATGACGCACTGTATTTTTTTCATGTACAGTCCGAGTTTGGTGCAGGTAGACAAGAATCCATCATTTTGTTACCACAGGTCTTGTATAGATACATTAAAATTCTCATAACATACAGACCATTTGATTGGAAGTATTTTTCTTATGTGCAAGATTTTGCGCTGTTCACACTTACTGCAACTGTACTGTTTGTGCAAAGAAAAAAAATTCGAAGCTCATACTTACTTTTCTCTATACTAGCCTTACTAATACCAACACTTACTGGTAGCTTATCAAGTATTCCTCGATATGTCCTTGCATGTTTTCCGCTCTTTATGGTGGTATCACACTCTCTTTCATCAAAACCAAAACAATTGGCTGTATGGCTCGTAATTTCGGGTATACTACTTATTATTAATACGATACTTTTTGTACAGGGATATTGGGTAGCATAAGGAGTGATATGGGAAAACGTATACTAGTAACTGGAGGTTCTGGGTTTTTAGGTACTCACTTACAGCGTGCTTTAATACAAGACGGACATAGCGTAAAGAATATTGATATCAGAGAGAGTAAGGAGTTCGATACAGTCATTGCAGATGTAAGAGATAGCGAAAGGATGGATGCTGAAATTAAAGATGTAGATGTAGTATTTCATTTAGCATCACTGATTGAAACAGGTGAGTCGGTGAAATATCCACAAAAATTTGTTGATTACAATATAAGTGGAACTGTAAGTGTTCTTGAAGCAATGCGAAAAAATAATGTACCAACATTTATTTTTTCTTCTAGTGCTGCCGTATATGGTGAACCACTTTCAATACCAATTAAAGAAGATGATAGAACTCTGCCAATCAATCCTTATGGGATGACAAAATTAGCAATGGAGGGACTCATTTCATCATACGTTTCATCATTTGGCATGACTGGCGTTGCTCTGAGATATTTTAACTTGTATGGCCCTGAAGAGCATCATGAACCGGAAACACACGCACTCCCTCGTTTCATTAAACAAATATACAATGGTGAGGAGGTAACGGTTTGGGGCGATGGGAAACATCTAAGGGACTACATACACATAAAAGATATCGTATCTGCTCATTTATTAGCAATACCATTTTGTGAAAACCAAAGTGGTAAATATCATTACTTCAACGTGTCTACCCAAAAACCTTCAACTGTACTTGATTTAATAGCAGCTATTGAAAGTGTATTGGGGAAAAAAGCTAGAGTAACCCATTTTCCAGATAGACCTGGTGATCCTCGAAAGTTATATGCTGATGCTAGCAAAGCTAGAACACAACTTGGATGGCACGCAGAAATGAGTTTAGATGAAGGTATAGCTCAAACAGTGAAGTACTTTGTGGAGTACTGGAACAAGTAATATATGTCTGTGGTAAACACAAAAACATGGGTGGTGATTCCAGGTTACAATGAGAGCAAATACGTAGATAGAGTACTCAGTAAGGTTAGTGCTATTACCACTAATGTTATTTTTGTAGACGATGGTTCAACTGATAACACCACACATATAGCAAAAAAATACACACCACATGTACTAACACATGAGATTAATCTAGGAAAAGGTGCAGCCCTAAAAACTGGGTGTGACTATGCATTTAAGCACTGCGGTGCTCAGGCTGTCATCCTCATGGACGCTGATGATCAGCACTCAACTACTGAACTTGGATTATTTCAAAACAAGCTAGATGAAGGGTATGATGTTGTATTTGGCGCACGTAAAAGAGATACGGCAATGCCGTTTATAAAAAGAGTATCTAACTTTGCTGCTTCATTAGTGGTAAAGTTTTTTTTTGGCGGACCACTCATACCAGATATTCCCTCTGGCTATAAGGCGTTCAAAAAGAAAGTACTCAAACAAATTCTTTGGGTGTCACCTGGTTATCAAGTAGAAATGGAAATTGCGTGCAGGGTGTCTCGATTTAAATTAAGATTCGCTGTAGTATCGATAGATACTATTTACCATGACCACGACAAGGGTATGACTCTACTTAATACTCTTGATTTTCTACATAGTGTGGTACTCTGGAGGTTAACGTTATGACAGTATTTCAGATAGCCTCAGCTTTGTTTGCACTCGTAATGATTTACGTAGTTACAATACATCGTAAAAAAGAAAACTTAACAGCTATTGAAACATCTGCATGGATTTCAGTTTGGATACTTTTTATCGTTGTAGCTCTATTTCCACACTTACTTTTAGGCATTACGGGATTACTTAGTTTTGCTCGAGTTTTTGATTTACTTGTTGTCATGGCATTCATGATTCTTTCCGTTGTGTTATTTTTGAGCTACTTTAAGATTAAGACTCTAGAAAAAAAAGTCGAACAGTTTGTTCGCAGAAAAGCTGTACTTACCAAGCTAGAAGAAATAGAAAAGAAAAAAAATGAGTAAACACCCTTTGCTCTCGGTAGTAATTCCAGTCTTTAATGAAGAAAAAACAATTGAACACGTTGTAGATGCAGTAAGAAAATGCGGTGTTCCTTCGCTAGAAATTATTGTTGTTGACGATGGATCAACAGATGCTACTAGAGATGTTCTTAAAAAAATTGCAAAGAAAATAGATACGTGTATTTTAAGAACAAAAAATGGTGGCAAAGGTGCAGCATTACGAGATGGTATTGCTAAAGCAACGGGTACCTTTGTTGTAATACAAGATGCTGATTTGGAGTATGACCCACTAGATCTCCCCAGATTACTTCAACCTCTATTGGATGAAAAAGCCGATGTTGTATATGGTACTCGGTTTGTTGGCTCAAGAGCACATAGGGTTGTCTATTTCTGGCACTATCTTGCCAATACCTATCTCACTTTACTTTCAAATATATTTAATAATGTTAACCTTACTGACATGGAAACTGGGTATAAAATGTTTAGGAGAGAAATTATTCAAAGTATTATCATTACAGAAAATTCCTTTGGCATTGAACCAGAAATAACTGCAAAAGTTGCGCACATGAATTTGAGAATGTACGAAATAGGTATTGCTTACCATGGACGTACCTATGAAGAAGGCAAAAAAATAGGTTTAAAAGATGCGTTGCGAGCAGTTTGGGTAATCGTAAAGTTTGGAGTGTTGCTCAAAATCAAGTAACACCTACTTTAGGATAGGATTTCTAACTTGAATTCTAAATCCATACATGGTTTGCTCTTGCTCCATTTGTGTTGTTGCATCAAGTTGCTTCATGTAGTCTGCCACTACATATTCTCCAGCTAAAGTAAGAATATTCTCTTCAATTATGACAAAGTGAGGCATGCCAGGGTGATCTGTCTTTGTGAAGTAAGAATCATAGGGGTATCCTAATGCTTGAAACCCAAACCACTGTGGTTTTTGATACGTAGGATGCTCAGCAAGCAGTTGTTCAAAAATGGTAGCCCAAGTTGTTTGTACACCGTACGGGGTACCCAATACACCAAAAGTAAACGGCTTGTTATCTGCCATTGCATACAGTTGTTCCACAATTTCTTTTTTCTGTGAGAATAAAATGCCACCTTGGTGGAATTTATACGATTGCATGGGAGTTTGATGTACTGTGTTTGCATATAATTGATAAAGTTGAGTGACTACTCCAAAGCAAAGTATCCCAACTGCAAGGACAGTAAATCGAGAAAAAAAGAGTTTGTGCAGTAAAAAGGCTGTCAAAATAAACAGTGGAATAGTAATTGATATATCTAAAAAGACGGAATCAACGTATTTAAACGTGAACAAAATGCTGTGTGAAAAAAAGAAAAAGAGCAAAAATGAAACAGCTTGAATATTTTTTTTAAGCTCCCCAGAAGAATACAGTAGTGTTAGCCACAAAACTCCACCTCCAAGAAGTAGTAAGCCCATACTTGGAGTTAAACCACCAATAGATTGATACACCGTTAAGCCTAAATGGTCTAAGTACCCAAGCAATGCTGTACTTGGGCTACCAGCTGCAATTTTTTGGTCACCAAGAAATGAGGTAATAAATGTGTTGGTTGCCAAAAATCCAAAACGAAGTTCCGCTAAAATAAATGATGATAGTGAAATAAGTAAACCTACAAAAAAGCGAATACTATTTTTACTCGGCATTCTTACATTCAAAAAGAAAACTATGCAAAAAGGCATGAGGTACAGTAAAAAAATCTCCCCTTGAATTGCCAGTCCTAGAAAAAGTCCAGCCAATAGTAGGTTTGTATGCCTTGAAACAGATTGCCACATATAGTAAAAAAACCAAGCTAGAAATGGAATTGTGATTGAGACGTTTGAAAGCCACCGAGCATACTCAACTTGTTGATAGGCAAAAGCAAAGAGAAGTACCACAAATAGGGTTGTTGACTTTCTTTTAAACATACTCTGAGTTAGCAACGCCAGTGGCACGATAGTAGCAATGTTACTGAAAATCATGAAGAAAAGTGGAATGTTTAAATTGGATTGACCTAAATGATAAAAAGGGGCAAGCATGTAGTAGTAAAGAGGACCATGACTTAAGCCTACATATTCTGTCTGAGGGCCAACGAGTAGTATGTTTTTTTCACCAAAAACCGATCTAATTACCACAGAATCTCGGGCTTGGTCATAACTCCAAATAAGATGGTTGCTCCCAGGATACAGACGAAGTGCAAAACCAATAACAATTAGTAATCCAAGAACAAAGTAAAAAAGGTTATTGCTTTTCATTTGCTTCTTTTAACTTTATATACAACTAAATTACTATTAATTGGTACTGTTTCTTCAATAGTAATGTTACTACCCAAGCGTTGCCACCAGTTGTCTAGCACATCTTGATAAATTGGTGACTCAACAAT